>JBCBHT010000157.1:0-17411 GCA_038525335.1 Cyanobacteria bacterium J06621_15 | reverse complement strand
TTATCTATTTCACTATCACCAGGTAAATGCAGAGAATCCCGGCTCATTGCTGGAGATGTACGAAGACTTTTTCACGATTTTGCCAGAATATCGTCGTTGCGATATGGATAAACTCAAGTGGAAAAAGCCAACGTTTGGATATATACCCGGACATTTCAGTGTGGGAAGTAGCGATAGAACTGTTGCTTTTAATCGTCTAATAGCTATAGGTGATGCAGCATCGCTCCAGTCTCCTTTGGTATTTACCGGTTTTGGTTCTTTAGTCCGCAATCTCGAAAGATTAACGGAACTCTTGGATACAGCACTCAAACACGACTTACTTTCTGCCAAACATTTAAATCAAATTCGTGCTTTCCAAAATAATATTGCCGTAACGTGGATGTTTTCCAAGGGGATGATGGTTCCCACTGGGAAATTTATACCACCAGAACGTATCAACGCTATGCTGAATAACTTTTTTGGGCTTTTAGCAGATGAGCCAGCAGAAGTAGCGGATAATTTTATTAAGGATAGATTCGATTTATCAACTTTTAACCGACTTGCATTAAAAGCAGCTAAAAAAAATCCCGCATTACTGTTGTGGATTTGGCAACTTGCAGGTGCAAAAGATTTACTGAGGTGGGTTGGTAATTACATCGACTTTACCCGACACAGTATAGTTAGTGCTGTATTCGGTAAATGGTTTGGTAAATTTGTTTTACAAATGCAGCCAAAAATAGAAACTAACTATCCAGGTTTGTGGTTAAGACTTTTAGCGACTAATTATGCATTAAATGCTGGAAAACCACTTCCACAAAATCAAAATTATCAGTCCAAAGTTGAAAGTAATCAAATGACAGTTAGGAGTTAGCGGAAAGTTTGGGGTGTCGGTTTCCGTCCCCAAAACTTTCCAAGACGGAGTTAGGAGTAGCAAGTAGAAAGTAGCGAGTACCAAGTAGCGAGTATCAAGTAAATCATTTCTTATGGTTACTACCATCTTTGTTACTGAATCGGTGATTTGTGACTCATTACTCATTACTCGCTACTCGCTACTCGTTACTCATTTTCTTTATGGGGAAATTTTGGTAGTTCCACAGATGCAAGGGATTTTCTTCCTTTTGGTGGACGTTTGGGGTAAATCAATGGTGAAGGAGAACTGGTATCTGTATCTGTATCGCTTGTTATCTCCAAATCTGAAGCATTTTCTGATAAGTCGAAAGCTGGATAATGGGATACTTCTTCCCAATAATCTTGAGTTTCATCATTGTTAACATAACTCATGGATGAGGTAAAGCTTAAGGTCTGCTCATCCTCGGTAGAAGAATTTTGATTGGTTTCAACATTCACCGTATCATTATTATTTGTTCCACAAGGTTCGATAATAGTTGTCCAGGTAGGATTTTCGTCTTCTGAGGTATCTGTGTCTTCTATAACGGAAGATTGTTGAGATACAGGTTCGGTTTGAGAAGCAAAAAATTTCTGGATAACGGTATCTAGCTGTTCTTCTAAATCTGATGATTCCGATGGAGAAACTATTTGATTAACATCTGTTAAGTCAGAGTTTGATGATTCTGATGGAGGGACTACTTGATTAACATCTGTTAAGTCAGAATTTGATGATTCTGGTGAAGGAACTACTTGATTAGTATTTGTTAAATCCGTAGATGAGTCAATATCAATTAAATCATTATCAACCAAATCTTCCACTGGATTTTGACTGGTATTTCCTGTTGCTATATCAGAATTAGCCGTAAATTCCCAGGTTGAAGATTCTTCATATATGGAACCTTCGCTATCGTTGCTTGGAGATGTGGTTGAATTTTCTTCCCAGAAGTCATTCCGTATCTTGTAAGACTCTGGGGGAGCCGACCAAGGCTGAATCGACTGTATACTGCTTATAGTTTTAGTGCGATTAGATTTATGTAAACGGGAATTATTTTTTATATCAAGAAAATCACTGTCGCTGTCGTCAAGGGTATCGTAACCGGGAACTGATGTTTCCAAGCTCTTTTCTAAAGCCGCTTTAAATTGTAAAGTTTGACGCTGCTGACGCTTGAGTCTAGTACGTAGCTCCCGACAAGCATTTTCTGATTGTGATAAAAGCCTAGTTTGTTCGCTGTACTTGTTTTGTATCAAAGCGCATTCGCGTTCTAACTGAGCGAGACGTTGCTGATTTAATTCAAGCTGTCCTCTATACGACTCAGCCAAATTTTCTTGACGTTGAACATTTTGCGTTGAATGTTCTAACTGCTCATAGAGATACTGTATCTGTACTTGAGCAGCATTTAATTCCTGAGTGTGCTGTTTTAACATTGATTCTGCAACAGTTGAGCGCTTTCTTTGTTGCTGCAAAGCTGCTTCAGACTCGCTTAAAGCGTTAGTAAGTTGCTCTGCTTGCTCGTATAGTTGATTGTTAGCGTTCTGTAATTCTTCATTTAATTTCAGTAGTTTGTCAAATTCTGCATTGACAATCTGCTGCTGTTTGACGTTAGGTTCAGCAACCCAGTCCGAATCCGAATCGGTTTCCAAATCAATTTCCTCATCGAATTGAGAGGACTGATTCAAATTAGAATCATTAGAATCAATAATAATCTCGACTTTTGTATCAATATCTTCTGCGGCTACGTCTTCCTCAGGATAATCCACAGTTGCTGACGGTAAAGCTTCTTCCCTAGCTGGTGCTAGCAATAGTAATTCTTTTGCTTTATATTCGCCAACCAAAATCGAATTAAAAGGATTGGTCGTCCCTTCAGACGACTGCGACGAATCAACAGAATTTAAATTTTTAATATTAGCCCCATCATTCGGGGTTTGGGCTTCATGCATTACTCTTCACCCACCAGCTTCAATTTTAAAGCAGACACAACGGTATAATTCTTCATCATTGATGCTGTCTTAACAAAATCTTTTCTCTTAGGCAAGACATACTTTCTTGAAAAGTTTGGGGGAACACCATTTGCTCATGGGGGAAACCCCCAAGACCGCAATGACTCCGGAAACCGACACCCCCAACTTTCCGCTTCCGATATAAGTTAAAAATTATCGGTTTTGTTGCCTTACACCGGTTATCAGCGGAATAATTGAATTTGAAAAAATTAACAAATCCAATACAGTTCTAAACAATTGTCATCAAACAGTAATTTTGAATCAAATCGCTGTTCTCACAATTGATGCAGATTAATTTTGACATTGTATTCTAATGTAGCAAATTACTCCCCCTTGTAAGCAAGTAATATATTTCGTGAGTAGAGAGTAGAGAGTAGGGAGTAGGGAGTAGGGAGTAGGGAGTAATGAGTAGTAAGTAATAAGTAGGGAGTAATGAGTTGTGAGTAATAAATCGCTGATTGAGCAATAAATATGATAGTAACCATAAGAAAATACTTACTTTCTACTTTCTACTCTCTACTCACTACTTATTACTCTCTACTCTCTACTCATTACTCCTCAAGGAAGCCAACGGGGGTGAAAACCTACGAAAGGAAGTTGTTCTGGTTTTAGTTCTGCGTTAAGGTCACCATCGCTTACGGGTAGGAGCGGCATTAGCCATAAACTGCTTGTGCTTATTTCCTGTCCATCATTTGTTTTTAAAGGGTTTTTTACTACAGGAACTGATGTATCAGTTACTGAAACTACTTGGTCGAATAATAATCCCAAACCATCAGGAGACAAGCTCATCTGTAAATCTCGCTTGTCAGGAGGTAATACTAATATTGGTTTTTGTTCTCCTGTTGTGACGTTAATTGCTACTAAGTATGGCTGTTCTTGGTATTCTTCTCCAGGCAACAATTGAGTTAATAAGCAGTAAAGAGTAGGTGAAGCGGGGTCAAATTCACATTTAATAATTGAACCTGTAGTCTTTACTAATTGTTTCTGAGTACCTTGGTTGGTAACTAGAAATAAATCTCTGGTATAGTCGGTATTAAATCTTACCAAAACTGCTTTAGAACCATCTTTGGAAAAAGCTTGCAGTACACCAAATTGCGGTAGAAAATCTAGGGGTTTGTTAGCGTCTGTTTGTATTGGTAGTATTGCGGTTCCCTTCCCTTGAGCTACAGCTACAGCTTTACTGTCAGGAGTTATCAGAAAGTCTCCTGCTGGTTGTTCGTTTTCTATACGTTTGGGTTCCCCTTCTTTACCATCATCTCCTAATGACAGGAACCATAGTCCAAAATCACTGGGATTATTTTTGTGCGCTCTTTGCAATACTAAAGTTTTTCCATCAGGGGATAGGTCAAATTTGAGAATTTGGTATTCTTTACTATCTAAAACCAAATCAATTTTTCCTACTGGTTTGGCTTTTCCTACTTTTTCAGCAGAAATACCTGTGGATACCGTATATAGCTGAGCGGATAAACTATCTTGACTATTTGCAGTATGAGCCGAAAATAGAATTTTATCTCCTTGAGAAAATGGCTCAAAATCTAGTACTACCAGGTCTTTAGGAGTTAATAATCTTTTTTTCTGTTTAGTCAAATTGTAGAGAATTAGCCTTCCTCTTTCGTTTTCCTCGGCACCCAAATAAAGAATTACTCTATCACGAGAAACAAAATTACCAGTAAAGGGTTGGATAACTTTATTTGTTCTTTTTGCAACAGCAAATCTATCTTGAGCATCTTCTAATTTTACTTGATATTTTTCTCCATAAGGAGCTGGTGTTAAAAGTGTATAAGCCATTCTTCGTCCTGCCCAGCTTATTTTTCCAGCTAAAGGTGGCTCAATTTTTAAATTATTTTCTACACTTTGAATGTCCATTGGACGACTAAAAGTAAGACTAAAAGATATATCGTCGGCTCCAATTTTTTCATTTTCCCAACTAAAGTTGCGAACGCTCGGTTTAACCGCATCACCTTGTAATATTATCAATCCAATCAATACGGTTAAAATTATTATCAGTATGAAGGAAACTCTATCTAATGGTTGAGCAAACTTTTTATTCGTTGTCATTCTATTTTAGATTTTAGATTATCCGTTGTTGATTATTGATTATTAGTTTTTAGTTGTTAGTTGATAGTTGATAGTCGTTAGTTGATAGTTGTTAGTTGTTAGTTGATAGTTGATAGTTGTTAGTTGATAGTTGATAGTTGTTAGTTGTTAGTTGATAGTTGTTAGTTGATAGTCGTTGATTATTAGTTATTATCCACAATCTAAATTATTCAGCCATCAATATAGTCATTATTCAATCTAGTTTATATTTATACTCTCGTTTTCTAATATCTTAAAATACTATTTACCAACCACTAACCACTAACCACTAACTACTAACTAATAACTATAAGGATTTTTAGGTTGTGAAACTTTTTTCATTGAATTCGAGATAATTGTTAATTGGCGTTTTCCTGAAAGGGTTTCTGTTGCCATTTCTCCTTCTACTTCAAACCAACTATCTTTTTTAAATTCTTCTCTTGTTTGACCTTGTTTTAATTTTACAGGTAAACCTACTGGGTAAGCATCTGCCGCGCAACAAGTAAGCACAAATCTTGCTATAAATATATATTCATTACCTAAATCTTGTGGGTGAATCACAAATCCTTTAACTTTGACTTTTTGTCCTGTGTATGCGTCCGGTTCTGGATAAACACTCAAGGTGCGCGTCCAATCAACCAAAGAACGCTCTTCCGGACGAGTAGAAGTACTAAATGACTGGGGTTGGAGACGAGAATTTGCTTGACCGAATTCAGCTACTCCTTTTTGTATAGCTTTATCACTGGCAAAAACTCGGGGTGCAACCGCAAACCCTAAAATTGCGACTAGGATTAATAACCAACTACCCAAACGAGGGGGTATTAAGTTCATATGTTGAGCTTCTTGAACAGGTTTACGTTGTCGCAGAAGCTGAATTCCTTTAGCAATACCAATAATTATTAATAAGATGCCAGCTACGACAACTAATGCAAAGTAATTAGGGTGAATAAGTAAATATAGCTGTTGCGACAGCCAGTATCTTAATAGCAAAAATCCCCATGCTGTAATTGCAAGGACATCTAACCAAGGAAGTAAATTCTTTAATTTCTTTGATGGACGTTTTCTGTAACTCATTGCCTATTAATTATGGGTGTGAAAAAGCGAAGACATTAAAATAGGTGAAAAGCGAAAATTACTATTAACACAGACACGGATTTAAATAATTTCACTCTCTGTTACAAATAATTTCTTGTTTGATGCAATACCTTGTTTTATTAATATTTTGCTTTTTAAATAAAATGTAGATTGACTATCAGGCAAAACAAAAACGTTAATTGTGCTGCTAATACGAAAAGATAAATAACTGCTTTAGGTTTAAATATTGATAGCATTAAGCCAATCCCTTTTAAATCAATCATTGGACCGAAAACTAAAAATGCTAATAGAGAACCACCCGTAAAACTAGAAGCAAAAGATAAAGCAAAGAAAGAATCAACAGTAGAACAAATAGATACCACTGTTGCCAATACCAGCATTGTCAGTATAGAAACAATTGGTCCTACCCCCAAACTGAGAATTAGGTCACGGGGTGCTAAGACTTGAATTGCTGCGGCGATCGCACTTCCTAAAACAAGTACTGCACCTAGTTCTCGTAATTCTTGTATGGAGTTTTCGACAACAAGTCGCATTTTGTCCCAGAATGGTTTATTTGGACTAGAAGCAGCAAGAGTCGCTTGGGTAGCCACAGTATCCATCCGCACGGCTTGACCTCCAAGTTTTCCACCTAGCAAATAAGTACCGGGTTTTAAGATGCTTGATACTGCTGCTTGCTTCTCTAAATCGGCATCTTGAAGTCCTTTCGATTTTGGTTTTTGCGGTTGATTAAACTTTAAATAGCGAGCAAGGGTTGGCTGAACTACAGGACTTAAGTCTTTTTGAAAGCTGAAGACGTAGCCAATAATTATGGCTATCAATAATGAAAATACCACTCTTAATACAACTATTTCAGGCTGGTCGCGGAAGGCAACCCATGTAACCCAAATCACAATAGGATTAATTGTGGGAGCCGCGAGTAAAAAGCCAATAGCAAAAGCTGTAGGGGCACCCTGAGTTATTAGTCTTCTTGCGACAGGAACGTTACCGCACTCACATACGGGGAACAAGAAACCCAAGAGACTTCCACAAACGGCTGCAAGCAGTGGATTCTTCGGTACTTTCTCTACTAACGCACGCTCATCAACAAAAAACAGCAGCATACTGGAGAATAAAACTCCTATCAGCAAAAAAGGAATTGCTTCCACTAACAAACTAAGGAATATGGTATAGCCATTGCTGAGTTGATTCATAGGTATTGTTTATTTGACGTTTTTTAGATCCATTCAGATCCATGTTGATATTAAAGGATATGCTTCGTTATTCTAACGAAATCGGGAATATACGCACGTAGGTAGAGTAAACTATACATCATTTATATACTATTTATCTCGATTGTATAATTTATCGTTTGGGTTACTATGTACAAACACCGGTGCAAATAAATTTACATTTTTTTATTGATAAACGTCGAATAGCTCCGAACTTCATGGGTCTTTGTTTGAACCCTTCACTGTATGGACTAACAAGCAAAATTTTCTTGCACGGGAATGAAACTAACATTCATAGAAACGATAATCGAAAACTGATAAATAATTGCAAAGTTTACAGCATCAGTATGTTATTTCTAAGCCTTATTTATACCTTCATAAAAGAGATTGTGACTTGATTATATTCTTAACTGGCATACCTCTATACAAATGGTTTCAATTTAGTAGTTTAAGTTGTAAAGTAGGCATTTGTTATCAATCTATTTCTATACTCACAGTAATTTAACTTTATGTGATGTTATCTTTGACGTATTTTCATAAACTGTTAATCGTTTTATCAACTTGATGTTGTTTATGATTTTCTCTAATCAAGGTAATAAGTAAGTTTTAAAAGTGTTATCTTTTTAACTCGCATGCTGCTTCTTTGGATTCCCTGGAAGGTTTTATAGGACATATTTAGTTATATCTTACGGTAGAGTTTTACAGCATAGGAAAAAAAATTTAGTTCTATTTTGCCTATAAAAAGCCAAAAAAGGCGGTTATAGCGAATAATATTGATTTTGGTACTGCCAAAATTGATTATGTTCTATTTTCATGAATACAGATAGAAAATATTAATTTTATATAGTAAATAAAAATTGAGTGGTATCTATAATGTAATTTCAATCGTTAGGATGAAGACATCTCAATAAATTTAAGCGATGATATAAACAGTTAATTAAACAGAGCATTAAGCAATCTTTAGGGATTAAGATAAAGTTAAAATTTCGTCGAATAGACAGTATGTAAAGCTTTATCTTGTGATGAAGAAATCAATAGGAATTGCTTAGTGGTGGAGGAAAAAAAGGTATGAAAACTCAAGTTATCGCAGCCGCTGCGGCATTAAGCACAATGTTCTTGGGCGCTACTGCTCAAGCCGAAAAACCCGTATCTAAAGAAATATTAGAGTTAACTGAAACAAGAGAATGTTATGCCTGTAATTTAAGAGGAGCTAATTTAAGAGGTGTTCATTTAATTGGTGTAGATTTGAGAAACGCCAATTTACGAGGTGCTAACCTTGAAGCAGCAAACTTAAAAGGTGCGGATTTAACGGGTGCAGATTTAACAGGTGCGAATTTGAAAGGTGCATACATTAATGGTACGACTTTGAATAGAGCCGATTTGACAAATGCCAACTTGAGTAATTCCCAGCTATACAGCGCTCAATTAGAAGATGCAACATTAGTGGGTGCTAATTTGGCTGGTGCAAATGTATTTAATACTTACATAGGCGTTGGTGGACAATATTTGGAAGAGCAAGAACAATAAAGCTTCAAACTATTATGAATAAGATTCGGGTAGAACGAATTAGTTCTACCTATTTTTCTGTATTTATACATAACTAATGTAGAGACGTAGCATTGCTACGTCTCCATTTGTGGTGCTACGAAATAACGTCAGTACTGGTTAAGAGATTCACCATAAGTAAGTCAACAAAAATATTTACCGTCACTACGAGCGAAGCGTTAGCGTAGCGTCTCTCGAAGAGAGATAGTAGTCGCAGTCCCTGTGATTGCTTCGTTTCACTCCGTTCCACTCGCAATGACAATGTGTAATGAATTATGTTTAACTACTTATATAAGTAGCAAGTAGCAAGTAGTAAGTAGTAAGCCCTAAATAGAAACAAGAAAACGTAATTTCACATTGAAAGAGACGTAGCAATGCTACGTCTCTACAAAAGTTCTATGTTTACTACAAAATGTAGCTAAATATAATATGACTTTATTCTCCGGTAATCGATAAACCTTCGACCCAAATTCTCGGACAAACTCCTCCAGGAGTTAATTCTCCTTCCTTCTCGACAAAAACAATTGACTTGAGAAGTTCGCGAAAATCTCCAGCTATGGTTGCTGAGTCAATACTGGTTTTTTCTCCTTTATTTATCAACCAACCGTCAAAAGGTAAGGAGAAGGAACCCTGCAAAGCTCTAACTCCTGCGTGAAGTGCTTGGACATCATCAACGAAGACAACATTTTCAGCAGTTTCCAAACTAAATTCTTGCTCTGGTGCAATGCTCGCAAAAACGTGATAAAAATTAGGACTGATGGTAACTTTGGCACCGATATTAGCATTACCGGTCGGTTGAGCATTCATTCGTTTCGCAGTTCCAGCACTATGAAGAAAATTCTTCAAAATCCCGTTTTCAATTAGCGATATTTGACGAGTGGGAGTTCCTTCTCCGTCAAATGTATCTGCACCAATATTTGCTGAATGGAGTGCATCATCGTATAGAGAAAGCAAAGGAGAAGCAATTTCGGTTCCAATATCGTCGGGGGTAGATAAACTTTGTTTATCAAGAATACTTTGAGCATTGAATAGATTGGAAAAAGCCCCGAGCAAGCTTAAAAAAGCATCTGGTGAAAACACAACCATATACTTACCAGTCGGAATTTTTTGATAATTCAAATGACTGATAGTTTTTTCAGCAGTTTCTTGGATACAGCCATCAACATCCAAATCTTTGAAACCGTAGCTAATTCTAAAAGCACCAGCACTACGAGGCTTTTTACCTTCTTCTTCTGTTTTACTGTAGAGAAAAACTGAAGCCAAAGAGTGTGATTCGGCTCTCATTGCACCATCGCTATTAAGATAAAACCTATCAACTTCTCTTTGCGATAAAGAATTGTAGGGTACTCCTTTAATCGCTTCATGGGATGCGAGTACTTCTTTTTCAGCAGCCAATAAACTATCTATCAAAGAAGTAACTGGTGCTTGGTTTACTTTTTCATGAGACGTACCGTTATTTATGTCCGCTTTAGCTTCCGGGCTGAAATCTGGGACATTTTCTTTCACACCAAACGTACTCGCTTCAAATGCAGTTTTTAAAGCTAGCTCTAAACCTTTGGGGTCTACATCTGTAGTACTAGTGACACCCATAGTATTATCTTGATTCCAGACTCGGACGGTGACACCAGAAAGATTGGTTGCTTTAACTTGCTTTGGCTCACCTTGGTCAACTTGAACGCTAGTTGAATCAACGGACGAACCGTAAATATCAAACTTTTTAATACCAAGTTTACTGGCACTTTCTTGGGCAGAAGCTGCAATTTCCTGTATGTTAGGCATAATTATTAATGAATAAAAAATTGGAAATGGGGGACTGGGAATAGGGGATTGGAGAATTAGGAATTGAGGATTGAGGAGAAAAATGAAAGGATAAATCCTAACTCTTAACCCCCAATCCAAAATCTAAAATCCAAAATCCTTTTACCGTCCGCCAACGGTAATTGAATCGACTTTAATATGTGGCTGCCCTACGGTAGTATAAATGCTACCACTTACGGAGCCGCAGAAGCCTGGAGCTAAAGACAAATCATTGGAACACATGGAAATTTTGTTCATGATTTCCTGAGCTTCGCCAATCAAAATAGCTCCTTTTAAAGGTTTAGTCATTTTACCGTTTTCAATCAAATAGGCTTCTTCAACACCAAAATTGAATTCACCAGTGGCACCAACGCTACCACCACCCATTTTCTTACAGTAAATACCTTTATCAATCGAGGCAAACAAATCATCTATAGAATTTTCGCCGGTTGCAATATAAGTATTTCGCATCCGACTAGCAGCAGCATAGGTAAAATTCTGTCTTCTTCCGCTACCAGTTCTGGGATGTCCGGTACGAACTGAACCAGTTCTATCAGCCAAGAAGTTCTTTAGAATTCCTTTTTCAATTAATAAAGTTCTTTGGGCTGGCATACCTTCATCGTCCATATCAATAGTACCAAAGGCATTATCAGTACGTCCTTCGTCCCAAGCGGTTAAAGCTTCATGAGCAATTTTTTCGCCCTTTTTATTAGCAAAAGGAGTAGTATTACGCTCGATTTGAGTAGTTTCGAGTAAATGTCCGCAAGCTTCGTGAAAAATTACTCCACCGAAGTGATTCGCCATGATAATCGGATAATTTCCCGAATCCACATAGTCAGCGTACAGCATTTTTCCAGCAGATTCGCTAACTTGGGCTGCTGCTTGTTGGAAATCCCAAGTTTTGAGAAAATTAGGGTCGCTAGTATTACCACCACGTTCGGCTATAGAACTGCGATGGGCACCATCAGCACATAATAAACTTAATGCTACCGATTGAGTTAAGCGAATATCTCGAGCAAAAGTTCCGTCACTCGCAGCTACTAAAACTTCTTGCCAATCACGGAAATAGGAAGCACGACGGGATTGAATATGGCTCGCTTTTTGCTTTAACTGAGTAGTACTATCAAGCAAAACTTCTCCCATCTCTCGCATGGAAGTACATAAAGGTAGCCATGCATTTTTGCCTCTCTTCGATGCATAATCCCTAAATAATTCTAGGTTAATTTCCGGGATAAAAGCATTTGGTGATGGTAATTGCAAACCTACAATCGCCAAAGCTTTTTCCAAAGCAGCTTTTAAACCATTAAACGAGATATCGTTTGTACTCACGTAGCAATCAGCTTTACCACGAAACACCCTTACCCCAGCACCCGTAGAAAGACGAGGAGTAATGCTGGTAATGGTGTCTTCTTCTGCTAAACAGCTAATATAATTTACGCGCTCTAAAAAGAATTCGATAAAATCAGCACCCGCAGCACGTCCCAAACCTAAGAGAGTTGACAAAGGTGCTGCCCAAGTTTCATCAAACTGTTCTTGTGTAGAAAAGTATTGCAAATTGGGAAGTTGTTTAGAAAGTAGCAGAGTAGTTTGCATTTTGAACCTTTTGGTGGAGGGGCGTTATTTTAAGTTTTTTGTGATTCTTACTATGAAAAGATACAACAAACTCTAAAAAACCTTTAGGGGCTGTGTATCATCTTAGCTAATATATATTGCGATGTTATGGTAGTAACCGATAAAGATATAACCGGGGAGCAAGAGGGGGGAGTAGAAAGTAGGGAGTAGAAAGTAGAAAGTAGGGATTAAAGAATATTTGAGCTACGTCTTTATAATTCGTCGGGATTAACGCCTAATTCTCGTAGTTTTGCAGCTAAACGTTCGGCTCGTTGATGCTCTTGTTCGGCTTTTTTTCGTTCTTGCTCTGCTGGAGTTGGTAGCCAATTAAGATTATCTTCATACCAGCGCAACCACAAGCGTTCTATTCCTTTATAACTACCTTGCCAAAGTCCCAAACCCATTTCTAAGTTTGGCATCCATATACGGGGTTCTTCTAAATTAATTTCCTTATAAGAATTTGCTTGAAGAACAAAAGCTCTTAAGTTATTGGTATATCTATCAAATACGATGTAATAGGGAATTCTTAAAATTTGTTCGTAAACTTGCCATTTTGTTGGTGGTTTGTCTGCTTCTACTATACGCAAACTTTGCCCCAAATCTTCTTTTTCAGTTCCGGGAGAAAACAATTCAACAGCAACAAAAGGACTTATCCCCTCTTGCCAAATTACGCAGCTTAAACGTAAATCTCTTCGTTGATAAAACCTAGAATTTCCGACTACTGCAAACCAATCGGGACGTTTATACCACAAAGGATTGCGGGAATCATAGTAAAGATTTAAATCGCTAGCAACAAAAACTTCATCAGCACCGTAGGTTGGTGGACGAAAAGTTTCCTCCAACAATTGCAGTTGATAAATATGAAATTCATCCGGCAAACCAGGTTCCTCTGGGTCTTCACTAGGTAAATCATACATTGTCGGAAGACTTTCTTGGGGAGGAATTGGTGGGTCTGTTTGGTACATACGTGCTATGACCGTATTCGTCTTATTTGATGGTAGCTGATAAATGGAAGTGGGAGAGAGTAGAGGGTGCAGAAGGGGAAGAGGGGGAAGAGGGGGAAGAGGGGGTAGAAATAAGTTTTTAATTCTTAACTCCTACTCTTAATTCCTAACTCCTAACTCCTAACTCCCACAACAGCAATAGATAAAAAACCATTATCTTGCAAATATTGAATAACTTTATTCACACTTTCTTCAATAGTTTCTTGACTGGTATTGCAAACAATTTCTGCATTTAAAGGAGATTCGTAGGGGTCGTCTATTCCTGTAAAACCTTTGATTTCTCCGGCTCTTGCTTTAGCATATAATCCTTTAACGTCTCTAGCTTCACACACTTCTAAAGGTGTATTAACGTAGATTTCGACAAAATTTTTGGTAATAGCTCGAATTTCTTCTCTAATTTCTTGATAAGGACTAATCATCGCTACAATTGTCACAACTCCATTACGACTAAGCAAGTTCGCGACAAAACCTACTCTTCTTACGTTTGTATCGCGGTCTTTTTTACTAAAACCCAATCCTTGAGATAGCCAAGTTCTAATGATATCTCCATCTAAAACTTCAACCGGACACTTTCTAACGCGAAGTTTTTCTTCAATTCCTCTCGCAATCGTGCTTTTACCCGCTCCACTTAGACCTGTTAGCCAAAGCGTTACACCTTTATTATTCATCAATTATCAGTGAACAGTGAACAGTTATCAATTACCAGTTAGCAATTATAAGTAAGAAATTAAAAATTGCCCAAAAGCCTAGAGAATCAAACTTTTTACTTCTTACTTTTTACTTCTTACTTTTTACTTTTTACTTCCGCGAAGCGGTACTAGTTCGACCATTTCACGAATATTCCCTTTGACTCCACCGATTCCTTGAGAAAAATTGCGGTCTTGTTTGCGAACTATCATTTTTAGACCGTTTTTTGGTGCCATGACTATTAATCCAGAACGGTCTATTGTTTGATTTGGTATATATTCTAAGCGGTATTTTTGTAATAACATTGATAACACAATTTTGATTTCCATCATCGCAAAACCAGCACCAATGCAAGTTCTACTTCCAGCGCTAAAGGGGTTATATTCAAACATTGTTGGTTCAAATGTTTCCCACCTTTGAGGATTAAATTTTTCTGGTTCCGAATAAATTTCGGGTAAATGATGAGTTTGATAAATGCTGACAAAAACTTCCGTTCCTTTGGGTAATTTGTAACCTCCAAGTTCAGTTTCTTGAGAAGTAATGCGAGCATTCCAAGGTACTGGAGTTAATAGACGCATGCTTTCTTTAATTACTCTTTCTAATAAAGGTAATTGTTGTAATTGTTCTACAGTCGGAGCATCTCCTTTTAATACACCTTGCAATTCATCAAGTACGTCTTGGGCTATTTGGGGATGTTGTGATAATAGAAATAAAGTCCAGGTGAGTGCATTTGCGCTGGTTTCGTGTCCTGCTGCAAAAATAACTCCTGCATGTCCTAAGAGTTCATCTTCATCTAAAGTTAAACCTGTTTCCGCGTCTTGTGCTTGAATTAACATTGAAAGCACGTCCGTACCTAAAGTATCGCTAGCGCGTTTTTGACGAATTAATCGACGCATTTCTTCATCAAGTTGAGCGAACAAGTTAAGTAAACGATGGTATGGAAGTCCAGGAATATCAAAAGGAAAAAATGCTACTATCAAATTTCCATTCATTCCCAATGCTTCTTGCAAAATCTCTCCGCTTTTAGCTCCTTCTTCTCCTACGTCGCTACCAAAGAAAGTTTTAGTCGCTATCCTCAGAGTCAATAACCGCATTACTTGAGCTATGTCAACTGGTTTATCTATGGTTAATTGTTCGACTACCGATTGAGTAATAGCAACCATATCCGAACGGTATGAATCAATACGCTGTTTGTGAAAAGCTGGCATCAAAAGTTGGCGATGTTGACGGTGGGTTGCACCGTTTACACCAAATAAACCAACGCCAAAATGCTTTAAAGGCTCTTTCCTCGGTGAATCATTTCGCTGACCATACATCATCCCGGATAAAGGATACTTATAATAAACCTCGTGCTGGCTGGTAACAGTACGTATATTATCTGCACCACAAGTAAAAACCGTGCCGGGACATTCCGGGAGCGGCGAGTATACTTGTGTACCACCACCTGCTGTCATAGCAACCACGGAACCATAAGTTTTAAACAAATCCCGAGTATATCCAATAGAATCCTTTGCAAAACCTAAAATCATTGGTAAACGTCCCAACATTCGATGTTTCCGAGGTCCGGGGACGTTTAATTTTGGTAGATAAGTAGTTGTCATTTACTTTGGAGTTAGGAGTTAGGAGTTAGGAGTTAGGAGTTAGGAGTTAGGAGTTAGGAATTAAGAGTTAAATTGGTGACTGTTCACTTTTCACTGTTCACTGCTCACTGTTCACTGCTCACTGTTTTTCCAATTGTTTTCAGCTTGGTTTAAAACGTAGGTGGATACAGCTTGTATTTCTGATTCGCTTAAACGGTCTTGATAGGCTGACATATTATTTTTTCCATATGTGACAATATTAGAAATCGCTTCAATGGAATCCATTTTATATTTTTTTAAAGCTCTTATTTTTAAGTTTTTACCACGTCGAATTATGTTACCTCCATTAATATGACAACCCGCGCAATTTTTTGAAAATATTTTTGCACCGTTTGCTCCATCGACCGTATCTGCTAAAACCGGTTGTTGCAGATAAATTATCAATAATAAAACTGTAAATAGGACAAATTTAATCAAACTTCTCATTTTGATAGACAAAAAAATTGGGCTATGCTCAACTTTATCATTTAATTAATCTCTGATATTTTTGAGTGATTTATCAAAGCGAGTATATACCAATCAGCTATTTCCAAGTATTAGACATACACCTTAAGGAATATCTTTAATTTTTATCACTATTTTCTATCTTAAGGATGTACCACTTTTATAAAGTACTACGTCACTATATAAAGGCGACATAATGTCAATAAATTTTTCTCAATTATTTACATAGGTATAGAATATGGCTGACAATATCAAAGAACAAATTAAAACTGACTTGCAACAAGTAAAAGAAACAGGACAGCAAAGAGTTGATAGAATTAGAGAAATCGTTAAACTTGCTGTTGGTGGAGTTGTTTCGGAATTTAAAGAGGGTTCCGTTGAACTTCGAGTACTTATTAAAGATGCTGTTTCTGCTGTAGCTGAAAGCTTACAAGGAAAAGGTAGCGAAATCAAAGAAGAAATTACTGCATCTATTGAAGGTGCTGTGGAAGCTGTTGATAGTAAGCGACGAGAAGCTTTAAATAAAACTCAGTCAGAAGTTAAGCTTTTACAAGCTCAAATAGATGAAGAAGAAGATAAAATTCAGCAAGAAGTTGATGGTATTTTGACAGAAATTCAAGATACTACTCAAGAGAAATCTACTGAAGCTCAAACTGCAATTAAATCTGCTGTGGAATCAATTAAAAATAGCGAAGAAGTGTCTTTATTAAAGAAACGTTATGCTCAATTACAAGCACAATTAGCGGTTGTCAGAGCTAATTTAGCAGCTCGTTACGGTGGTGATGGTGATAACGTTCAAACTTTTTTGAATGATGCTAAAACCTGGTACGATAAATCTCGTCCTCAAGGAGAGGAAGTAGTTGCGACTGTTAAAGATAAACATTCTGATATGGAAACAAAACTTGCTGAAGCAGGTAGTTCATTAGCTAAAAAAGAGCGTCAGCTAAAGCAAAAATTGAGAGAGTTACTTTTAACTACTGCTGACTGGTTGAAAGAAAAGTAAATAAATTAATTAATTAATTAATCAACTAATCAATTAATCAATTAATCAATTAACAGATAACTAACATAATCTGGTTATTTGATAAGGTATGAAAATTCATGTAGAGACGTTGCAATGCAGCGTCTTTTTGTGTTGAATATAGCTTGGAACCTCACCCCCTTCCCCCTCTGCTTATTAAGGAGAGGGGATGTATTACATTCAATTTAAAGTTTTAATTTCATCAGTTTATAAAAATGGGGTAATCTAATTTTGATTAGCCTCCGATTATATAAACCCGGTGTCTTCAAGGTACTGGGTTTATTGTCTGCCATTTTTTATTTTATATTTTGACTAAGTAGGTCGGCACAAATAAACATAACTATAGGATTACTATTTGATTATTGTTAGCGAAGCGTGTCCGGAGGACATAAAACACGTAGGGGAGGCAAATTGGGGT
>JBCBHT010000156.1:0-17439 GCA_038525335.1 Cyanobacteria bacterium J06621_15 | reverse complement strand
ATTTACAATAACGAAGTAATGGTAGGCTTCGTAATGTACAGTTTATATGATGATAGCTGGTGGATTACTCGTTTAATGGTAGATAAAAATCACCAAAAAAATGGATATGCTAAAGTGGCAATTTTAGAAGTAATAGAAATTTTGAAAAATAAGTCAGGATGTAATAGCATTTTCACAAGTTACGAACCGGAAAACTTGATTGCTGAAAAATTATATTTGAGTTTGGATTTTGAAAAAACTGGAAGAATAGAAGAAGGAGAAATTATACTTTGCCTGACATTAAAAGATTAATTTTGAATTAATCTTAATTATGAATCAAAATATGTTCGCAGTTGCGCTTTAGCACATTAATATTTTTGGCGCTGAAGCGCAACTACGAAACTAAATAATTGTATTTAGACTTGGAATATTTACCCAATTCGATGTTTCGTTAGATTCGTGGGATTTATCCATCAACAGTTGAGAATAAACTCCTTCTCGTAAAGATGGGGTTGTGGATTCTCCACTATCAATTGCTTCAACCCATTGGTCTACTACTCGTAAAAATCCGGAGATTCTTCCATCTGCATAGTTTTTTGGAAACGTCAATCGATTGGGAATTTCAATTTCTGCAATTGGTTTACCTACTTTGGAACCCCAAACTCGAAATCCGTGAACGTAATCTTTTTGATTTTCGCTAGCTAAGATTAATGTCCCTTCATCACCATAAACTTCTATAGCATGAGTTCGTGGAGCAAAAATCACCGCACTAATTGAAGCTTGAACTGGTGTACCGTCGGCTAACTCCAACATTAAAGCACAGGTATCGTCTGTATTAACGGATTTCATTTCCCCGGTTGTCGCATCTGGTCGTTGAGGGATTGCGGTAGTAAAATGAGCATTGACTCGACTTACTTCTCCAAATAACCAGTGAATGTAGTCGAAGGTGTGGGAACCCAAAGAACCTAAAGCACCACCACCTTTGTCTTTCTGTGAATACCAATTCCAAGCTCGTTCGGGGTTAGCTCTGGAGGAACCGAACCAGTTGATTGTAACTAAACGCTTATTTCCGACATAATTTTGAGCTAATAATTCACAAAATAATAACCATCCGGGAACGAAGCGAAATTCAAAGTCTACGGTAGCAGCTAGATTTTTTTCTTGAGCTATATGGTAAAGCTCTTTAGCTTCTGTGACGTTTAAAGTAACTGGTTTTTCTAAAAATAAATGCTTCCCTGCTTCTAAAACTTGTCTACCCATTTCATAATGTAGAAACGGTGGTGTAGAGATTGCCACTGCTTTTACTTGTGGTAATTTAAGAATATCTGTTAAATTATCGCAAGCATGGGGAATGTCGTTGGATTCAGCGATTTCTTTGGCTTTATCTAAATCTCGATTATGAACAGCTACTATTTTAGTACGGGGATGAGCTTTCAATCCAGGAATATGGACTTTTTTACCGAATCCCGTTCCTACTACAGCAACCCCGATTTCACCCTGTTGTTTTCTTGATGCAGCGGTCATAGAAGTAAATTATATGTGAGTAAGCATTAATTTTATAATTTACAACAATACTTACCCGCTTAAACTACATATCGAATCTTTTCGAGAGCATCTTTACCATAATCTAGTTTAGTTGCTCTTACCCAATCATTTTCAGGAGAAAAAACCCAAGCAGCATAGAGTATTGCAGATAATCCGCGAAACATTTTAATTGTTGTTGAGTCGAATTTTATATCTCGTATAGTTTGATAACCATGAATAAATTGCTTAATCATAGTTTCAGCTTCATCGTAATCGTAGAATTCATCCAATGTAACAGCTAGGTCTAACCAATAATGACCAAAACCTGCTTCATCAAAGTCTATAACTGATAAATTTCCTGCTGAATCAATCAAAATATTGCTGAAATTCAAATCGGAATGAATAATACCGAAGTTTGTCTTTTCGTAACCGATATTAACTATATATTGTTTGATAATTTCTAAACCATTTTCTAACTGATTTAATTGTTTATTATTGTAATCTACAATTTTTGCACCATTTAAAATAATACTGAAGCAATCGTGGAGCCATTTTTCATCGTATCGGCAAAGTGCTTTAGCTTCTTTATTATATACAGATGAAGCTTTATGCAATTCTGCCATTAATGCACCAATTTTATAATTATTTTTTTGGCTCATCTGCTTGCTGATTGGCTCTCCATCAACCCATTGATAAACTACAAAATTGTATATATTTTGGCTATAATCTTGTATTTGAGAACAGAATTCACTATTAATATTACGTAGAGGAAGAGGAAAATAAAAACTAATATTTTGAGATAAGAAATCAAGCCAATTATATAAGTCTGATAATTTTTTGTTTATTTTGTTTAATTTCTTACGCTGAACTTTTACGGTGTAATGATGTTGAAAATTGTCGGTTATTTTATAGACTAAATCATCCGTATCTCGTAAAAGTTCAACATTTATGATATTTAGTTTATATTGTTGAAAAATCGCGTTTGATATATTCATAGGTGCATAAGGTGCTTTTGAAGGCTAATTCTGAATGATACAAAAAGTCAGTCATTATGGAAGCCTTTCAATAGAAACAGCGTATACTACAGAAAAAAGTAGAGTTATACCGTTTTCTTCTGTAATTAAGTTATTCAAAAATAAAGCGCGAAGGAAGAAGTATGGAAAAGTTTTGGGTAATTCTATTGTTAAAAATTCAGAAATAGTCGCTTTGATATTTTTTATATATAGTAGTTTTTTATCTGAAAGACGTATTGCTTTGTGAATATTTTTTGGTATCGGTTTCAGAATATCTTTTGGTATCAGCCTCAGTTCATAAAACCTACCTTGCCTACCATAATATTTCTCTTGTATATCAACTTCTTGAATTTTATGTAGCGGATAATATTCATATTTTTGAGAAAACAATGTTTTTTGTTCTAAAATTAATTGATCAGATTTTTTATCAAAAGTTAGTGTTTGATAGCGAAAATGAGAAAATAAAAGACTAACTCCGATTATCTCAGGTATAATCATTGCAAATCCAAGAGCTAAAAGAATGTTGTACAAATCTTCTCCTAAATCTCTTTCAATTACTAAATAAGGTTGATTGGATTTGATAAAATTGTTAAATTGATTTGCAATTTGCTGCATTTGCGAGGCTGAAGCTGTAGCACCGTCGATGCTGGCAAAATCTTTTACAGCAGTAACTTCACCGCTGCTAGTTGCTAGAGTCACCCAATTCTCAATTAGGCGATCGCCTTCGCTATCAATTTCTTCTCTAGTTTTAAATTCAGCGCTTTTAACTTGAATAAATTTAATTGGAGGTTGTTCTACTAAACCAGCAAATTTTGATTCTTGCTTCTCACAATTTACTTGATTCGCTTCTATTCTTTTGCATTTGAAGGTAGTTACACCAATGTGATAAACCACCCATAACATTACCATAAGTGGAAGACCGATTAAAAAGGTAGCAATAACAAAAGCTGAAATTGATTGGGATATATTTAGTTTATTTTTTATAACTAATGCGGAAGCAGTTTTCTCAATATATTTCATCTTTAATAATTAATCTAACTTAAGTTTTGATAACACTTTATGTAAAAAATTAGATAATCAAAACCGCAGTACTTTTATATAATCATTTCTGACAATATCAATATCATAAGCCGGATATTACTTACATCTTGCGCCGTTTTTGATAACAGTCAGAAACTCTTAAAGTTCCAGGTTGAACCTGGGAACTAGGATATATTGTTAGTAAATCGCGTTTGATATATTCATAGGAATAATCCTCAACAAAACTAGGAATATTTACTCATTCTTTTTATAACCGGAAACTTGCTCAAATCTATATTACAATCTGGGAACTAATACAAATGAGTCGCGTCACTAATCGTAATTGAATATTCATTAACCAGTGAATAAAATCGCTGGGTAATGCAGTGGTACTGGGCGAAAGCTTTGCTTTTTGAGCGAATTCTGACTCTAACCAGGGTGAGATAGCCAGAAGGCAAAGTTTACTCATAATATATGGTTTATAGTTATGGATTTTAAATTATTAATCTAAAATCCTTTTTGGAAGCTTCTCCTTATTAACTATTTCATCTATCAATTCACCGAATTGGATAGTTAAGAAATTCCTTGGATTTATCATCATTTTTATGTTCAGGAGTAATCCAAGGTGCTGACCTTGGTAAATTTACGGGTGTGTAGTTTCTATAATCGCGCTTTTTAGGTATGCGAGCGGGTGGCAACGTATTGTTTATACCTTCCTCAACCGGAGGAATCCAAGGTGGCGGCGGCGGCATAGGTCTTATTCCACCTTTTTCAGGATTCACCATTGCATCCATAGAGTTTTCTAACTTGATAGCATGGTATTTCTCTTTGCGAATTTTACGTACTCCGGATTTGGTCTCAGAGTTTGTTGATCTTGAAGAGGTCGCAAAAATCATGGTAGGTATAGCAATTACCACACTAAGGATTTGCTTTTTCATACTTATCGCTCCCCACAACTTAGAAATTTCAGTGTATCCGTAGCAGCTTTCTATTGAGTCTAATACATCCGTAGTTTCATCTACTTTTATTCAAAATGAAGTATATTTTATATAATACTCAAATAACAATGCTGTATATACTTAGCTAACAACCGCAAAGGTAGTATTTCAGGAAACATTTAAAATTCAAACTTCTATTTATATCCCGAGTGATTACATATACGCAGTTTATCGAAAGAGATAAATTTGTTTAAGAATAAAAATCCTAAGCAAGTACTCGTTTATAAATTCACAGCCGACATAATATTAATTTGACATATATGAAAATATATTAAAGTATACCAATTATACTGTATCCAAATTTGCTCTGTCATCAGTTCTTTACTAAAATAAATGCTTATCAGATTTGCAGTTAATTGGCTATTTAATTTAAATACATGCGACTTGTGTATAGAATTTATTCAGTTTATAGAAAACCGATTTTTTACTTATAGAATATCAATATATTTATGTATTTTCACTGGCAAAAATATTTCTGAATTAAGTGAATATGCTTATTACTTTTAAGTAATCTTATTCATATACTATTCAAAAAAGAAGGTAGTTCAAGAATGTGAAAATATACTAATCCTAAAATTAGTAAGGTGTAGAGAGTTGAACTTCCTAAACCAATAAGTAAATCTTTTTTTAAATTCTTTTCTTTATTTTCAAAAAACATGTCGGTTGCACCCATTTGCATCATAATAATGCCTAAAATATTTGATATCCAGTATCCGATAATTGTGAAAGGGATAAATAAATCTTGTGAAATCCAACTAACCATATATCCAAAAAGGTAAGCAATTGGTAAATTGAAAAATAAATCATTCCACCACGATAAAGGTGAAAGCATATAGCCAACACCTATTAATAAAAATCCTTTTATTTTTTTGAGCATCGGTTGTCAAATATCAGCTACTAAATATTAATCATAACTTCTAGTGGCTTTATAATATTCGTTTTCTTAGATAAAGAAGATATCTTCTGCGGATGAACTTCCACCATCATTAGGAAAAGGCTTGCGAGGAAATGCTGCACCAGCGGTGGGTGGATTTTCATCATTTAGCTTCTTAAGAATATTATTAACATGTATTTTTACAGTATGAACTGTAATATACAAATTAGTCGCAATCTCATTATTAGATTTACCTTCTTGAATTAACTGCAATATTTCAAGTTCGCGTTCTGTCAGTTTTTCGTTAAGGTAATCGTCGTATTCGTCATACATACTGTTAGCATTTGTAAATATTTAAGCAAATTTTTAAGGTTCTTCATTTGTGAGTATGCCAAAATATTAGTTAAAATTACTAAAACGCTTACTATATAATGATTTTAGACAATATATATTTAATTTTTAATAATTTTACTCTATTTTCTTCCTACTGCCGACTGCCGACTGCCGACTGCCTAAAAACGACTAATTCGATAACATACCAAGTACTGAAGAACCATTTTTAATGACAAGAGTTATAAAAAATTCAAGATTATTTTTTTGCTACCAACCCTTTCATTAACTCTTGTACTTTTTTCTCTAATTCTCCTAAAGCTTCTTCGGGAGAAGTTTTATCAATGTCGTGAATTAACCAATATTCAATACTATCGATAAATTCGGGAAAACGTTCTTGCATTAAAGGACGATGTTCGGATTCATCGACGGCTATTATTAAATCAAATGTTTGAAAATCTTCTGCAACAGGTGATTTTGGAAAACGCTCCTCTAATGGTATATTAATTCCGCGTTGTTTGAGAGCTTCAACCGCGTATTTTGAAATTGCTCCAACGTTATTAACTCCACGTTCGAGCGCTAAACCACTTGAATCTGCTTCCCAATTCAAATTATTTTTAGTAGCTAAATTATTAAACACTTTTTCAGCAAAACGGCTGCGGTAATAGTTACCCGTGCAGAGAAACAATATTTTTTTCATTTTGAATAATTATTGGTGATTGATAATTATAATTTAAGCATGGAAAATAATAAAAATCTTAAAATGTAATATTAAATCTAGATATTTAATATTTGAAAAGGTAACTTATTAGAGATTGCAACAGTCATAATAATAACAGCGCTCGGAAGCATTTTTGCAACCGAGCTTTTTCAGTTAACAGTTAAGAATAGGGAATAGAGAGCAGAAAACATCTTGAGTATTTTATGTCCTCCGGACATGCGGCGTTAATAAAATTCAAAAGCAGTCCTATATTAGAATTAAGCAAGGATAAAAGCTGTAATGACTCCTAACTCTTAACTCTTAACTTCTACATTTCCTTTCCCTTGTGTTGATATACTTCTGCGAGATTATTTTGAGTCATTTGCCATTCTTCGGGATATTCTTCGCGGGTATGAACTTGTAATGCAGCTTGGTAATGTTCGATTGCTTTATTAAGGTTTTCTGTTTTATCTTCCTTAACCCTATTAGTATAAGCAGTGCCCAAATTATTGTGAATCATTCCCCATTCATAAGGATATGTTTCACGGGTATGAACTTTTAATCCAGCTTGATAGCAGTAAATGGCTTTTTCGATATTTTCGGCTTTTTGTCCGCGAATTCTATCAGTATAAGCATTTCCTAAATTATATTGAGTCGCTGCCCACTGTTCGGGATATTTAGACGAATCAAATACAGAAATTACCACTTCATAACCAGCAATAGCAATTTCTAAATTATTGACTCGCTGACCTAAAGGAAATTCCTGAACTAAACTGCTGAAAATACCGATGGTTGCAGCTATGTCTTCTGCTTCTTCAGAAGTAGAATCTGAAATAGCATCTATCGCCCAATTTTTTAAAAATTCTGCAAAACTATCATCGAGTAATTCAAGATTTTTATGTAGTAATGGGTATACAGCTTCTGGATTTCCTTCGGTTTCTTCAGTAATCAATAAAGCTTGTATTAACAATTCACCTTGATTCTCTGCGCTGAAATCTGAAAGTGATAATCCTAAAACATCTGCTAGCTGAGTAGCAATACTTACTAAAAATTCTGCAGCATCTTCATGACCCTCTTCAGAAAAGCCCTGTGCTACCTCTATCATTGTCTGCACTAACCCTGCATCAATATATTCGGGGTCGGTATCTAAAGCGATTTCTTCTTGCTCGCTACCAGCATTAGCAATTAGTTCATTGATAATATTGAAGTATTTTTGGAGACGCTTTTCATCCATTGGATTTAAAAATATTTTTTCACTGCTTTTCTAGAAAACTATCCATAGGATTGTTTTTCAAGAGTGAATAAATACAAAATAAAAAAATTATATCTATAAATAATAGAACTTGAACTATCAAAGTTGACCGCTGCGATACTCATTTTGCTAAATGCAGAGAATATTACTATATTTCCCAGTACAAACTACGCTCAATTTATCGCGACTGTGGTCTAATTCATTTCTCTATTTGCAAACCTATAAACCCGCTTATGCTATTGGTTGTGGCTGTAAATTTTACGTAATTAAGTCTATACATGGAATGGGAAATAAATTTTCATCTACATATTTATTTTATTAGCATTGAAATTTTTATAAGCAGACACATACAAATATATAAAGACTAGCAGCGATTTTCGATTTTAGTCGGTAGCTTTACTGGCAATATTACATAATTTAGAATTAATTAATTATCGTATCTGGAAATAAATCTCTGTATATACCCATTTGGTTAAAACGCAAATTGTTATTTAATTCATTCAAAGTATTTTTTAACTTTAAATGCTAAAGCTGTCCCGTAACCAGCATCGATACTAGGTATGCTAGCTTTTGGTGTCGTGGGTGGCGGTTCTATACTTAAGAAAAAATCTCAAAAAAATAGAATTTCTTAAACGATATTTTGAAAGCAATTTTTGTAAAAATACTCTTTAAAATTTTTAATTTCCATTTAATAAGGATAAATTTCGACAAATCAAATTAGAAATTAGTGCTATTTAACATCTTGCAACGTTTTAATTAGAGCCTATTTATCATCATGAAATATAATTTCAACCGCTTATAGTATTCCTAAATAATTTGTGAGATTTTAGAAACCCGGTTTTTTAAAAAACCGGGTTTCTAACACTTATCTAGGTAACTAATAAAAATCACTGCAAGATGTTAATTGTGTTATTCAGTTGATAATTCCAAACGGGAGCATCCCAAATGTGTAAAAATATCATTTGTCATTGCGAGTGGAACTGATATCTAAACAGCACAATTTAATTCCCCAGCTTTTTTAGTAAACCGCATGTTTTCCCGATAGTCTACACGACAATCAATTACCGCAGGAACATCTTGCGCTAAAGCTTCTTTAAGGATAGGAACAAAATCGGTAGCTGCTTCAACCCGATATCCTTTTAATCCCATACTTTCCGCAAATTTAACGAAGTCTGGATTACCAAATTTGATAAAAGATGATTTACCTTCACCAAATTGATTTTCCTGTTTCCACTCGATTAAACCATAACCACCATCGTTGAAAATTAGCGTTACAAACGCTGTTCCAACCCTTAATGCTGTTTCTAATTCCTGACAGTTCATCATAAAACCACCGTCACCACTAACAGCAACAACTTTACGATTGGGATGAACCAATTTTGCTGCTAAAGCTCCAGGAATAGCAATTCCCATCGCAGCAAAACCATTAGAAATAAGACAGGTATTGGGACTATGACAGTGATAGTGGCGAGCAATCCACATTTTATGTGCGCCGACATCAGATATTACAATATCGTCAGGACCCATCACTTGTCTGAGGTCATAAATTAACTTTTGTGGTTTCATCGGGAACGCATCATCTTTCGCGTGACGCTCGTAATCCGCACGGATATTTTCTCTTAGTTTAATTG
The DNA here is from genome assembly GCA_038525335.1 of Cyanobacteria bacterium J06621_15. Classification (GTDB taxonomy): domain Bacteria; phylum Cyanobacteriota; class Cyanobacteriia; order Cyanobacteriales; family Nostocaceae; genus Rivularia. The sequence continues at coordinate 8,118 of JBCBHT010000156.1, read as the reverse complement.
CATAAGGCTGGTCTTTCTCACTTCTATCCGCTATCCTTAAAATCTCATTTAAAGAATCAGTTATATCACCAACAACTTCTGCTTCCGGAATGTAGCTACTATCGATTTCCGCTAACTTTGTTGCAATATGAATAATCGGAATTTCCCCATTAGGATTCCATTTTTTGGGCGAAAATTCAATTAAATCGTAACCAATTGCAATTACTAAATCGGTATTATCAAAACCACAAATACTAAAATCTCTTTGCTGCAACCCTACAGTCCATAAAGCCAAAGGATGAGTATAAGGAATTACCCCTTTACCCATAAAAGTATTAGCAACCGGAATATTTAATTCAGTTGCAAATTGAGTTACAGCATCGCTAGCTTTGGCACGAATTGCTCCATTACCAACTAAAATTATCGGATTTTTAGCTTGAGAAATTGCAGCCGCAGCGGCTCTAATTGTTGAAAAAGAAGCAAAACTTTTTTCAACATTATCTTTACCTAAAGGTTTACCTTCAACCGGCATTGCAGCGATGTTTTCTGGTAAGTCAATATGTACCGCTCCGGGCTTTTCTCTTTGCGCTCTTTTAAAAGCTTTACGCACAATTTCCGGTGTAATACTCGGTCTAACAATTTGCTTGTTCCATTTAGTAACCGGAGCAAACATTGCCACCAAATCTAAATATTGATGAGATTCGATATGCATTCTATCGGTGCCCACCTGACCAGTAATCGCTACTACTGGGGCACCATCAAGGTTAGCATCAGCCACCCCAGTCATCAGATTAGTTGCACCAGGACCTAATGTTGAAAGACAAACCCCTGCTTTACCAGTCAAACGTCCATAGACATCAGCCATAAAAGCCGCACCTTGTTCGTGACGGGTAGTAATAAATTGAATTGGAGATTTTTTTAAAGCCTCCAAAACATGTAAATTCTCTTCACCAGGGAGTCCGAATATATATTCCACCCCTTCATTTTCCAAACATTTAACTAGTAATTCTGCTGTATCCATTGTGATTCCCCTGCTTTAGATAGTAGATAGTGGTTAGTAGATAGTAGTTAGTAGATAGTGGTTAGTAGATAGTGGTTAGTGATTAGTGGCTTTTACAACTAACAGCTAAAAACTAACAACTAACAACTAGCAACTAACAACCAACAACTAACAACTAACGAATTTATTTCACCCACACAGTTTTAACATTGACAAACTCATGTATGCCTTGAATACTTAATTCTCTGCCATAACCGGATAGTTTGATTCCCCCGAAAGGTAGTCTGGGGTCGGATTTGACTAATCCGTTGATAAATACTGCACCTGCTTCGATTTCGGAGATTAAGCGCTGTTGTTGTGTGGTATCGGTTGTCCAAGCACTCGCACCTAAACCGAAGGGTGTGTTATTCGCAATTTTTATCGCTTCGTCAATATTTTTCACCCGAAATAACATTGCAACTGGACCAAAAAATTCTTCTTTAGCTGTTGCTGAATCGGGAGAAATATCCGCAAGGATTGTTGGTGGATAATAGTTTCCTTTCATATTTAATAAAGGCTTTCCTCCCATCAATACTTTTGCACCACCGCTGATGGAATTTTGTACTTGCTGGTCTAATTCTTTGAGGATGTCATGAGTTGCTAGCGGACCAATATTGGTATCTTCTTGCATTGGGTCACCGATTCTCAAAGCTTGAAACTGTTCTAACAGCAATTTCTCAAACTTGTCAGCAACAGTTTCCTCAACAATAAAGCGTTTGGCTGCTATACAAGATTGACCGTTATTAAGCATTCTTGCTGTAGTTCCAGTCACAGCTGCGGCTTCGATGTCAGCGCTCGCTAACACGATAAATGGGTCGCTTCCTCCCAATTCCAAAACAGTTTTTTTGAGGTGTTTACCAGCAGCAGCAGCTAAAGATGCTCCCGCTCCTTCACTTCCAGTTAGGGTGGCTGCTTTTACTCGGTCATCGGAAATTATATTTGCTACCTTGTCTGAACCTATCAATAAACTTTGAAAAACGTTTTGTGGAAAACCCGCTGTTTGAATAATTTTTTCAATAGCTAACGCACACTGAGGTACGTTAGAAGCATGTTTGAGCAAACCGACATTACCAGCCATCAAAGCCGGAGCAACAAAGCGAAACACCTGCCAAAAAGGAAAATTCCACGGCATTACGGCTAAAATTATTCCTAAAGGCTGATATTTAACAAAGCTTTTGCTTGCATCGGTTTCAACGGTCGCATCCGCAAGAAATTCGGCAGCATTATCAGCATAGTAGCGACATACCAAAGCGCATTTACCCACTTCAGCAACAGCGCTTTTATAAGGCTTACCCATTTCCAAAGTCATCAACTCTGCAAATTTAGCCTTATCTTTTTCCAAAATATCAGCAGCCTTGTGCATCCACTCAGCACGCTGCTCAAAACTCGTCTTGCGGTAATCCTCGAAAGCTTTATCTGCCAAAGATATAGCATTCTGCACATCCGCATCACTCAACGACTCAAAAGACCTGAGAGTTTCCCCAGTCGCGGGATTTATTGTGGCTATACCCATCTTTTTCCCCTCCCGAATAAATATTGTGAGGTAACTTCATAGTCTTACACAAATTTTTCAAAAGCTACCACTTTTGGGAAGAGATGGGGTTGGAAAGAAAAGTTAGGAGTTAAGAGTTGGGAGTTAGGAGTTAGGAGTTAGGAATTAGGAGTTATAAATTTATCTATAGGATTACTATAGGATTACTATTTGATTATTGTTAGCGGAGCGTGTCCGAAGGACATAAAACACGTAGGGTGTGTTGCTTGCTGCGCGCAACGCACCATTGGGTCTTGGTTTCGGTGCGTTAGACTAGCGTCATAACGCAACGGCAATAAAGCGGGAAGAAAATCTACACCGCTTTTTGCCTCCCCTACAAATACCTAATTTTTCAATATTCAAATCGGATTCCTATATATTGATTTACCTTTGACCTCTAATCTCCAACCTCTAACTTTGTAACCTTCTCATAACAATAACCTCGCTTCCACCTATAACACCTGTATTTATAAGTCTTATAGATGGAAGTGGTTTCTAAAGGTTAATCATTTCAAACTCTTTTATATTAAGCACCCTTACCTGTCTGAGTATTCTTCAGACACTGATTCACCGTGCAAAAAGCTGAACGGCAAACATTGTTAAGAAAAATAGCGAAAACAAGTAAATTAAACTGTCTGTATTTAAAAGCATGGTATCTGTTCCCTAAAAACTTTTATGAATAGACTGAGTATATTCACATAAATGTTCCTGAGAAAAAATAACCGTGTAAATACTATGCTGAATCAATACATTTTTCCGGTTTTGGATAAGAATACGTATATTTGTCAATGCACCTAATTACATAAATATTTATTAATGTTAAGAAATTCTAAATGCTTTTCTATCCAACAATTTCAGGCATTTAAGCTCTACAGATTTAAGGCAGTTTCTAGGTTAATAAATCTAAATATCCGGAACTATAACGTATAGCATTAAGGGTAATATTTGACATCCTCAATCTTCCGGATTTATTTAATTATTCATTTTTATTTAAGATTTAATCAAAACTAGAGCCGTTGCGTAAAATTACGTTTATCCAATAATGTGGAGAGTTTGAGTAAAAGCTGTAAGGCATATAACTATAGCCACCATTATCCCCTGCCTCCGTGACCCTCTTTCCTTGGGGGTACTGAAAGACTTTAAATTATTTTTCTCCCCCAGAATTGAGGGTTGGGGGACTATCTTGTGCCGTAACACATTCTAAAATTATCTTGCAGGAATTGTAATATTAACGTTAAAAGGAATCCGCTCTTTCTTATTTACTCCCCATCCTAATTCACCTGTTAACTGATATTCTCCCGGTGTTAGTTTGGATTGATTTTTACTGAGAGATTTAGCGGTGAGATAGCGTTCTGCTTCTGCTAAAACGGTTGTATCGGAAATATTCCCTTTTTGAATTACTTCCTTTCCTTTCTTTAATTTCCAATCTCCTGCTACTATTGCGGATGCTTTTCCTTTATTAGTAACTAATAGCTGAATTTTATTGGTTTTCGGGTCAAATCTGGCGCTATCGGGGATTAAATTTGGTGAAACATCACCTTTACGAACATACAAAGCAACTCCGATACGAGGAATAATGTTGGTTTGTAGGGTGACGTTGGTTTCGGAATTGGTTTCTGTAATTGTTCCTCTTTGCAAATTCTCGGTAAAAATCATTGTCCGATATTCACCATCGGGTAAGCTGGGGGGAAAACGGACGATAAAACGAATATTGCGCTTTCTTGAAGCTCCTACCTGTAGTTCTCGGGGAGAAAATTGCAGGTAAGGGGTTAAATCTGTGGGACTTTTAGGTAAAATTTGGAATCCGGTTTCTTTGTTGTAGGTAAAGGGTGAAGTGTAGACCCGAGCGCGAAAATTTTCACCGGAAGGGTTAGATACAGTAATTCTACCTTGAGCTTGTCCCCGTTTGGCTTCTGTTTCAACTACCATCGGGGAAATAGAAATATTGGCTTTCGCGATTCCCGACAGTAAAAAGCTAGATAATAAGACGCTAGCAACGGGTAGTGAAAATTTCCTGATGGAAGCAAAATTCATTGGTAGTTTATATAGGTGATGGGTAATTTTACAGAAGCGAGAAAGATATTAAAATATATCCGCATATACTGAGTAAATCGGTTGGAAGCTTGGAAGGTCTACCAACCGATTGAGTAAAAATTGAAATTCGATTCTGAGGGAACCATTATCTTGTTTGATGAACGGTTCCTTCTTTATATGGAAGGTTTAGCTAATCTAACTCTCTTAGTTAGGAGAAGCAGTTACAGGTACATTGTATTCATAAACACCAGATGGTAAATTGGCACCACCATAATCTAGATTCATGTTTATTTCTAGAGGAATTGCACCAGAATTAACAGTAATAGATGTATTACCACCTGATAAAGGATTATTAGGGTCAGTAATCTCTGATTGCGAAGAACTTGCAACAAAACCAGTAGGTACATTTACCGGTTGTGGATTCGCAACAGTTATCTGACCACCATCACTACAGTTAACCGTAGTTCTACCTGGTGTACCACCAGCTTGAGCGTTTGAAACAAGAGATGTAGAAAATACAGCAAAAGCACCAGGTATTGTATTACTAAATGTACAAACAGAACCTACAGCTCCGTTAAATGGTACTAATTCAGTTTCATCTGGTGCTGGTGTAATCTGTGCTTGTGCTTCAGATGTCAAAGCTATTGTACTAGCAACAGCAAAACCGACTGTTAAGACTAAACGACGAATCATGGAAGATGTATCCTGCAAATTCATGAATTGATTGAAGTTGAGAAAATAAGTTTCTTAGTTAGGTGCAGCTGTTACTTCTACATTGTATTGATAAACACCAGGAGGGAAGCCCGGTCCATTTTGTATAACTTCCATTTCAACTTCAACAGTCACATTACCAGGAGCAACTGAACCAGTTAAATTAGCGTCACTATTTGCGATTTCGGTACCAGCATTAAAAACTCTTGCTTTTTCAGAACCTGGAACCTTGCTGAAAGTTGGTACAGATACTTCTACTGGTGCAGCAACGGATATTGTGTTCCCACCAGTACATTCAACATCAATCTTACCTCGTGCGCCACCATCAGTCGGGTTGGAAGTAAGAAGGTCTCCAGCCTTTACAAGGTCTCCTTGCTGAGGATTGCTCAATGTACAAACAGAACCAATAGTAGCTTCAAATGGAACTGTTTCAGCAGCAGCAGGTGCAGCTTGTCCATGAGCTTTGGGTGTAAAAGCTACAGCACCAATAACAGCGAAACCAGCGGTTAGAGCTAAACGACGAATCATAATATTCCTGTAATTTCGATAAAGTTGACAAATTAAAACTGAAAAAAACACAGTTTTACTGAAGTTAATTAACTTTAAGAAATAGTTAAAACTGAAAAAAACACAATTTTACTGAAGTTAACTAACTTTGAGAAATGATTAGAACCGAAAATAACTTTGCTTTATTAACTATTGAGAAAATCATCTAAATTCTTCAATAAATGAATCCTGAAGAATCAACGGTAGTGTCCTGATAAAATAGCAAAAATATGATTTCTCCAGGAATATTTGTGTGAAGCAAAGAAAAATCTCGATTTTGAACGAGAAAACTTTTTCCTCAGTAGCAAGGTTATTAAACCGTTTGCTATGAAACATAGTGGCTTTAAGAAGCTAAAATTGTCTTCGGCAATATTACGCAAACATTTATTGATTAAAAGTTAGCTAAAAGCAATATTATTCTTCATTTCTAGGAAATAAGTGTGGATTTTACGGATATCATTATTTTATAAAGCTGTTATAAAAGATTCGTTGATATTACTGGAGTTGTGAGTAATTATATTTCTGTGAAATTACAGCTATTTAGATAGAAATACTTTCATGGTTTAAATTAAAAAATTATAAATAATTATTATGTTCTGTAGGCTTAAAATAGATATTCTTATCAAGTCATATCTATATAAATAATTATTATTAAAGTTATCAATGCAAAAACTATATTGGCTTTTAACGTTTATTCCTATTTCAATTTGTCAAACAAGTTTGACAGCTTTTGCTCAAACAAATTTAAATAATTCAGATTTGAAGGATTCAAAAATAATCAATAGTCAATTAATTATAGAGGAATTACATTTAAGTACTGAGAAATTAATCCAAAAACTTGATTCATTAAAAGAAAATTCTATTTTAGAAAAACCTTTAAATACTTCTAATTCTCAAATAAATATTGCTAATCGTAATTTCACTACGTTTCCCGTCGGTTTAAATATCGGTAAACGCAATATCAAAGCTGGTGTTTTGGTCAGAGGATATGAAGACGGTTCGCAAGCAGTTGATTTCCAAAATTGGCTTTTACCCTACGATGATGTAGTTCAAGTTTTAAAGCTGAACGTGACAACCTTACCCGACGGACAGTTAGAAATGCGTTCTCCGGGAATTGTCACCCGTATCAATCCCGAACAGCTTCGCAATGATTCTGAATTGGGATTAGTTTTCTCAATCGCAGATTTGAAGAGATTATTCGGAGTCAGCGCAAAGTTTGATATTGATGACTATGCTGTTGTCTTTGATGTACCCTGGCAAAATAGAAGGAATAATAGTATCGGTAGCGATGAAATTCCGGTTATTTTAGATGGTTTACCCAGATTTCAACCGGGAAGTTTCAATATTGCAGCAGTGGAACAGAGGATAGATGCTACCGGTAGCGGAAATCGTTCGACGAATCTTAGAGGTGATTTTCAAGCTGTAGGAACTGCTTTTGATGGTTCGTGGTTTGTCCGTGCTAATCAACCGGATTTATGGGACGGAGGAAGCTGGAATATTTCGGAAGCACAATATTTACGACAAACTGATAAACAAGATTATTTTGTGGGTTCTCAACCGAGTTTTTGGCAAAGATTGGGAACTGGTGGAGATTATTGGGGGTTAACTTTTATTCAGCGTCAGGGATTTGAACCACCTCAAGCTTTTGGTGGTGGAACTTCTGACCCTCGTCAAAGATTACAAGCTGACCAAATCGGACGTACCGTAACCGGTCGAGCGGAACCGGGGACTTTGGTTAGATTGGTGCAGGGTTTTGGTAATAACGTAATTGGGGAAGTATTGGTGGATTCTTCAGGAATTTACCGTTTTGAAAACATTACGACTCAAAGAGGAATTGGTAACTATCGGGTATTTCTCTATCCCCAAGGAAGATTAACAGCACAACCGGAAATTCGCGACGCTAGTTTTACTTCAGTTCCGGGACAAATTCCTGCTGGTGCTTCTGCTTGGGTTGTTTCTGGTGGTTTAAAGCGAGATTTTTCGGGAACTGATAGTTTATTCGGAAATTTTTCGGAATTCCGTGGTGGTATCGCTAGACGTTTGGGTGTGTCGGAAACTCTAACGCTAGGGTTTGGGGGAGTTTACGATGAATCGTTGAAAGGTTTGGCTGAAATATTCTTTCGTCCCTCGAAATTTCCTTTACAAGTAGCAGTTTCAGCTTTAGCAGGTGACGGAATTGATGTAATTTCCGATATTCGCTACGAACCATCGGATAATTTAATTGCTTCTTTCACTAGTGATAGACTTTCCAATCGTTTTAATGTTAATTGGAGGGTTT
>JBCBHT010000155.1:0-17524 GCA_038525335.1 Cyanobacteria bacterium J06621_15 | reverse complement strand
CAATGTCAGGATAATGGTTATGGGTTTACCTACAGCAACGTTCAGTGTCATATCAAACCTTTAGGACAAGATAAAGCTATCGGATTATCGCAAATACTAAAGGAATATTTTCCTGGATACGTTTCCGATGAAGTTGTTACTGTTGGTGATAGTCCTAACGATGAAAGTTTGTTTGATAAGAATTATTTTGCTTTATCTGTAGGTGTCGCAAACGTACTGGAATATGTGGATAAATTGCAACATCAACCTGCTTACGTAACTCAGAACAAGGAAGGTGAAGGTTTTTGCGAGCTATCCGATTATATTTTGAGAGCAATAGGGAATAGGGAGTAGAAAAAACGAATACATCAAAATTAACGAGACAAAGTACTAATATTCGACCACATTAATTTTGATGATTTAATAAGACTCTTCGTATGTTGGGTTGAGGAACGAAACCCAACCAACAAATTCGACTCAAGCTATTAGACCGGGAATTACATTCCCGGTTTAGTGGCTTATCTGAACTAGATGTTTTAAATAGCACTTGTCATTACATAGAAGCTAGTGTAACTATTGTTCTGTAGCAGAATAATTTCTAAATTGACTTATGTAAGTTTATAAATTGGAAGTTTTATCTTCTCTGCTCCTTTTTAATATCTTCTACTGTAGCTAGGTTCCATTGCAATTAATAATCTTACAGAACTGCTTTTATGCAAGATGAAAACTATTTAGCTAACGAGTCTAATAACACTATAAAAGACGCTTTAGAATTAATTAGCCGCAGAAATAATAATGGGGAAGTGATACAAACTTTGCAGAAATTGCAAGATTTACTTGTACGGACAAAAGCTGATAATGAAAATTTAAATCAAAAGCTGAATAAACAAATTCGTCACCGAAAATTGCTTGAGGATAAGTTAAGCAGTTCAGAAGATAAGTTACGCGGTATTGTTGAGTCAATCAGAGATATTATTTTAGTTGTATCCATTGAAGACAGAAAGTTGTCTAATGTGGAAATTCTACCGACCTGTGGAAGCGATGGAGATGCGACTATTGACCGGTTAATTAATAAGACTGCGGAATTGTTTTTTAAGGATACTGCACAAAGTTACTTGGAACAAGTTCTATATGCTTTAGATACACAAAAAATTCAGCCTAGTTTTGATTATCTATTACAAGTAGAAGAACATAAGATATGGTTTAGTGCTAGCATTTCTCCTATTTCAGATAAAAGTGTATTGTGGGTAGCTAGAGATATTACTCAACGTAAAGCAGCAGAGTCAGCTTTAAGGAAAAGCGAATCACGTTTTCGCGCTATTTACGAACAAGCTGCTGTAGGAATTTATAGAATTTCTCTGTATGGAGAGTTTATTCAAGTCAATCAACGCTTTTGCGATATAGTTGGCTATAAAGAATATTTTTTAAAACAGTTAGGTTGGCAAGATATTACTCATCAAGATGATATTGAAGCTGAATTAATGCACGTGCGACAGTTATTTACTAAAGAAATTGATAACTATTCTTTGCAAAAAAGATTTATTCGTAAGTGGGATAAATATAATCGAGAACAATGGGTTAATGTTAGCGTTTCATTAGTGTGCGACCAAGAAGGAAAACCAGATTATTTTCTTGGTGTAGTTGAAGATATTTCTCAACGAAAATGGGCTGAAGATGCTTTACGGAACAGTGAAGCACGTTTTTGTGCTATTTTCGAGCAGGCTTCTGTAGCAATTTATCAAATCAAATTATCTGGAGAATTTATTGAAGTTAACCCGCGTTTCTGTGAAATTACTGGCTATAGCGAGTCAGAATTGTTAGATTTAAGCTGGCAAGATATTACAGATTTGGATGATTTAAATTCTTGCACTGAGTTTATGTCTGATATTCTTAATAATCAAACTGATGCTAATTCAATAGAGAAAAATTTAATTCATAAAAATGATGATTTAATCAAAGTAAAAGTAAATATTTCTGTAATCAGTGATTTCTTTGATATTCCACAATATTATCTTTGTATAGTAGAACAGCTAGGAGTTAGGAGTTAGGAGTTAAGAGTTATTTTATTTTTGATTTTGGATTTTAAATTTTAAATTTAATTTTATAATTAATGTTTAGAATTAAATGCTTTATTATTTATATCCAATTATCAATTATCAATTATCAATTAACAACTAACCACTAACAACTAACAATTACCAATTACCAACTATCAACTAACCACTAACCACTAACAATTAATAACTAACAGCATCAATCTTGGGAGTATAGCGCCACAGTTGATACAATTTTGTTGCTGGCATGGTTAAGTACAGCATATCTCCACCGCTTAAGCAGGTTTCGAGTAATTCCCAACCGTGGATAGTTTGAGAGTTGGTTTCTACGTATAAAGGTACAAAATCGGCTGACATGGCTGCTTCTTCGACTCTTTGACCGCAAAATGGATGAGATGGTGTAATTATTGTCGCAAATGCTACCCACAAACTATCTGCGGTAATGCCGTTACCGAGGATTCGACCTCCTAATGCGGCGGCTGCAAATGCCGGAGCAGCAAGTTCTGCGGGACTTAGTACTGCTTCAAAATCGAATACTTCCTGAGCCATGCGAGCAAAGTCTGGGTCGGCATAATTTACTACCACGTTTATTTTGGGTGATAGTCCTTTGGCTTTGAGAGCAATTTCTACGTTGGTAGCATCGTTTCCAGTCACAGCAATTAATGAAGCTGCATTATTGACGTTACATGCTTTGAGAGTTTCTGGAAAACTAGCGTCAGCATGAATTGTAGGAATACCTAAACTACGAGCGGTATTAATATATTTACCGTTGCTATTGGGTTCTACTACTACAACTTCCTGTCCGTTGTTGTAGAGTTGCTGAACGATTTTTATCCCCAGACCACCCAATCCGCAGACTATGTAGTGATTGCGTCGAGGTATTCTTGCTGCATCCCAAAACTGTTTGAAGCGCGTACCTAAAACAAAATCGTTGAGCAAAGCATACCAAATACCAAATATTGCTGCTCCCACTAACATCATGATAACGGTGAATATTTTTACGCTATCAGGAGCATGTTCTACAACTGTTTCGTTACCACCCGCACCAGTAATCATCCCGACAGAAAAATATAGTGCATCGACAACGGACATTTTTAGTTCCGCAGATACATAAGTAATTGTCGCTAGGGAAATAATCATCATTAACAACATCGCTCCGACCAAAACTGATTGAGCATGATGTCTAAACTGACGTAGATTTGTTATAACTTTGACTAGTTTTGCTATTAATGATTTGCGGGTTGTACGGACTTGGGGTTGAGTACCGACAATTAGACGGTCACCCTTTTGAAGTTCGTGTCCGGACATGACTGCGGATACTAAATCTAAATCACCTTCCACGGGTAAATAATAAATAAGCATCCGCGAACGGTCTTCCCATAATCCGGAAAGTTTACGACCGTTCCAAGGGTGATATTGATGAATATATTCTTCGTGTATGGGCCAAGTTTGTTTAAATAATTTAATTTGTCCAATCGCTTTATTTCCCAAAGCAGCAAAACTAAAAACAGGTGCAGCCAAACCAGCTACACTCATACTTAAATGGTCTGGCAAAGTATAATCTAAACGTTCGCCTAAACTAGTATTAAAAAAGCGATTAATTATCCGGATACGAGGATTAAGCACTCGTGCTTGCATGACAATCCACAAATTTAATGCGTCATCTCCTCCAGCAATTACCAAAGTATTAGCTTGCTGAATTCCTGCTGCTTTGAGGGTACTAGCCGCATGTAAATCACCGACAATAACATCTCCAGCCCTTTCACCAGGAATCGCTTGATGGTGAATACCAACAACTAACGCTCCTTGCTGTCTGAGCAAACGAAATATTTTATATCCGGTACGTCCTAAACTACAAACAATGATTCTGGGTTTCATATACAAGCAGCAACATTGATACGAAAAGCTGCATTCCGACAAAAAGGTTTACTCATATTCTGGCTCACCTAAAGCCATAAGAACTGTAGCCGAAGAAACTATATTGGAAAGTAGTTAGGAGTTAGGAGTGAGGAGTTATGAGTTAGTAATTATTTCTACTCATCTCCAATTACCAATTACCAATTACCAATTACCTAATTAGACCGATAAGCGGGAAAAAAATTAGACTGAAACAATTTTTCAACTTTAGTATTTAAAGATTCTGCTCTCAAATGTGTTAAATACTCATACTTCTCCCAATCTGGAATTAATTGCAGTGCAAACCAATCGTGTCTTTGTTTAGAAAAACCCGCTTTGAAGTGATATAAGCTGTCTTTTGTTCCTCCGACACCACTTCCTATATGCATCAATTCGTTACCGCGTTGTTTTGCCCAATATCGAACGTAATCTAATAAGTAATTGAATGGAGATAAAGGTAAAAATTTGTTTTTAGTTCCACCTAAATGAGCTTGAACTATTTTTCCACATTCAAAAAATATGCAGGCTGCTGCAATTTCTGATTCCAATTCTACTAAGCATAAATGTATGTTTCCTTCGAGATTTTGTAAGCCTACGAAATACTCTGAGTCAAAGTAATAGGATTCATTTGCAGCTACGCGATTCATGGTTTCCTCATAAATCGCTTGAAAATGTTCGAGGTATTCTACTAAATTTACTATTCTGGCAGTAAATCCCAGCCGCTTGCATTTATTGATTGTGCTTTGATGACCTTTTCTAGTATTTGCCCAAATTTGTGACTCAGAAAGTTTTAAATCAACAGAAATAGTTTCACCAATCTGATTTATATTTTTATCTATATGTATATTCTTCTGTGAAAACAGTTTGCTGAATTGATTACTCAAAATAGGATGGAGTTGAAAAAATGCCGAACAAATACCTTTGTTTCTCAAATGAGAATTTAATTCCTGGAGAGCAAAATTCGTAAACCTATAATTTTTTGTAGCTGCTTCACTTAGCAAAATACCGGGATAACCATAGGGTGATATTGCATCTGAATATACATCTGAAAAATCCTGTGCTTGCAAATCTAATATGTCATTGCAAGAACGAATTAAGAAAGGTAAGAAAAATATTTTATCTCCATCAGTTACTACAAAAGCTTTACTTACAGATTCCGTTCTTTTTGCTTCTAAACGATTATATTCTGGTAAATGATAAACATCATATCGAAGTTTATTTAGAGTTTGTAGCCATAAAAGGTTTTGACTATCAATTACTTGAATATCCATGAGTCAGCAGTTTGAATTTCTGCTTTTTAATTAGCCATCTAACTACGGCAATTCTATTAATCATGCTTCTTTTGATAAACTTAAAAATTGCCGTACAGGTAATCAAGGGATATCTAATCAGATTCCGGATTAACTTATTTCTATATTGTCTTTGCTTTAGTGAATTTCCTTCTTCCTGATAAATAGATAAGCAAGCCAAATAACGGTAAATTCCCTCTGATTTAATTATGTAATTGTATTCAAAATTCAAATATTCATCCAGCAGTTTATAACATTTAATGGCTTCTTTTAGCTGCTGTATTTTTGTCATACTGCTAAATAAACCATTACTATGTACTCGATAAATTGCTAAAGATTGATTAATATAGCCGATTTTTCCATGTCTTGCATTCAATACATGTAATACCCAGTCTCCACAAACTGTATCGCAATACCACTCTGGAAATTCATCAAATAAACCTCTTCTGTACATAGTTGAACAGGTTGGTATGAAGTTGCTTTTTAAAATATTTTCTATGGTGGAAAATTTTGGTGGGTCAAAATCGTTATATCTCCGAGAATTACGAGATTTATCTTCAAAAATTGTTGTTACATCATGAAAACAAATTGCACATTCAGGATGGTTATCTAAAAAATCTACCTGTTGCTGAAGCTTATTTGGAGAAGTCCAATAGTCATCTCCATCTAGAATCGCAATATATTCACCTCTACAAGCTTGAAGTGTTTGTACAAAAATCTTTTGACCATAGCAACCCAGGTTTTCTTCGGGTAATATCAAGCGAATTTTATCTGGATACTGTTTTTGATATTCAATAACAATCTCCCGCGTTTTATCGCTAGAAAAATCTTCACCTATGATGATTTCATAACTAAAATCAACTTTTTGCAACAGTATACTTTCTATAGCTTGTGCAATAAATTTTTCATGATTGAAAGTGACAAGAGAAACGCTAACTTTAGGATTATTTCCTGTTAATTGCAAATCAACAGGCTCTCCAGACATTTTGGTAGAGCATTTCATTGGTTAGATTTCCTCCTGTAGTTGCAAGTCTGATAATCTGACAAATATTACTTATTTCTTTAGCTCCAATTGCAGTACCCGTAGGTAATGCTAGTACTCTAGAAGCTAAATGTCTGGTATTAGTTAACATCAAACCCATATCAGCATTACGAGACCGATATGGTTCCATTTGATGGCAACCTGGATAAAAATAGCGTCTTGCTAGAATATTTTCTGCCCACAATATCTGGTAAATTTTGTCGCGATTAATTCTAGCTATTGACTCATCAATTTCTACGATTACGTACTGATAGTTACATCTTTCTGATTCGTTATAACTGATTAAATTAACACCTGGAATGTTTGATAATTCTTGTAGATATTGATTATAATTTTTACGGTTAGTATTTATAAAATCTTCCATACTTTCAAGTGATGTCAACCCCATAGCGGCAGATACTTCGCTCATTTTGCCGTTAATTCCGATAAAGTCAACACAATCTAAATTGCTAAGACCAAAGTTCTTTATTAAGCGAATCTTATGAGCTAGTTCGCTATTATTTGTAACAATTGCACCTCCTTCAAAACTGTTACAAAATTTGGTTGCATTGAAACTAAATACTTCTACATCGCCAAAATTGCCTATCATTTCTCCTTTATAGGAGCATCCGAAAGCATGAGCAGCATCGAATAAAAGCTTTAGGTTGTAGCGTCTAGCAATGTCTTCAAGTGCTTCAACATCACATCCTCTTCCCCACAAATGTACCCCGATTATCGCTGTCGTTTTATCTGTAATCAACGACTCGATTTTTTGTGGATCTATATTATGAGTTAAGGGGTCAATATCGCAGAAAACTGGCTCAATTCCCAACCATTGCAAAGCATGAGCGGTAGCAACAAAGGTGAATGATGGAATGATGACTTCACCTGTTAGTTCGCAAGCTCTGATGGCAATTTCTAATCCTGTAGTCGCATTACAAGTTGCAATACAGTGTTTTACTCCTACTAATGAAGCTATATGCTGTTCAAATACTTGTACAAACTGTCCGTTATTCGTCAGCCATTTGCTATCTAAAATATCGTTAATACGCTGCAATAAAACTTTCTTAGAACCAATATTCGGACGACCAACATGTAACTTTTCTTCAAAACTCGGTAAACCACCGAAAATAGCCAGTTCGCTTAAGTGTTTTTTCATATTACTTATTAGCTTTAGATATTAGCTAAAAATGAGATATTCCGAGCGGTCAGGTGAATATAAAAACCTATTTTTCCAGCTTTTTCTAATCGTTGATGCTGAAAATATCCAATTAGCTATTAAAAATTAGCAGACAAATTAGATTAGAAAACGTACATTCCTAAAAAACATGCCTAATTGACTTATATTCATTGCGAACATATTGATAAACGCAGCGTTAATTCAGATTAAAAAATCGACGACTATCTAATTATTGAAAATTAATTAAAATAATCAAAAACAATTTTAATAATTCCAATATTCAAAATGTCAAAGATAAATCTAACGAACTACAGTTCATTAGAACAAATGATTACTAGCCGATTTCAAAGCTTTGATTTAATAGAACACTTTAAGAGAAATCAAAGCTATATATATTTAATACGGTTTCCAGGACTTAGTTTATTGCCAATGGTTCCCTTTTGTATCCATAAGATAAATAGCTGATTCAAAAACAAAAACTAGCCGCCTTTATGCTTAGATATTAGGTAATTCGTTAGCGATTCTTACAAGTCTTAGAATACCCACCGCTTACGGTGTTATTTATGTTTTCTTTTCCTTAGTATAAATATAATCACGTATATTTTGCGTATTATTTGTTAAGTTTTATTAAAGATACAATAATATTCTATCAAAAAATTATGAAGAAAAAGCTTGCTATTGTGTCACTTCCACAGCCGGAAAGCTTTTTAAAACGCTTTTGAATGCTGGGTGAAACCCCCCATGACAATGTAGCTTATCGAGTGATAAGGGAGGAATGCTGTATTAAAGTGTATTAATTCTGCATGTAAACTGTGTTAGGAATAACTGACTTAAGGAAGTACAATTATTGCCCACATGGTTGCTGCTAAAGTGATAGAGGCAAAATGCTGTAATAGCAGACAGCGCAAGGGTTGACGGGCTATTTTCTGTGTTAGGAATACTGTTAATAAGGTTGAAAAAATTAAGGTGCTACCCTGTAAAAAAGCGATGACTGCGGGATGGGCTACTAATATTGGTAAAGATGCACCATCTAAACCGATAGTTGCAAAAGTGACTGGTAATATCCGTCCTGCTTCGTTCAAAGCTAAACGTAAATAATGAGCCAAACTACCACCTAAAACTAATGGTAGATAGCCATAAGCAAGTTCTAAAAAAGGTTTGGGTTTGATGGATTTAATTAGATTTTTACGTTGATATACTGTCTTTTTTAAATAGCAATTAAATTTATAAATAGCCTGCATTAAACTATAGGCTAAAAAAGGAATAGTTACAGGAACAATCGAAGCTAATATTGACAATTCAGAATGCTGCCAAAAATTATTTAAATCAAACTGTAAATTAAAAACTCTTTGGATTTCAGGTAAGCGATGAAGATACACTCCTCCTAACAGCAAAAATAACAGCGCAACTTCATAACTATGGGGTACGTGAGTCGTCCATAATTCAATACCGGGAGGACGTAAATTAAACTCAACCGAGCGATGAGGACAAGCTTTGAGGCAGGTCATACATAGCACGCAATCTTTATTATCTTCCAACTGTGCGGGATGTGAATACAGAGGACAGCCGTTTGTTTCCAACCCTTCACCTTTTTGTGATCCACCTTTATAACATTGATAGGTATTACAGCTAGCAGAACAAATACCTTGTTGCGCTCTTAATTCGGTCATCGATAACTTAGCAAACAAGCCATTCATTCCCCCAATCGGACATAAATAGCGGCACCAAAATCTTCTTTCAAAAATTGCAGAGCAAATCATTGCACCAGCGGTAATTAATAATAATAAACAAGCGCTTAAATAAGCCGTATTTTCTAAATCCCATAGCTCTTCCCAAAGAAAAATTAGAGTAAACATCGCGAATAAAAACCATCCACCCCATTTTTCTGCTTGCTGTCTCGGCCAAGATTGAAGTTTTCTGGGGAACAGCCATAATGATAATTTCTGGGTAACTTCACCGTAAATCATAAACGGACAAAACGCGCACCAAATCCGTCCTAAAAACGGAAACAGAAACAGAAAAAACGGCCACCACCAAGCCCAAAATAGATTTAATCCGAAATTTTTGTCTCTGGTTTGGGGACCTAAAAATAAAATTCCGACAATAAATGCAAAAGCTATGAAAGTAAAACCGTAATTAATTCTATCGGGGAACCAAGGACTGCGAAGGAATTTTCTTAACCCTGGATAACCATTTAATAAATTGAAGCGAAACCGTTTTTTCTTAGTATCAGCAGACCAAAAAATCTCTTCCGTTAATTGTTTTGCTCCATCAGCTTGAACAATCGCTCTTTCCACCAAGCTTTTCAACTCTTTTAAATTACCGGGAAAATCGTAAGACTGCAATCGTCGCAAAGCTTCCGGGGTAATTTTCGGTTTGCGGATTCCTTCCTGACGACAGTAAAGACTGATATTGTATTCAACAATTGCTTTAATATCTTTCTTCCGGACTCGTACCGGTGGAGCTTTAATAGTTTTATCAACAGCTTTTTGAATTAATGGCTGAGCTTGTTCTGAAATAATTAGAATTCTAGCTTTACTCTGATAAGATTCGGGTTCTGGTTGTCCCTCACGAGTCACAGGTTTATAACTACTAGTTTCGATAAACTCAGCTAGCTTTGGTAATAATTCCGCAGGTGTTTCTTGGATATTATTTAAAACTAAAGTACCTTCCCCCAACCATTGAATTAAACCCGGTTTACCACCTACACGTCCAAATAAATCAGCACCGCTAGTCTGTAAAATGCTACAATCTACTTTAATTATCGGCTGTCGGCGAGAATCAGAACCAAAATGAATTAAAGCAGCAATATTATCCTTTTCTAAACCAGGTTCACCGAATATTAAAATAGATTCCCTAGTGTCGGAAGCTTGACGAATTTGTTCTCGCAACTTCATAGCATAACGACTACTTCCTACAACTCCCCGCTGTGCTTTAGTAACCAAATAAGGACGTAAAGCGATTGTACGTTCTTGTTCGTAATTAAGTGCAGATTCTAGTTGAGCAACCTCTTGAGCTAATCCACGAGAAATACTTTTTTGAATTTGAGGATATTCAGCGATTAATTCCTTGAACTTTTCAGCAGGTATTACCCAGAAACAAGACTCGCTCAAAGTTGTAACCGAGCATTTAGTTAACTCATCCAAAGTTAACTCTTGAAGATTGATTATCTTACCGGGAAGTAAACCGCAATTGAGAGTGTGATTGCTTTTGTCTTTACTACTACTTTCTACTTGACCTTCTAATAATATATAGAGCGCTTCTGGTGAAGTTTCTTCTGCAAATAAAAGCTCATTCTCTGGAATAATTTTTTCTTCAACAGCTTCAGCAATTGCTTCTAAAGCTTCAGTTTCAAGAATTCCTAAAGCAGTACGTTCTTGGAGCCAAATTAATTTTTCGGAAGTGTTCATATTCCCCTCGATGCTGGGAGTTTCAGCGGATGGTTGGGATGGATGGAGATTCTGTATTGCAACGGATAAAATTCTCTTAGCATTAAAGTGGCTGGTGTAGTTTAATTTTGCAAAGAGAATTAATATTAATCCCAGCCTATCGCTTACACACAAATACCGCCGAGGGTTGAAAACCCCCGTCTAATAGCAAAAGTCGTCTCAAGACGACTGGGTCAGATTTTTAGTCTACTTAAGTAGACTTGGGCTATTAGCCTGGGATTTGAATCCCAGGTGAGTTTAGGTTTTAACGACTAGCTCTCGAAAACTTCTTGAACCAACCTTTAAATACTTTTCTTCCGGAATGCTACATAATAAAAATGTATAGCACTATCAGTGTAAACACGTAACTAAGCGCTGCTTATGCCATTAGATTATTCCGGTCAAAATCTGCGCGGACGCTCTTTTAAAGGTCAAAATTTAGAAGGTGCTAATTTTAGTTATGCGGATATTAGAGGGGCAAACTTTGCTGGAGCAAATCTAAAAGGAGCTAATTTTACTGGTGCAAAAGCTGGTTTACAAAAGCGATGGGCATTGTTTCTAGTTTTGCTTTCTTGGTTGCTATCGGGAATATCAGGTTACCTATCCCTATTTAATACAATCTCGATAGCATATGTATTCGATTCTTCTCAGAGTGTTGAGAATCAATTTGCAGGCTGGTTAGCAATGATTGTAACGATTATTGTATATATCATTATTATTCGCCAAGGGATATCAGTAAGTCTTGCCTTTGCCATAGCCGGAGCCGTAGCTGTAGCTGTAGCTGTGGCTGGAGCCATAGCCTTAGCCGGAGCAGGAGACTTCGCTTTTGCCGTAGGCTTATCGTTTGTTTTCACTTTCGCTGTAGCAGGAGCCTTTGCCATAGCATTCGCTTTTGCTGTATCCGGATTATTTGGAGTAGTGGGAGCCTTTACCGTAGGTGGGGTCTTTTCTCTATTGGGAGCCTTCACTGGAGTCAAAGCCAGAGCATTTGCCTTAGCCATAGCTGGAGCGGGAACCTTAGCCGCGACTGGAGCATTCGTAAGTGTTTACATAGCTTGGCAGGTTATCAAAGGTGATAAGAAACATGTTTTAGTACGTAATATAGCAGTTGCTTTTGCTGCTATAGAAGGTACGAGTTTTCGCGGAGCAGATTTAACCGATAGTGATTTTACTACAGCTAGACTCAAAAGTACTGATTTCAGAAATGCAAAATTGATTGGCACCTGTTTCCATAAGACTAAATTACTTGATAGAGTACGTCCTGGTAATTCTTATCTACAATATCCCCAAATACGACAATTAATTTTAACAGGACGAGGACAAGATGAAAATTTTGACCGTTTGAACTTACGGGGAATAAATTTAAAAGGAGCTTTATTAACTGATACAAGCTTTAATCATACAGACTTAAGTCGAGCTTGTTTGGAAGATGCGGATTTATCCAGAGCTAAGTTAGTCAAAACGCAATTAGATTACACCGATTTTACCGGAGCAACACTTACCGGAGCATATATTCAAAATTGGAACATTACCCATGACACTAACTTTCGTGGAGTGAAGTGCGAATACGTTTATATGCGTCTTCCTACGAAAGAAAATCCCAATCCCTTACGCAAACCAGATAACAATGCAGAAGTATTTTTAGACGGAGAATTCGGTGATTTTATTCAGCCAATATTTGACACCCTCGACCTTTATCATAACCAAGGTGTTGACCCCCGCGCTATTGCAATTTCATTTAAAGAATTAGCTGAAAATAACCCTGATGCGGAATTAGAAATTGTAGCGATGGAGAAAAGGGGAGATGATAAATTTTTACTCCGGGCTAAAGCTGCACCGAAAGTTGATAAATCGGAATTAAGTGCAGAATATTTTGAAACTTATAATCTTTTAAAAAGCTTATCTCCTTCAGAACAAATCCAATATTTATTAGCCGAATTAAAAGTTAAAGATACCGAAATAAATTATCAACAAAATCAGATTATTAGTTATGAAAATATGATAAATACTGCGTTAGGTCGTCCCAGTCTGCAAGCGGAAAATTATAATAACTATGGAAATACTATGTCACAAAACTCTAAGAAAGAATCTAATTTTGATTTAAAAGGCGCTCAATTTGGTGGTAGTTTAGTCAATGCTGACACAGTAAACACGGAAGAAATAAGTGGAAATATCAATAATAATGATGTTCAAAAACAAACTGAAAATTCAACAGTCAAAACAATTTTAATCCTCGCATCCAATCCCAAAAACACCTCACAATTACGATTGGATGAAGAAATACGAGAAATTGATGCTGGATTACAACGAGCGAAAAAACGAGAACTATTCGACCTGAAACAACGCTGGGCTGTGCGCTCCCAGGAAGTTTACCAAGCACTATTAGACTTCAAACCCCAAATCGTTCATTTTAGCGGACACGGTTCCGGTAATGACGGTTTATTATTGGAAGATGAAAACGGGAATTTGAAGTTAGTAGATACAGAAGCACTGGTTACTTTATTCGAGTTATTCTCAACTACTATTGAATGTGTTGTTCTCAACGCTTGTTATTCAGAAGTTCAAGCAAGTGCGATCGCAAAATATATTCCTTATGTAATCGGTATGAATCAAGCGATTGGGGATAAAGCCGCAATCAAATTTGCAATGGGCTTTTATAATGCTATTGGTGCTGGAGAATCTGTTGAATTTGCGTATAAACTTGGCTGTAATGTGATTCAACTAGATGGAGTTCCAGAAAATTTGACTCCCGTGCTTAAAAAGAGATAGGAAAATGCGAAGATAACCTAACTAATTAACTATCTCCCCCCAACAATTACTAGCTTGATTCCAATTATCTTTTATATCAATAGAATTAGATTCAGCAACAAATTCGATATTTCCCTGTTTATCAACAATCCAACCTGTAGCTTCAATAATCTGCTTTGAAGAATTATCTTGTGCTTGAATATTTATTTTTTTAGAATCCTGAATACTTATATCTCTTAAATCGTTCCACAAACTTATTTCAGCAACCGAATCAGAAGGATTTGTAGCTACACCACCTTTACCAACAACCGTAAAACTATTTCCTTGATTAATACTACATCCACTAGCAACTTGCTGACTGCTATCAACTACATCTGATGGTAATTCAACCAAACTAGAACTCGGGTCAATTGACGGATTATTAATTTCAACAGTACCGTTAACACCAAATTGAGAACTCGCTGTAATATCGCTTTCTGCTGTTAAATTATCTCGAAAATTCAATCCAAATAAACCTTGAGTATTAATATCAATATTCCCACCAT
Source organism: Cyanobacteria bacterium J06621_15 (assembly GCA_038525335.1). Lineage (GTDB taxonomy): Bacteria > Cyanobacteriota > Cyanobacteriia > Cyanobacteriales > Nostocaceae > Rivularia. The sequence goes on along the minus strand of JBCBHT010000155.1, from coordinate 3,384 downwards.
TTCCCTGTAAAGCATTAGCGATAATATCGCTATTTTCAACACCTACAATTACTGGTGAATTAATATTAATATTTCCACCATTACCAGTTCCACCCGCTTCAGCAGAAATAAGACCTTGATTTCTCAGAATTAAACCATTTTTAATCTGTAAATCAATATTACCTCCTTCACCAGATTGTGTTGAAGCAGTTATTTTTCCTTTGTTATTGACCAAAATAGAATTAGCATTAATATTTAAAATTCCACCCTTCCCAGTACCGTCATTTCTTACCGTTACTTCCCCACCATTATTAACTCTTAAAACTGGTGTATTAATATCAACATTTCCCGAATTTCCGCTAGGAATCGGGGGTAATCCTAAAGCTTGCTGCAAAAATTCATCGACAATATTAGCGCTAGAAATGATTAAACTAGGATTAACCGTACCTGGAACAGTACCGCTGACTTCGACAAAATCTTTAGCATTAATAGTTATACTTCCTGCTGCTCCAGAAGCAAAAGTCGAAGAATCAACTCTACCTCCATCTTTAACTACTAAGCTTCCTGTATTAACGGTTAAGCTCCCTGCTGCTGCTTCTCCTATACCGATTGTTCCAGCACTCAAACTACTAGGTATAAAAGTATTGGGATTATAGCCAGTTAAACTTATTGATTTAGCATTAACGTCAATATTTCCTCCCGAACCCAAACCAAAAGTTACAGATGATATTGTTCCTCCATTCGTTGCTGTTAACTTATCGGTTGATACATAAATATCCCCTCCACTACCAAAGCTTAAGCTATTTGAAAAAATTCCTCCAGACGAAATTGATAGCTGATTAGTTGAAATATTAATATCTCCAGCAGCACCTAAATTTAAACTTCTTGTAATTACTGCTCCATCTTGAGAAATAAGTAAATTTGGAGTCGAAATCGCAATTTTTGCTGCATCTCCAACCCCTATAGTTTCAGTTAAGAATGCACTTCCCAAACTATTACCAGAATTAGTTCCCACAACTTCAATTGATTCTATTGCATTTACCTGTAGTTTTTCTCCAGATTCTAAACCCTGACTTTGGATAAATACTCTCGAACTATCTTTGATAGAAATATTTTGTCCTTGTAATCTAATAGAACCGCTTCCGCTACCGCTAGCATTGGCTAAAGCTTTAGAATCAAATTTAATATCGCCAAAATTTTGTACGTTATTGTAATCTAAAACGAAGCCTTTTGAAGCTGAATTAATATTAACGAAACCTTCTTTCACACCTCCTAATTCAATTCTTCCAGAATCTGTAGTCACTTGACCACCATTTAAAGACAATTCACCACCAATCAAAGCCAGCGTATTTCCCGATTTAACTCGTAAACCATCAGAACTAGTCACAATAAAAGGACTAAAATTTGAATTGGAACCGGGTATACTCGTATAACCCGTCCCCTCTACTTTTATCGGTGCTGAATTACTTCCCATCTGCAAACCCAGAGGAACGTTAATAGTTAATAAAGGCTTTGTTGTAATATCAATAGCGCTAAATTCAATATCATCCGCGAACTTAATACTCTCAGCAGTACTCCCAAAAAAAGAACCACCAATATCCAACCGAGCGTTTTTACCAAATACAATTCCCGCAGGATTAATTAGAAATAAATTTGCATTACCCGAAGCTTTAATTAATCCGTCAATATTAGAAATATTTCCACCAGTTACGCGATTAATAATATTAACAACATCTGTGGAATTATTGAAAATTGCAGAACCACCCGTAGGAATCGAAAACTCTTTGAAGCTGTGAAATAAATTGCCTCCGAAGCGATTTTGATTATTAATACTGTCAATGTTAAAATTTAAATTATCAGTAGTTTGAACGCGAGTTGGTAAAGTTCCATCTTCAACTACTTGAGCATTCACAGAAGCTTGTAAAAACGAATTAATAGAACTTATAGATATTAAAAAGCAACAAGAAGAATAAAATATTTTTTTTATAGAGAAAATAACCATATATAAAAATCACTAGACTTAATCCTATATATGGTTCCCAGATAAAACTTATAAATTAAGATTACATTGATATATCTAAATATTTTTTTATAGAATATGTAGATAAAACTTTTGAGCTAATCCCATTCATAACTGCAATTCAAACCCCGGTAAAACATCTTCCCCAGAAAGTTTTATGGGAATATTAACAACTTCCACCAGTTGATTTTGACGATAAATTTCTAATTGTTTGTCTTGAGGATTAACTAACCAACCCAGACGAACACCATTTTGCAAATATTCCTGCATTTTATCTTGAAGAGATTTTAAACGGTCGCTTTCAGAACGAAGTTCAATCACAAAATCGGGTGCTAAAGGTGGAAATTTCTTACGCTCCTCCAAACTCAAACCTTCCCAACGTTCCAACCTTACCCAAGCAGCATCCGGAGAACGTTTTGCACCATTTGGTAACTTAAATATAGTCGAATAACTAAAAACTTTTCCCAAACCAGCTTGACGATTCCAAATATTCAAATCAGTAATCAAATCAGCTTCTTGATTTCCACTTTCCCCTCCCACTGGTGGCACAATAATTAATTCCCCCGTCGCATTCAATTCCAAACTTAAATCTCGATTTACCACGCAAAGTTGATAAAACTGCTCATCACTCAAATTTATAATTGGTTCTAGATTTAGGACAACAGTATTCATAACTTTAATGGGAATTGGTAATTGGTAATTGGTAATTGGTAACTCCTAACTCAATATCACGGATTAAATGGATAGCACTGATGGCACAGATAAGCCTCTAATTGATTTATTTAATCCAAAATATACGCATCCGTTGTCAAAATATAAAATTAAATAACTCCTAACTCCTAACTCCTAACTCCTAACTCCTAACTCCTAACTCCTAACTCCTAACTCTTCTAATCAGTAACTGCTCCCAAACTACTAGAAGAAACCAATTTCGCATACTTTGCCAAAATACCCTTCGTATATCTCGGTTCTGGCGCTCTCCAGTCTACCCTACGTTTGGCTATTTCCTCGTCAGAAACCTCTAACCGTAATAACCTCGCATTTGCATCAATCGTAATACTATCTCCTTCTTTCACTAGCGCTATAGTTCCACCCACAGCTGCTTCCGGAGCAACATGTCCGACAACCCTTCCGTAACTCCCCCCAGAAAAACGTCCGTCAGTTATCAAACCCACACTATCACCCAAACGCGCTCCAATGATTGCAGCAGTGGGAGCCAACATTTCTCGCATTCCCGGACCTCCTTTGGGTCCCTCGTAGCGAATGACTATCACATCACCAGCTTTGATTTTTCCCGATAAAATCGCATCCAAACAAGACTCTTCCGATTCAAATACCCTTGCTGGTCCAGTTATCTTCGGCATTTTAACACCGGTAATTTTTGC
>JBCBHT010000154.1:0-17532 GCA_038525335.1 Cyanobacteria bacterium J06621_15 | reverse complement strand
TGGGATTGCTTCGTTTCACTTCGTTCCACTCGCAATGACAATGTGTAATTAATTCTGTTTAACTACTTATATAACGTCTCCCGACAGTTCCAAAGAAAACTCGACCCTTCAGAATTTATGAAAAAGACTACTAGTGGTCTGTCCCATTAGTCTTGATGGGTTTTCTTATTCATACAACCGTGGTTGAAAACCCTGGTCTAATAGTTCAAGTCATATAAATATGACTGGGAAGTTAGCCATCAGAACTAATGAGACAAACCATTAAAAAAACCCAAGCGTTCTTAGCCTGAGTCGTAAACAAATCAAATTTATGAACTAAATAAGGAAATTAGCTGCTACAGCTAAATTGATAGACCTTAGTAGCGATTGTTAAAATTATTTCTACGATTTCCTCCTCCAAAGGAATTTCTCTGCTCTCTGGGTCTTGCCTTATTTACTTTAAGGTCGCGTCCCATCCATTCAGCACCATCAAGAGCTTCAATTGCTGCTGCTTCTTCATCCTCTGAATTCATTTCTACAAAGCCAAAACCGCGCACTCTACCTGTTTCGCGGTCTGTAGGAATTTGAACTCGTCTTACAGTGCCATATTCTGCAAAAACTGCATTCAAATTTTCCTCTGTAACGTCGTAAGAAAGGTTACCTACGTAAATCGACATGGATCGTCTCCGAAATCATTAGTTTGTAGAGATTTACATTTCGGAGATAAGTCTGTGAATACTAAAAACAAACGCTGTCTACCGAATTCTATTCTCCTCGGTAAGTATAACATACAGGTTAAATTATGGGGAGGAAATAATTCTGATAGTTTGTCATTAAAGTTGTAAAAAAATGTAGAGTCGTGATTTTATTGTGCAAATTTCAAAACCTAATAATAGGTTAAGATTAATACCTATATTTGTAGGTATAAAATACTGTAAAAAAGGTATATATCCTTATAAAAATAATCAGATTTCATCCTTATCCTAAAGTTATTTTCACAGATACAATCACAAGTATAGCTACCAAGAGATACTCTAAAAAATACTAATAAATCAAAAAACTAAGTAATTATACTTAAGACATCCTTGAAAATGTCCCCCCAGCCAAGCTAAATCTAGCAACCATCTGACAAAACTTTCTTTATCTCGCACTTTAACTAAAAATTTTAAAGGAAGAATTGCAGCATCTTTATATAAATCCCTCCATTTAATTAATTTAGGCATTCCCATTTGTTGATGCTTTTGATGCAGCAAGATATCGTAACAAGCTAATCTCCAGCATCGACGATACATACCCTTCACGGTATTGCGAAATCTAAAATAAATTATTGCATTTGATGCGGATTCAAGTTTGACACCCGTTTTTTGTACTCTCCAACAGTAATCTATATCTTGGAGTAGCAACATAGTTTCGTCGAAACCACCAACTTGATTATGAATCGAGCGTTTGATACCAAGATTATTACCTGCTGCGTAGGGAAAGTAAACATAATCTTTGATTCCGTTAGCTTCTCTGACTCCACAGCATTTTACTATCCACGGTTCGTTTAACTTTGAATAATCGCTACAACCAGCGACAAAATCATGTTTATCAAGTGCTTCTATCATCGCTGCTACCCATCCTGGAGTGATTTCATCATCAGCATCACAAAATGCTAAATTTTCAGATAAAGCTACACTTGCTCCGACATTACGAGCATGAGCAGAACCTTTAGTGAGGGATGCATCAACTATACGCAGGTTGGGTAAATTCTGTTGATACTGCTTTACAATATTCAAACTTTCATCCGTTGAGCCATTATCAGCAATTATTATTTCCCAAGTTTCCGAACATTGCTGTTGGGTAAAAGCTTCCAACTGAGCCGCAATTGTACTAGCAGCATTAAAGCATGGAATAACAACACTTAATTGCATAAAAAACTAATTTTTCCTAGTTTATTTGTTTGATTGCTTTCCTAAATCGATAACTGTAAAAATACAAATTAATTTTTATCCGCTTTTATGTCACAAATAGCACTCCATGATTGAAACAATCATTACAAATTAGTAATAGTTTTTTACCTACTTAAAAACTTACGACAAAAACCTGTTAACTGTCTTTAATTAATGGTGAATTCTTTGTAAAGATAGTTCAATGTATTTGAATGCAATATGTATTTCATTGCATACTATGCTTAATCATAATTAATCATTTACAGATGCTAAGAACTGAAACGCTTACCATGCAAATATAGCGGAATGTTATTATCTTCTTTTTATTGCTAACATCAGCTTTTTCCCTATTCTCTCTTTAAGACTATTTGATACTGCATACTAAGCGCCGAATAATCATATAATAAATACCATTAAGGAGTTCTTTTACCTAAATGATTGTTCAGACGACAAGGTTTTAGAACTCCACACTAGAAATACAGGGTATTATGAAAAAGAATCAGTCTTCTGAAACTACATCTGAGGTTAGTGTTGCAGAAAATAAGACCCTAACCAAAGAGCAGTATCGCAAAAAAATGCAGCGACGTAAGGAAGTGCAAGACCAAAGAATCGCAGATGCTTCTCTCGAAAAAGGCTTAATTGTCGTCAATACTGGTAACGGCAAAGGGAAAACAACCGCATCTTTGGGAATGGTGCTGCGTTCTCTCGGACACGGTTATAAAGTCGCAATTATTCAGTTTATTAAAGGAGCTTGGGAACCTTCTGAAAAAAAAGCATTTAGTGTTTGGAAAGATAACGGTCAGCTTGAATTCCATGCAATGGGTGAAGGATTTTCATGGGAAACCCAAGACCGCGACCGCGATATTGAAAAAGCCCAAGCAGCTTGGAATAAAGGGCTAGAATATATTCGCACTCCTGAGTATAGGTTGGTATTGTTAGATGAAATTAATATAGCTATCAAACTGGGTTATCTAAGAGTTGAAGAAGTTTTAGCTGGATTAGAAGAAAAACCAGAAAGAAACCATGTAATACTTACAGGTAGAGGTGCGCCTCAATCATTAATCGAACGAGCCGATTTAGTGACTGAAATGAACTTAATCAAACACCCTTTCCGCGACCAAGCTATAAAAGCACAGCCAGGAATTGAGTATTAATGTGATTAAAAAGTTAAAAGCTAGAGAAAAATACAAAAAATCATCCCTTTGAGCAATCGGCTATGATTCATCAGCCAACAACTAACGACTATCAACTATCAACTAACAACTATCAACTAACAACCATCTAAACTATTGAAAATTAGCCTTGCAGGTTTTCAGAATATGTCGGTCGGTCTTTCCGATAGTATCAAGCTGATAATAATTTTTTAATGTCACAGAGTAAGCGTAATTAGCGAACTCAGAATCACCTGGTATGACTAACCGACTTCTTGAAGCTACTTGAGTTGGACTAACATCACCTGCATAACCCTTAACCGTCATAGCAATTTCTCCAGACCTATCGAGGGTTCCTTGGAAACAGTTGAATTCGGAAGCAGGCATGTACATCCCACCAACAACCTTACCAGCTCGTTTCTCAAAAACAATATATCCCTTACCTAACTCTCCAGCTTTTTGGGAATTTCCATAGAGAAATACACCATCACCATTAGGAAAATTGTTCGCAGGTAGCCCTCTTTTAACGGATACTTTATCTCTAGGAACTATAGTTTGAACGTTAGATACATTTTTTAATTCTTGCGCTACATCTTCATAGCTAGAAGAATTGCTCCGTTGCATCCAAACATAAGTTTTTCCAGGAGACACATTAGTAATAGCAGATGAAGAATCAGTCGAAGTATTTAAAACTCTTCTTAATCGCGCTTCCTTGGAGGTTGATTGAGAGCTAGCGTCAGAATTACTTTCCATCAAAGTACTATTTGGAGTTTCTTCTTCCAAAGTCTCTGATAGAGATGCTGCTTGCAATCGAGCAACTTGTTTGGATAAAACTGGCTTAATAAATTGAGCTAAAGCACCAATAGTTAGCAGTAAACCCAGAATAGGAATCGCAAAGCGGCGAAATTGAACAAGTTTTTTGATATCTTTTAACACCCTAATCCTCCTATAATTCAAATATTTTTAAATTCTGTATTAAGTCTTAAATTTAACAAAGTTATTAATCGTGAACCTACTATTAAAACTCTACTTTATGCTGCCCTATTAAAAAAACCGTAAATTATCAGAAATTTTCTTGAAGATTTTTAAGTTAACTTTACACTAACATCAGCATAAGTATCCGTAGATCATCCTAAAGGTTGAGTCGAGAGGGTGAAGTATAAAAATATAAAATAACCGATAGAAAAATAATTAATAATTGAAATTTCAACTTTATTATTTTTGATTTTTATGGGTCAACTTATATCTAACTTTAATAAAAAATAATTACAGGCATATGTTTTACAAGCCTTTACAGTCAGGGTTACTGAGCTTTGAAAGCGTTTAAAATATAAAAATAATTTATGGCTAATAACTTCTTTTTATAGACAAAAAATCTACCAATCATCAAACAAAATTAAGCATATACTTCTGATGAACTGCTTTATTTTTATATTTTCTACAATAAATTTTGATGAATTACATATAAATTATTGTCATATGATAAACCTATATGTTAAGAGAACTTCACAAGAGCAAGAAATTGATTTATAGTTCTCACAATCGTTTTTTAGTTTTTGAAAAATAAATCCAGGGAATTAGGTTGTAGAAGCCTTAACCTATAAGTATTTGAGCATTTAAATAATCATTGTCGCCCAAAATAAACGGTTGAGCAAAAAAAACTGCCCCCCTTGTGGGAGGCACGTCACAGTTAGAATGTTTTAATATCAACTATTTGTTACTAACTTGCGACATATTCTTTTACATTTCCACGACGACGGCGCAAATGAGCAAGTGCTTGATGTTCTAATTGACGCACTCGTTCGCGACTGAGGCTTAAACGTTCGCCAACTTTCGCTAAGGACATCTCGTTACCATCATTTAGTCCGAAGCGTAAAATCAATACTTGACGTTGTTGGGGTGTTAACTCCGCTAACAAATTACTCAAGTCTTGACGTAAGAACTCTTGAGTAGTGTAGTATTCTGGCGAAGGACCGTCGTCCTCAAGCATCTCTTGCAATTCGGTATCCTGATTATCACCAACCCGCACATCCAAAGAAACTGGTTGACGAGCCATGTTCATATAGTCGCGAATCTGAGAGGGTTCCAAGTTTAATTCCTTAGCAATTTCTGTAGGAGATGGAGACCTTCCCAACTTTTGAGCGAGTTCGCGCTGTACTTTCTTAATTTTGTTCAGCTTCTCAGTAATATGGATTGGTAAGCGAATTGTTCTTCCTTGTTGTGCAATAGCGCGTGTAATCGCTTGACGAATCCACCAATAAGCATAGGTAGAAAACTTATAGCCGCGAGTTGGGTCAAATTTCTCCACACCTCGCTCCAACCCTAAAGCTCCTTCCTGAATTAAATCCAGAAATTCCATATTTCGCTTCTGGTATTTCTTCGCGATTGCAACAACTAAGCGTAAATTCGCTTCAATCATCTTCTGCTTAGCACGTTTACCTTCCAAAACAGTTTTCTTCAGTTCTGTTTCAGATAAACCGACTTCCTTAGTCCATTCTTCTAAGCTAACTTCATGACCAAGTTTCTTAGCTAAAGCTTCTTTAGCTTCAACAAGTTTCATCATTTGTTGAACTTGCTTCCCGAAAATAATTTCTTGCTCGCGGGTAAGCAACGGTACTCTACCAATCTCGCGCAGATAGGTTCGCACCATATCAGCCGTAAACTTGGTATTGTTTTTTTCAGTTACAGTGTTTTCAATGGGCATTGGTGCGTTTTCCTCTACTCCGTAAATACTATGAGTATTTAATTGTTAGGGAGGGTATGGAAAATACTAATCGTGGAACAGGTAGAAATACCCTTATAAAATCCCTACTCATACAGAGACTCACAGACGGTGTACTTCCCTATCGGTTCCTCTGCCTCCCCCTTTTATCAATCCCCTAGAAGTAAGCTTTTATCGTTTCAACAATTTATTCGTTTCCATTAATCGCCAAAAGCGATAGCAAAAATATGAAGTCAGTATGAGTTTTACTTAATCTAATATTACGACAAATCTTGTCGATAGTAAAGACCTTAAAGTAAATCTTTCCATTATAAATCATCGAGAGTGTATTTGCCAAAAGAAGATAAATAATATCTATTTTTTAGTGGCAATCGGTATATATATATAGTGACGCGAAAAAAGCCAATCCGGTTCTGGGCAAATAGCCGGATAACCGAACTTAAGGGGATTTGTCATGGGTGGATGTTACTAAATTAATCTTTCTCGGAATCACAAGATGTGAATTTGAAGTTAAGAAGTTATCTTCTTTGCAGTATTTTCGCTGTTTTAACCTCGAAGTTGCTCTATCTGAAGATTGGTTTAAGGCTTAGAAAAAGTTCTTGGCTACAATGTATCGTCAATTTCGATATTGAGCGCGATTTTCATTTATCAGATTTGGCTTCAATGAAAAGAAATGAATGATATTACCCTGTCAGTATTATCTAATATAGTCAAGTAAAATAGATTACATTTACGGGGAGTTAGTTGTTAGTTGTTAGTTTTTTACTTTTATTAATTGCTCACTGTTCACTGTTAACTGATTAAAACCCTAAATCTGCTTTTGCTAATTCTGCTGCTGCAAAAACTTCTTCGTCTGGTTTCCCTTCCCAGTCAGGGTCGCCAATTTCTTGATAGAATGTTGTATCGTAGGGACGAGTACGGACTACTACCGGCATGGGAACGGCGTGACCTAAAATTAATGCTTGTTGCTTGGAATCTAATTTTGCTAGAACCGATTTTAAGCCCCCAGCACCGGAAACCCCTGTAAAAATCGCGTCGATGTCTTTTTCGTCGTTGAGTAAAGCTGTAATCCGAGTTCCAACTTGGGACATGACCTCATTATCTATTCCCGAAGGTCTTTGGTCTACTACTAATAAAGTTACAAAATATTTCCGCATTTCGCGTGCAATTGTACCAAAAATTGTACTCTGTACTATAGCCGAATCAAGGAAACGGTGTGCTTCTTCGATAGTAATCATTAACTGCAATGGTTTATCTAGAGGATTTTTGGTTTGCAAAAACTTTTCTGCTTTACGAACATATTGCTGGTGAATACGACGAGTAATCATATTCGTCACCAGCATGTAAGAAAGCATGTCCGATTGAGAACCGAATTCTACTACAACATTTTTGCCAGCTTCAAGGGAACGCATGATTTGGTTAATATAGTTGTGCGGACAAGCAGCACGCATATACTTCATGTTGTCCATTCGCAACAGTTTACGCTGTAATGCAGTAATTGAACCTTGGTGTCCCCGCTTTTCTTCGCAAAACATTTTGATTTCTTCGTTGGTCATGTTCAGTAATTGAACAATCCAAGATTTACCAAATTCAGCATGTAAAATATTCGCATTATCAATACTTGCATCGGAAAGTCCTAACTCCCGAGAACATAATTTAATATCTTCTACTTCGATTTGGTCGTAACTTAAATAAAGGTCTTGAGCGTGAGGAACTCCACGACGTTTTGTTGATTCTGGGTCTAAGGTGTAGACTTCCATTTTATTGGGAAATAACTGCTTTAAACCCTTAACTGTACTTAAATTTTTTCCTTCAGAAACAGCTTCCCACCCATATTCTGAATGCATATCAAAAATTAAATTAACTGCTGCATTCTTACGAATAGTTCCAGCTAAAAGCAAGCGGGTCAAAAAAGATTTACCGGTTCCGGATTTACCAAAAACTCCATTACTTCTTTCGACAAACTTATTTAAGTCAATACAAATGGGTACATCCATATCCAAAGGTTTACCAATGGAAAAATTCTTTCTTTGGGGGTCGTCTTCCCAGCCAAATACCCGGCGAAAGTCGTCTTGGGAAGCTTCGTAAACTTGGCTAAAATGAGTTGGAATTGTTTTAACTGGCATTAATTCCATTGAAGTACTGGTTTGTGCTTGAAACGATGCCAAACTAGTATTTACAGCTTCTTTCAATTTGGCAGACTTATTCTGTTGTACAGCATCCGGTTCATTTGATTCAGGAGTAAACATCAACATTGGCGCGAGATTAATGGTACCGTAAGTACCGCTTCCTGCCAAAATATCTCGCATAAAAGTATCTTCCCACTTCGGAGGATATGCCACAATTCTTTGGTTAGCAATTCCCAAAGCTACATCCGTCAGCATACAGAAAAATCGAGAACGTACCCCTTGGACAACTAGAAATTTACCTACCCGCATATCTTCAACCAAAATATCAGGATGTAGTCTAACTTCTAATCCTCCAGTTAAAGAACCTTCAGTAACCGAACCTAATGGCTGTCTGCTAATAGAATCCATATGAACCAACGCATAGTTTTATTCGTTCTTCTTTAAAGAATTTTAATTCTACTGTATTAATTATGCGAATAAATCAACGAACAAAAGTTAATAAATTTGGTAATTGGTAATGGGTAATTGGTAATTGGGTTGAAATGTTTCAAAGTAACTCGGATAAGAACTTCTGAATTTAAGATGACAGCAAATCTATAAATTTTAACCGCTTACTTCTGTCTTAGCCTAATTATCTGTTTATTGAGTGATAATTTTGAATTACCTATTACCCATTACCAATTACCCATTACCCAATCACTTAATCAATCTGAATCGAGGTTGGTGCAGAACCTGGATTATTAAACGAGGAACCGATTATTGGTTTGCGGAATTGCACGTAAAGTCTATCACGCCAATCAAAGAATGGCTGGTAAATTGGATTATCCGCTAAACCTGGTATTCCTTTAGCTCTAATAGTGTCTGGTAAATCTAGATAACCACCATCTGGGAATTTTAGTAATAGAGATAAACCCGCAACTGCAAAATCGGCTAAACAAGGTTCGTCCCCTAATAGATAAGGACTACTTTCTAATATCAGTGTTAAAGCTTCTAAATCTTGCTGTAAATCTCTGATTGCGTCTTTTACTGCATCGGGGCTATAACCGACTCCTACACCCAGTACCTTTAAAACATCGCTGGGAACTCCTTCTACCAAACTCTTAAGCACATCTGGTGCTGAATTTGGTAGCAAAGACTTACGGAAAGACTGGTCTTTGCTGATAGCAGAAAACAAAGCCTTTCTACTTTTAGTACCAATCGATTCATCTGCCCATTCTTCCATCATTAAGCATAATCCCCGAAGTTTGGGGTCTTGTGGCATCAATGGACGCTCTGGGTGCTGTGCGTCTATATACTTAGCTATTTCAGTAGAATCAGCTATATATTTACTGCCATCCTTGAGTACGGGAACTTGACGCTGACCGGTTTTTTGAAATAACTCTACTTGTCCAATTCCAGGTGTTACCTCTATTTTTCTGTACTCCAGACCTTTATAATCTAGAATCAAACGCACTTTTTCCGAGTATTGAGAAAGTTCAAATTGGTATAGCTCTAACATGATTGACTTATTGCTAGCTTATTGACCTATAAATTCTACAACCTTATTTTTGTGATTAATATTTTTAAGTAATGAATGAAAAATTTATAACTTGCGGATTATGTCTGTGGAGCGATGATTTTCAAAATCCTTTAATCACAGGGTTATCTTACTTGCAAACGAAACCATTTATAAACCAGATAATGATTAAAAAATAATCATAATTAACCCTTTAGAGGGAAATCATAATAATCAGATAATTAATTATTTTTTAATAACAGGCAAGATATATATTTTTTTAGATTGGCAATTAGAAATCCTTGCGCTGCATCTGATTGAGCCTTTAAATTTAAAGTTATTTATTCACAAATTGCCCATCAATAAAAATTTTCTCAATTGGCAGAATTAAATATTAATAATTATTTCGATTTTGGTTGTATCGAAATGAGTTAATATAAAAGTTTATCTATAAATATTTTTTATGCTACAATAATTACCAGAAATAAAAGTTTGCCCGCGAACAACAATTGATGGTAATTCCTATTAAATAATTTTGACACTTCTATAAGTTAAAATTATTAGTTGATTTGTTGGCGAAATTTAGCGTTATCACCATAGCCTTAAAGCAAATAAAACTAAGTCTGAGAGTTAGATTTTTTGCCTAAGAAAATGGTATAAGTCTTTTATGTAGAGTGTGGAATAAAAGCCAGATAAAATTGTTATGAAACTATCTTACAGCAATTTGTTGACTAAATTAACTGGCATTGTGGGAGTGACAGGCATCAGCTTACTGATGATTGCGCCAGTGAAGGCGAACAAAGCGCTTAACCCTAGTCCCAGTGTTTTTACAGAAGCTCCTTATAACCGTAGTAGAACGGTTCCGTTGAATACGAATAGTAATAACTTAGAGATACAGACAACTAAGAGCAATAAACCAAGTAAAACTTTATTAGCTCAAAATGGTGGGGTGCTTAATCCCAGACCCGGCATTTTAGACGAATGCCCTTATAATCGTGCGGCTTGTGGAAATAACATACCTTCAACAGCACCAGCACCATTGCCACCATCAACTACACCAGTACCGGCGCCAGCACCCGGAACCGTACCTCCACTGCCTGGTACAGAGGTTCCAGCAGCACCTCCAACAACAACTCCACCGGATGCTGGGATAGAATCACCCGAGCCATCCGCAGAGACTGAGAGTCAGGATATTATTGGCGTAGTTGAATCTAATAATTCATTTACAATGCTAGCTAAAGCATTAAAAGCAGCAGGATTGGAAGATACCTTGAAAGGAGACGGACCTTTCACAGTTCTTGCACCAAGCGATGCAGCATTTGCCAAGTTACCGCAAGATGCCGTACAAGATTTGTTGAAGCCAGAGAATAAGGAAGTATTGGTCAAGATTCTGACTTATCATGTAATACCTGATAGAGTACTTTCTACCGATTTGAAATCTGGTGAAGTCAAGAGCGTCGAAGGTGGTCCGATAAGCGTAAAAGTTGACCCAGCAAGCGGCGTGCAGGTTAACGATGCTACCGTGGTTCAGCCTGATGTTAAAGCTACCAACGGTGTAATTCACGTTATCGATAACGTTATTTTGCCTCCTGATTTATAAAAAGTTGGTAATTGGTAATTGGTAATTGGTGATTGGTGATTGAAAAATAGAACTTTTAACTATTACCTATTACCTATTACCCTAATTCCGCGTATAACGATGTTTAACTCCTTGGGGGAAGTATTGTGGTTCTCCCATTGGTAATAATCTCACTTGTGGTGTTTGATATTCTGTGGGAACGTAATTTGCGAACTCGCTATTAAGTCTTTTGAGTTGAGCAAGAATAGAATTCGCTACAGCTTGTTTTTTCTCTTCACTAGGTTCAATTTTGGGTGCTAATTCCACAACTATAGATAAGAAGTTATTTTTATCCGCATCTTCCTGTATTTGCATCACGAATTTACCTGTCACCCACTCACTTATTACAGGTTGTTCTAAACCCACTTTGATATTTTCTGGGTAGATATTTGCGCCGAAATAGGAGATAGTAAAGTTTGAGCGTCCGAAAACGAAAACAAAAGGTAAATTACGGATTCCTCTTTTATCTGAAAGCGTTTCTAAAGGGTTAAATCCCCATTCAGATAAAAATTCAAGCATTGCATCATAAGTAATAATTCCCCCGTTATCTAAAATGTTGTAACGTACCAAGGGAATTCCATTGTCTCCAGAAAATAATAAAGTACCTCTTTCTATTCCTTGTTGATTTGCAGAAGGTGAATTTGGGATAATTTCAAAAAAACGATTTAATGGGTCATACTGAACCAGGGTTGGTAAGCGGGATTCTCCGAATAAATTTCGGGCTACATCAGGATTTTGACTTAGAAACTGGCGAATACAGATACTTAACGGGGTTTCATTGCCCAAAACACCTGCATCAGCGGTACCGTAAAGCGATGCAAAATCATAACAGGGACTTTGAGAACCAACTCTTTCCCCTACTAAATTTCGCCATTCTTCACTAAATACTTCTCCAGCCATGACAAATTTAATATTGTGTGGCTTCAAATCCATACCCTGAGCAATACCTGTATCAATTACATCTTTGAGAAAAGGTGGATATCCCAACAGAACAGTTTGCTCGAAATTAGGGCTTAATTCTGCCAATACTCGTAAAATTTCAGTTTTGTTTGTACCGGGAGAGATAACGGTAACGGGATAACCTTTACTAGAAAGATAGCGACAGCAGCTAGTCGTGAACATTCCCCCTACCCAGGTTCCCAACGCAAAGCAAATTACAGCTAAAGTAGGTTTGTTGTCAGCAAAAAAACTATCATAAAATATCTGCTCAAATCTAGTAGCAACTGCTAATTCATCCGTAAAGAAACGCAGCCAGAAAGTCGGTTTACCTGTAGAACCAGATGAAGCCGCTATCATATCGCAGTTGGCAATTTTTCCGTCACGACAGAAATCTGCTAGAGAATAGCACTTGAGGTAGTTATCCTTTGTAAGCGGTGGTAATTGTTGAAAATCCTCAAAAGTTTGAATACTATCGGAATTAATTTGATGTTGTGCCAAAAAAGCTTTGTAAGCAGGTACATTTGTTGCAACGTCGTGAAAAAGTTTTACTATTTCCGCAGCAGGATTTTTATCAAGATGTTGCTGTAATACAGTTTCGAGAGAAGTATGTAAAAAGTTCTCAAATCCTTTAATTGCACGTTGACTTTGCTGTTCGTAGTTCATAACGCTTGTTGCATTCGGGAAAACGGATTATTATGACCTGTTATTGGATATGGGAATTGGGAAATGGATGTTATGCATGGGGATTAAGAATGATGAGAAGGGGTAGAGGTGGTAGAGGGGGTAGAAAATTTCTATACCTAATTATTGACTACTAACTCTTAACTCCTAACTCTTATCTGCTGACTGTTAATGCTAATCCAAAATCCAAAATCTAAAATCCAAAATTATTTAACTCTTAATTATTCTCCCATCCCCAACGCCCAATGCCCCATTCGCTATTTCCCATATTAAATTCTGAGAAATTATACGTAAATTCTGTTAAAGACTTTGTAGTTATTAGCAAAAATCCCTTAACATTTGGGCATTATGCAGGTTTATTGCACTCGAAACCACGCTAACTCATCAAACAATCGCTTTTGTATTGTATGCGGCGAACCTTTACCCCTTCCTCCTGGGGAGGTAATTAACGACCGCTATAAAATTGTACGTCAACTTGGTCAAGGAGGTTTCGGACGTACTTATTTAGCGGAAGATATTCAACAATCCCATCAAAGGTGTGTGCTGAAGGAGTTTGCACCCCAAGTTGAGGAAGATAAAGATTTAAATAAAGCTAAGGAATTGTTTGAAAGAGAAGCGAGGGTGCTTAAGCAACTTCAGCATCAGCAAATCCCGCGCTTACACTGTTCGCTACAGGTAAAGTTACGCAATAAAGATTTTTTCTTTTTGGTTCAAGACTACATTGAAGGTGAAAATTACCAAGATTTATTAGAAAAACGTCTGAACGAAGGACGATGTTTTAGCGAAGAAGAGGTATTTAATTTTTTAACGCAAATTTTACCTGTATTAGATTACATTCACTCTAAGGATGTAGTTCACCGCGATATTTCACCAGATAATTTAATTTTATGCACAGCTAATAATTTACCAGTTTTAATCGATTTCGGCGGTGTCAAGCAGTTACCAGCTTCTGAGGGATTGTGGTTTACTCAACTTCCAGGAAATCGGACTTTGCTTGGTAAAAAGGGCTATGCTCCTGAAGAACAATTGCGTCAAGGGAAAGCTTTTCATAGTAGCGATTTGTATTCGTTGGGAGTGACTGCTCTGGTATTGCTTGCTGGGGAGGAACCGCAGCAGCTTTACGATAGTTATCAAGGTAAATGGCGTTGGGGAGAGAAAATTAGGGTTAGTTCCAATTTTGAAGCGATTTTAAAGAAGATGGTCGCTTACAAACCTAATGATAGATATCAAAGCTCGCAACAAGTTTTGAAAGATTTACAGTCTTCTACCCCTCCTTCTACTCCCGCTCCGACATTAAATAAGAATGTGAGTAAGCTGCATACAGCTATAGTTGCTCCCGGACGCAAGGTTGCGACTCAATTTCATAACAAGACTAATGCTTTTGCAGGTGCAATTCAATTACCGATTTGGCTGCGTCCTTTTTTCGTGAGTTTGGTAAGTACTAGCGTGGTTGTGTTGGTGTTTGCGGGTACGTGGGCAGTAATTAGTGGAGTTATCAACGCTGTAACTTCTTTTTCCCTTCCTAGTCTTTCTTTACCGCAATTACCCTCAGTTGAATTACCTAGTTTACCAGGGGGTAATGATAATTCTGACGGAGGGTTGAGCCGTGGGGAAACAAATAATATTGAAAAAATTGTCCGTCAACGTCAAAAGTTAAAAATTCCAGAATTATTTTTTAACCGAACCGTAAATCAAATTTTTTATACTCAAAATCCACAAGCTCGCGGTCGTACTTTAACTGGTAGTGCAGAAGACGAAGCTTTGAGAAAGAAGTGGTACCGTGTTGCTCAAGACTTGCTTGATAATTTAGAAAAAGGTAATCTCAGTACGCAAACAAGACAAAAATTAGGAAGCTATACCGGACAAGATTATGAAAATTGGGAGCAGCAAATACAGGCAGGAAACTTAGGTAATTATACGATTGAAGATTTAAACAGAGATACAAACCGTAAGTTCGATAACTTATTTCCTGGAGAAAGACAGGGGAACCTTAATCAGCAAACTTATGGTCAAATTTGGTACGCTTTAGCGAATGAGGAAGTTGAGAAACGAGTTAATTAATATCTAATTTCTATGTTGCTGGTGAAAATTTTAATTAGGAGTAGGAAGTAGTGAGCAGGGAGTAGATTACTAGTACCGCTTCGCGGAAGTAAGAAGTAAGAAGTAAGAAGTAAGAAGTAAGAAGTTTGATTTTATCGGCTTTTTAGCCATTTTCAATGGTTGCTTTATTTACGCCGACTTGTACTAGTTAATAATGTGAAGCAGGAATATATACTTTTTACGTATTTTGGCGAAATTTGCGGGATAACGACTGTAGCTTTATTAGTAATGTAGATGTTTAGAGTTATCCAGTTTTATATTTTTCGTGGGTAAGTCTTAAACTTATCTTCAAATATATCTTAATTATTAAATAGTATATTTATTTATACCAATACATAAATTATTCTGAAATCTAAAAAATGATTTTAGAATACCTGATTGGTAACTATGACTAGTTTTGTATATCTTTTAATTCATAATTTCTAACTCATAACTCATAAATTTATATAATTTCTAACTCTCCCATGACATCCCTTAAAAAATGCTCTAAAGGACATGAAAATCCTGCTGGTAGTCGCTTTTGTCTCCATTGCGGTGAAAATTTGGTTGATACTCCAGTGAGTCAGGGTGTTCAACCGGGATTAACATTAAGCGGACGTTATTTAATTGTACGTCAACTGGGACAGGGGGGATTCGGACGAACTTACTTGGCTGAAGACACCAATCGTTTTCGCGAACTTTGCGTTTTAAAAGAATTTTCTCCTCAAGTTCAAACTGAATACGTTTTACAAAAATCTGAAGAACTTTTTGAACGAGAAGCAAGCGTTCTTTACAAACTGCAACATCCTCAAATACCCCGCTTTCGCGAACTTTTGCGTCTTACTATCGACGATAAAGAATATTTATTTTTAGTCCAAGATTATGTAGAAGGAGAAAATTATAGTTCCTTGTTAGATAGTCGTCTCAAACAAGGAATGAAGTTTAGCGAAAGTGAGGTAAAGCAGTTATTACGGCAAATATTACCGGTATTGGATTATATTCATTCTATGGGTGTAATTCATCGCGATATTTCACCCGACAATTTAATTTTCCGTAAAAGCGACCAGCTACCGGTATTAATAGACTTTGGTGGTGTAAAGCAGGTAGCAGCGACTGTAGCTTCTCAATATTACGCTCCGGGCAGCCCGACCGCAACTCCAATACCAACTTTACTGGGAAAAGTAGGGTATGCTCCAGCAGAACAAATGCAAACTGGTTCAGTAGAAGCACATAGCGATTTATACGCTTTAGCTGCAACAGCACTAGTATTGCTTACAGGAAAACAGCCAGCAGAACTCATTGATAATTATAATCTGCAATGGCAGTGGCGGCGAGAAATCAACCTCAGTCCCGAATTTGGGACAATGTTAGATAAAATGCTCTCAGCGGTACCGGGAGAACGCTATCAAAGCGCAAAGCAGGTCGTACAAGCGCTTAATACTCCCATACCTACAAGTAATACAAATAATAATCCAGCACCACAACAATTTCCCCAACAAGTTACAGAAAGAACATTCGCTGTAGCACCAGCAGTACAATCTGCTCCTGCTCCCCAGCCTAGAACCGCTTCACCCGGTTTCTCAGAACCTCAACCTAAATCTAAACCTTTTTTGACACCTGCAAAAATTGGTCTACTATTTTTCGCGATGGTGCTTTTAGGTGGTTTGAGTTACTTTGGAATTTCTCAATTAACATCTAATTCTAATAATTCTGGTGAAGAAATAGTTTCCTCAAAATTTTCTCCAGAAGAACAAGAACGTAAGAAAAGACTAAGAGCAAGACGCGAACAGTTAGGTGTAGATTTTAACTTTTATGTCAGACTAGTAAATCAAATATTTTGGGAGCAAAACCCGAGTTTAAACGGGCGTACCTTGACCGAAGAACCTGAAGACGCAGAACTCCGCAAACAGTGGGATGAAACAGCAAGCGAATTGCTCAACAAATTATCACAAATGAGTTCCGACGCTCGTCGTAGACTCGGAACCTTCACCTCCGCAGACCGCGATCGCTGGAAAGTTAGGGTCAATAATATTAACGTGGGGAGCCGTTCTGTATATGATCTAGCTGACGTACCATTTGACAGTATATTCCCTAGCCAACGAAGTAAACAAGGTTTCATAAATAAACCCGTAGGACAAGTTTGGCAGGGATTTGTATTTGATAAAGTAAATGCAGTATTTGCAAGAAGCGCTTATGAGAGATTACAGTTTCCCAGTGGTAGTACCGTAGTTGCAAGAAGCGGTACTTTCAGAAACTTACAAGGAAAAATTTTCATAGCTCAACTTGCTAGAGGTCAGAGAATGCAGGTCAATTTGGCTGCTTCTCCACGAGTACTATTTTCCGTATATTCACCTAGCGGACAAAGAGTATTATTAGAAGACTCCACAAGACGCTCGTGGTCTGGAACTTTGCGAGAAAACGGATATTACGAATTCGTAATCGTCTCTAAATCCAGCGAATCCCAAGACTATCGGATGCGATTAAACGTAGAAAACCCCGCACCACCTCCAGAACCCACACCAACACCCACACCGGAACCAACATCGGAACCGACTCCAGAACCAACCCCAACCCCAACCCCAACACCAACACCGACCCAAACACCCACACCAGAACCAACACCAACACCGACCCCAACACCCACACCAACCCCGACTCCCACTCAAGTACCTGAATCTTAAAGAGTTAGGAGTTAAGAGTTAGGAATTAATGGTTTGTCCCATAAGTTTTGATGGGTTTGTTTTCTTTCAAACGTCGGGAGACGTAGCACTGCTACGTCTCTACACCAGTCATTTTTAATGGGACAGA
>JBCBHT010000153.1:0-17589 GCA_038525335.1 Cyanobacteria bacterium J06621_15 | reverse complement strand
TAGAGAAAGTAGGGAACAGAGAATAGTAATTTGTCTAAACAATTAGCGATGAAGATAGAGCTTTCCGAAGCGTCTAATTAATTGATTAGTTTTTCTATAGTATTGAAAAAATATGTTCGCTTGGAAGATACGTATAGCTAATAAATAAATTATCATAAATGAAAATTGTCGAACAAATAAAGGTAGATTAATTGAAATTATTACACCTGGAATTATCAACAGAATTGGAATAAAGCAGGGAGTAATAAATTTAGAAAACGACCAGCCTAAACTTCGACAAGCAACCCACCACCAGTAAAGAGTCCAGCCAATTCCTAACACAATAGCAACAGCTAAGCTAACTCCGACAATTCCACCTAAATTTGCTCCAATTAGAAAACTACCAACTGCAATAGGAGCTATTTGTAAATTAACCTTAGCATTGATATCCGGACGACCTTTAGCAACTAACATTGAAAAAAGCGAAGAATTAATGATACGAAAATAGGAAAAAACTAGTAAACCCGGAATTACTTTGATAATAGGCAGCCACTTTTCTCCAAAAACTATAGCAATTACCTGAGAATCTACGCTCAAGAAAATTAAAGCGCTTATTGCAGCCGTTAAAATTGCAGTTTGTTCTACTACCTTTAATAAAGTATTTTGCTGCTGAATATCATCTGATAGTTGTGCAAAAACTGGCATTCCTAGTTGGTTAAATACAGCATTGGCAATAGTTGAAAATGCATTAGTTAACTGGTATGCAAGATTATAGTAACCAAGGCTTGTACTACCTAGTAGCTTTCCAACTGCAAAATTATCAATATTAAAATTGGTATACAAACCAAAACTTGAAGCAATAGTACCAAAGTAGAAAGATTGAACTTCCGATTTAACTTCTGCATCGATTTGCAAGCTAAATTTATATTTTGAATAATAGCGAGCAAGAACACAATTGACAATCCAAGAAGCAGTATCACCAATTACAAAAGACCAGTAACTAAAGCCCAAAAATGCAGCACCAGTAGTACAAAGCAATCGCGTAATCGAGTTAGCTAAAGTGATATTTGCGATTTCTCGATACTTCATCTGTCGAGTCATGACGCTGGAGTAAACGTAACCAGCTGAAGATAGCAGCAGATTAAATCCAAAAGCGATTAATATCCATGTTAAAACTGGTTCTTGAAAGAAATTAGCTATCAACGGAGCTAAAGCAGTTACTATCAATCCCAGACCTAATCCAACTAATAAGCTGATAGTGTAAGCAGTATTTACATATTTAGGATTTTCTATTCCCTTGTAAATAATAAAAGCACCCGCAGTATCTTGGATGAATAATGAGAAAAAAGACCAGAAAACATAAGCAATTCCAATGATTCCGAAATCAGATGGTTGTAATAACCTTGCTAAAACTAAACTGCTTGCGAATGCAAATATACGGGTGATAAATGTGGCATAAGAAATCCATAAACCATTTTTGAAAATTGCAGTTGCTTTCACTGTCTGTGCTTACCTTTTACTGTTTACTGTTTTGGTAAAACCTAAAGAATTACCGATGGCTATTTTGGATATTAGAGACAAGCGTACCGATATCAGAGTCAACAAGGAACGAATATCGCGATAAAAAATCGACCTGTCATAAACTAAAGCTTGTCGAATAAACTTACGTGCTGCTTCAATATCTCCACCCTGAAGAGACAATCTCGTCAGATAGCGATACATGTAAGCATAAGCAGTTGGTAGCATGGGTTTGACTAATTCGGGAGAGCGTTGAGAAGCATCTTTAAGTACAATTTCCCCACAATCGAGCATTTGAGAAGTATTGAAAGATAATCCGGAAGGACGAACTCGATAGTAAGATAAAGTGCGTTTTTCTCGATAAAAGCGCCATTTTTGGGTTGCAGCTATCCGTAACCACAAATCAACATCTTCCCAACTACGTAAGCTTTCATTGAAACCACCTACTTCTTCTATTAAACAGCGTCTGAATACTGGATTAGAACCATGTCCCACAAAGTTTTTGCACAACAGAGCTAAAAGAGGATTTGGATGGACTGGTTTACCACTCAAAGTTATAAATGTTAGTTTTCCATCATCGCTAATTGTCCGTGAAGCGCTGTAAACTAAGCCTACATCATCTAGACTATACAATCGAGCTACATGAGTTGCTAACTTATCCTTGTGATAAAAGTCATCACCATCTAGTAAAGCAATATATTCACCTTGAGCATGACGAATCCCATAATTACGGGCTGATGATAATCCTCCGTTTGATTTCTGTAGTAATTTGAATCTCGAATCTCGTTCGCAGAATTTCTGTACAATATCCGCAGTATTATCAGTTGAACCGTCATCAACTATCAAGACTTCAAAGTCTGTAAATGTTTGCTTTTCTAAAGAAACTAAAGCTTCTCGAATATATTTGCTGACGTTATAAGCAGGAACTACAACGGTAACTTTCGGGACTTTAATCATGATTGGGAATTGGTGGTTGGGTAAACAGGGAGTAAGATGCTCCTACTACTAATTATTTGATTTAACCATTATGTACAGACTGAAAATGTTAATTAGGAATGGGTATTTTAGTATTCTTTTCATCTAGAATATCTAAAATTATTCTGTCTTTATCTATATCGAATTTTCTTGCGAAGTGAGCGTTGCTTTGAATTATTGCATTGTAATCACTAATGTTTAAAATTTTAGGTCGTCCATTTTTAGTTTTGGAGAAATCAAAGTACAGTTTATTATCATTACATAAATTGAATCTTCTACTGTTCACTAAAATTGTTTGTAGAAAAGATTCGTCTGATACGCATACTTGCTGATAATATTCGATTACTTCCGGATTATTTTTGCAAAAACTATGCAAATAATCTATACATTTTCTAGATAAAGTTGTGAAAAAAGAACCTCCATAGCAGATAAAATCTTGATTAAACAATGGCTTTCTTCGTATACCTAACATTTCATAAGCTAAATTTATTCTGAAGAAAGGCTGTACATAATTAATCATTTTTATTGGTATGCATAGCTGCTTTAACCAACTAGGAATTTTTTTGAGAATATTAAGTGACTTATATTTAAATAAATAACGACTTTTACCTTCTTGTAAGCTCCAATGGCTTAGCAAAGAAAATACATTAAAGTATTCTATAAAACCATCATAATCAGTTTGAGATAAAAATTTATCAATTTCGTAAATTGGTTTTATTGGGTAATCTTGACCAGAAAGATAAATCAACCAATCAAATTTTATATGATTATCAATCAGGTATTCAATAACATTTAAATAAGACTGAACAGAAGAAAAATTTCCACGTCCTCCTCTACCGTTCAAAACTTTAATTCCATCATCGTTTAATTTTTTAATATCTAGATTACAACCAGTAAAATCATGACTAATAATAACTTGATTATCAGTATTTGATGTTTTAATTGCCTTAATTAAACGATAAATTTGCTCTGAATTTTTATGGGTTTGTATTAAATAACAAATTTTCATTGTCTTACTGATGAAAGTAACAAGTTTATCTGAAAAGGTAGAAAAGTAGTGCGTTGATATGCAAAACACATACTTACATGCATGTTGCTTGGGAGTACTAGCAACCAACATAGTAGCACTACCAGAATTCATCAAAACTTTTGTAGCCAAATATTATTAGTCTATTTCGTTGATTTAGAAACCTTCAAAAGGCTGCTATTAGAAATAAATACCTGAATAAGTTTCTAGAATATCGGTAATAAAATATAAAATCATCAACAAAATTGAATATTAGCTATATAAATAATTCCAATTCATTGCTTATAAAACTGTTATTTTTCCGATTTTATATTCCTTATTACCCACTACCAATTCTCTAATTTTTATAAATCAAAATTATCTAACTTAGGTGTTAGTTCAACTCGCAAAGACATTTTATTAAACATCGCTAAAGCAATATGTAATGCAAAAGCTGGATTTCCTAATAAATAGCGGGCTGCTAATCGTCTTGGTTCGCGACAAAAACGATAAAACCATTCAAGACCAGCATCAGATATAATATGTGGACAATCTGGAACAATTCCAGCCATTCTATCAATAATTGCCCCGCCAAGCATAATGGTAT
Source organism: Cyanobacteria bacterium J06621_15 (assembly GCA_038525335.1). Classification (GTDB taxonomy): domain Bacteria; phylum Cyanobacteriota; class Cyanobacteriia; order Cyanobacteriales; family Nostocaceae; genus Rivularia. The sequence goes on along the minus strand of JBCBHT010000153.1, from coordinate 13,504 downwards.
TAACTTGTAAAGAATGACGATTCTGTTGTACCCAATGCTCTTGAATCGGCATTCCCATACCCACAATTAAAACATTTGGTTTAAACTCATTTATTTTATCAACTGCTAGCTGATTTGCTAACTTATCTTGTCTATCAAAATATCCATGATGTCCAGCAAAATTAACTCCAGGATATTGAATTTGCAAATTACTTAAAGCAGTTTCTAAACATTCAGGTTTTCCACCTAATAAAAATACCGAATAATTTTTATGATTGCAGCTTTCTAGTACTTTAGGCATTAAAAGCGTATAAGAAGTTCGATAATCTAAAGGTAAATCTAACCCCATATATCCAATTGCTTTTAATATTCCTACGCTATCACAATTGGCAATCTCTGCACTTTGAAGAAATTCGTAATACCAAGGCAGTTGCATAGATAAATTAAAACTGTGAATATTATAATTTGCCACAGTTATTTTCTTGTTTTCTCTACAAGCCTTATGAATCGCTTCGACAATCGAAGAGATAGACATACAATCTATCCTTCTCTCTAATAAGTAGACACTTAAAGCAGTTGGCTTGTCTTTTTTAGCCTCACTTCTTGTTTGATTATATGTACTCGATACTGTAGCATCACCATGAAAACCGGAGGGTGTTCTAAAAAAGGAAAAAGAGCTAGCCATACGCAATGATTTTTCTGCTAATAGATATAAGCAGACCTAACTAGAATATGTAGATTACCAAAAAACTGAGAAAGAATCGTATAACTGATTTGACTATAAGAAAAACTACGACCCTAAAAATTTTTACAGTAAGCTGGGTCAAAAGTCTTATGGTCAAAGCGATTATAGCGATTTCTAATTGAATCTAATACATTTTGTAAGACAGAGACAACTTGATAAGGAAATATTTTTCCCGTCAAGTCGAGCGAACTATATTCCTACGCATCCTACTCTTACAAATTCACCCTGTATTGCGTTCAACCGGAAACTGAGATTATTTATCTTCGGTAGAAACACCCGTTCAACTTTATTTTTCTGCGGTCAGTATAATTAACCAAATTAAAAATAAAAGTATGTCCAGATACAATTTTAAAGTTAAAAAGTAATTGCAGTATAAGTCCCTGACCTTCAAGATAAGCAGAAAAGTCTCGGAAACTAAGGATTATGAAGATAATATAAGCTGGTCACTGAAGCGGTTAATTCTATCTGTAGGAATATACCAAAAGTTAGAATATATAAAACGACCAAACTAACTATTGATTAATCAAAAAAATAGATACATAAAAATTAATCTAAAAACTACCATTAGCTAAATAATGGCAAATTACTTGAAATAATTTTGTAATTGTGCTTTAATAAATTCTCTACTTAACACCTGTTTGTAATTTTCAGCATCGCTGCACAAACAGACGGAAATTACTCTAAAAATATTCATAGATTTCGCTATTTATATTCTCAACACCCTAATACACAATTTTTTAAATCTCTAATTTAGATTTGCCCAATTTACTGCAAAAGCCTATTTTCAAAGTCTAAAGTTTAGTTTTACTATTCTTAAGCTGACTAGAACTAGGCTGCATTTGATATTTCCAAGTTTGCGACCAGGGATTTTTATAAAGTCTAAATTTTTGCTTTAAAACTAACCAAAAAAACGGTATATCATCAAATAAATATCTCTTCCACAAACGTTGAGGTTCGCACCAAAGCCTATAGAACCATTCTAAACCAATTTCACTCATCCATTTTGGAGAACGTTTAGTATGACCAGCCTCAAAGTTAATCGTTGCTCCAATCGCAAGGAAAGTTTTGATATTTTTCAACTTGCTTTTAAACTGATAAAGCCATAATTCTTGTTTAGGAGCACCAACACCAATCGCTAAAACATTTGCTCCTGAATCATTAATTAATTCAATAATTTTTTGACATTCTTGCTCATCATGTTCAAATCCAAAAGGTGGTGAATAAGTTTTGACAATTATATCTCTACCAACTTTAGAATTGATTTTGCTTTGAGCAATTTTAGCTGTTTCCCCTATACCACCTAACAAAAATATTTTAGTTTTTTCGTCATTTTTATAATAATTATAAAAAGCTGGAAATAAGTCTGAGCCAGATATTTTTTCTTGAATAGGAGTACCTAAAAATTTAAATGCGTACATAAGTATTTTGCTATCACAAACGACGTAATCTGCTTTTTGATAAGTCAGATAAAACTTATAATTTTTCTGCAATTTCATTAAGTGGTCTAAGTTTGGTGTAAATACTACACCACCGTATTTGAGCTTATCTAAAAGCTCATTCATTGTCAGATTGTGAATTCCTAAGTTAAAAATTTTTACTTTTTTCATAATTTTGAAGTAACATTAACCACGGTATTAGTTTAATTAGGTTACTGAAGACTCAGAAAATTTATTGCTGTGTTTAATAGAAAAATCTTGGTCTAAAATATCAAGTATTCTGCTGTTTGAGTTCAGGTCAAATTTACGTGCAAAGTAATAATTTTCTTGCGTCATTGCGTCATATTCATTCTCTGTTAAAATTTTAGGATGCCCATGAATGCTATTTGAAAAATCAATATAGTGCTTGCATTCGTTATAAAATTTGAACTTTTTACTATTAATAAGAATTGTTTGAATTAAACTTTCTTCCGGAATTAGAGTCTCTTTATAGTAATCAACTATATCAGGGTTACTTTGATAAAAGCTATGTAGATAGTTAATGCATCCTTTAGATAAAATCGTGAAGAATAAACCTCCATAACATTGAAAATCACGATTAAATATGGATTTTGGTCTAATACCAAATCTCAAGCCATATTCAAAATCAATTCTAAAAAACTTCTGTAAATGATTCACTATTCTCGTAACCTTTAGCATCGAAAATAGCCAGTTAGGTAGAGGTAAAGGAAATTTTTTATACCGATATAAATATCTTCCAGAACCTTCTTTAATACTCCAATGACTTTCTGAAGAAAATACTTTAAAATATTCCATAAATCCATCATATTCGGTTTTTGATAGGGAATATTCTATTTCTGAAATAGGCTGTGTTGGATAATCTTGTGCAGACAGTTTGATTAACCAATCAAAATCTATATTGTTGTTTAATAACCAATCAACCGCTGAAAAATAATTTTGAACTAAGGAAAAATCTCCTCTATCTGCTGTTGCGAATTGTACGTGAACTCCAGGAATTTTTTCTAATCGCAATACATCTATATCGCAATTTCTTGGGTCATGGCTCAACACGATACAGCAGTCAGGGCTTGCAGTTTTTATAGTATGAATAAGCCGATAAATTTGTTGAGGATTTTTATGACTTAAAATTAAGTAACAAGCTTTCATTTTCTTATCCTTCTATTATTAAGCTATATCTAATAATCACCACGACAAAATGATAAATTTTATGATTTATTAAGCTGATATGTAGTTAAATTTGTATTGATAGATAGCCTAAAATTATTATTTATCTACAGATACTACGTCTACTTGGGATATACAAATAAAACACATAACAGCCTATGCAAAATCACTTTATTTCACCCAACTAAACTGTAGGTTTTTGATAGCAATTCTTAATGGATATAGCAACCAAAGTATATAAGCAGCAACACCAGTTAAAACAGTTTTAATCGGTTCTTCTAAAAGAATTCGCCAATGATTTGCTAAAACTTGGTTGAATAACTTCGCAGCCGTCAATCCATCCCCCAAACTTACTAAACGACGCACCGTATAGCGTAGATGGTAAGCCTTCGCAGCTTTTTCGCAGCGAGCAATAATATCTGGTGCGTAACTACGAGTCATTTCTACAACCTCTTCTAATGCTCTCAACTGTGTAAGAGCGTTTGCAGACAGTCCGGAAGTTGTAATTCTGTAACAAGTTAGTACTTCAGGAATTCCTTCATGTCTCCAATGAGTCCTGATTGATATTCTCAACCAACATTCAATATCTTCTGCTCGACGTAACCGTTCATCAAAATAAAAGTCCTCTAAAGTATCGTATAAATTGTCTTGAAACTTGATATCCTCAAACACTTCACGTCTAATTACTGCAGCCGAACCATTACCAACAGGATTCCGACAAAGCACGTATGATGGGGTGATATCGTAGAGCTTGCGCGGTTTTTGACAAATTCCCGTTGAGTTTCCCTGTTCGTTAATAAATGCAGAATAACAAAAGCTAATTCCGACTGTAGGTGAGCTATTCAGATGCTCCACATGTTTCTCTAGTTTTTCGGGAAGCCAAATATCATCAGCATCCAAAAAGGCTAGATAGTCTCCTTGAGCGTGACGAATACCCGTGTTTCTAGCTCCGGGAAGTCCTCTGTTCGCTTGATGAATAATTCTAATCCTAGAATCGTTGAATTTTTGACAAATTTTGACGCTGTTATCGGGAGTACCATCATCAACAATGATAATCTCAAAATTTTTATAAGTCTGTGAAAGTACTGATTGCACCGTTGCCGCAATGTACTTTTCTGCATTGTAAACGGGGATAATTACGGAGACTTTTTTCATTTTAAATCACTCAACTGGTTATATGTTTTCCCTGGTAAAAAGATGACGACCTTAGCTGTATGCTGATTGTGGTAAGAATTGTAGAGCTATTGAAATCTAAGAATTACTTCCTCTAAGAGTCGAGATACTTGAAATAAAAAACTTTCCGTATACTGCAACCGCAGTCAAAATAGTCCTGCGGGGTTCTCTCAAAATCAACGTCCATTCTGACTGCAAAGCACGATTCATAAAATTAATACCAAGCTCTGAAGACATTTCTAAGCGCAATGTTCTTCTTGCTAAATAGCGTAGGAGCATGGCTTTAGCTTGTTTATAGTGATGCTGAATTAATTCTGGTGCATAAACCTGTGCTTTTTGAGTTAAACGATTCCAGTCTTCTTCCATTTTGTAAAGCTGCGAGGACATTCCCCCTAAACTAGTCCGGTAGAGTACCAAAACTTCGTTAATACCTTCAACTAGCCAACCGTGACATTTAAGTCGTAGAAATAGTTCAGCATCAGCAGCACCGCTTAACTCCCCATCGAAACCTCCTACTTGTTCCAAAGCTGTGCGACGAATTACCGCATTAGATGGAGTCACCGCAGCATTTTCTTCATACAAATCTTTGGCTGAAATATTTACCATGCGCGGATTTGAATACTTCCCGGTAGACTTACCATCGAAGGTGACAAATTCAACTCGTGCAAAACTTAAGCCAAGCTTAGAATTAGCTTGTAAATGCTCAACGTGCTTTGTCAGTTTATTTGCTAGCCATAAATCGTCAGAATCAAGAAAAGCAATATATTCTCCCCGAGCTGCTTTGATACCGTTGTTTCTCGCAACCGATACACCCTGATTCTCTTGAGAAATGAGCTTAATTCTACTATCTTGCTCGCAAAAAACACGAACAATATTTTTAGTGTTATCAGTCGAACCATCATCAATCACTAATAACTCAAAATCACTGTAAGTTTGGCTGAGTACAGAGTTAATAGTTTCTGTCAGATATTCGGATGCATTGTATGCAGGTAAAACTATAGTTACAGTCGCACGATGTTTCATGATTATTCTCCAATTACAGAGTAAGTAGAAGCTTTATTAAAAGCATGTTTAAAAGCATATTTACTAGCCCAGATAGTAAACAGAGGTAAACATATTGCATGAGAAATCAATACAGATATTGCAACCCAATAGATTCCCCATTTAACAGCTACAAGCAAGCAAACAGCTAGAAATACTGTAAATATCAAATTCCAGTAGAGATTGATTTTAGTTTTATCAATTGCTTGCAACAACATAGACGCAGCATCAGCAAAAGGACGAGGGAAAGCAGAAAGACAGACTAATACTAAAATAGGAACTGCTGCGACCCATTTTTGACCGTATATAACTGGCACATAAAATGGTGCTAATGCCGATTGAAGTGTAATCAAAGGTATTATCAGTAAAGCTATACTTTTTAAACTACTAAAGTATCTTTGTTTTAACTGTTTGACATTATTTCGAGCTTCACAAATATAGGGAAATATCGATAATGTAGTTGCATTAATTAAATTTAAACTAGTTCCGATTCCAGCATTAAAGGCAAAATAATAAAGTCCTAAAGCTTCTATTCCTAAAAAACGCCCTACTAATAAATAGTCTAAATTAGCTCTTAATTTATTTAGTAATTCTACACCTACTACATTTGTTGCAAAGCTAGCAATTTCTTGCCAGCGATAAAGTGTAAACTTCGATTTGTTTCGCCAAGAACACTTGCTTCGATTGATGATTACCCAAATCGGATAAACCAGTAATCTTGGTAAAACAATAGCCCACATACCAAAACCCATAAAGGCAAAAATAATCATCGAAATATTAGAAACCAAACCTTGTAAAGCGTTACATAATGCTGTTACTTTTAAACGGTTTTCTCGAACTAATATTGCCGATTGTACAGAAAATAAAGGTAAAGCTAAATATGTGATTGAGACAGCGCAAAGAGGTAAAACTATTTGACTTTCTTTATAAAACCAAGAAATAGGAATAGCCGCAGCACATTGAAATACAAACATGAATGCGCTGAAAATCCAATTCATCCAATAAGCTGTATTACACAAAATAGGAAAATCTTTGCTGTCAGCTTGAACAAGTTTAGAACTTACCCCAGACTTCATGGTAAAAGTATCGGCAAATTCTGTCACAGTTAAAACAATTGCTGCCAAACCATAATCTTGGGGAGAAAGTAATCGAGCCAGAAAAATTACATTAACCAAGCGACCAATACGATTTATTAGTTCTGCACCACTTAACCAGCCTACATTACGAACAAATCGATTTGAAAATTTATCTCTTACTTTATTGATTAACATGATTTTGATAAATAAGATGATAATGGTTTATCGAGATAAATTAGATAGCGCTTGTACTGAGTTTTTCTATAGATTGAAAGAGTCATCGTTACGTAAATTAGCCAATAAATATTACCTCGCATAAAATAACTTTCTGTCAAACTTAAAAGCAAAATATGGATTAGTAAAATAATCGGTGCGATACCTTCTATGGTTTGATTTTGGTGTAGCCAAACCAAAGAACGTAAGCAAGAAAATATAAACCAAACTACAAAAATAGCTAACCCCAAAAAACCAATATCAAGGCATATTTCCAAAAAGCCGTTGTGAGCATGTGGTGGCTCAAAACCTGCTATTAATGCTCGCCAAATATCCGCTACTTCACCTTCCCAACCACCTTTCCAAAAAGTATCGTACCCATAACCTAACCAAGGACGCTCCTGAATTTTATTAATTAAAAGAGGCCAAATTAAAGTGCGACCGCTGATTGTTGCATCTCTACCAAAGGAATTGAATATATTTTCTGCATTGCTTACTATCACCGTTACTAGTAAAGAACCTACAAGGCTAAAACCTAGAAATAGGGTAATAAATAAATCGAATCTCTTACGTTCTAGTTGGAAAAATAATACTAGAAGAACAGAAATTAGAAAGATTAGTAAAGCTGCAATTGTAGTCGAGCGTAACAGTACAAAAGTTGAAATCAAAAATGCAGAAAAAATTGTCCAAGGATGTCGATATTGCAGCTTATCCAACCCGCAGAATAAAAGAATTAAACTACCCAAGCTCATAATGCTGCCAAGGAAGGTTTTATGATTGTAAATACCCCGCCAAGCTCCCGAATGCACAAGTTCTTCTTGACCGACTATTAACCCCGCACCTACTACTCCATAACTGGGTACAGCAACGCAAACAATCAAGCTTAACAATGCTGCTAAACTAAATGCCCAAGCTAGTAAATTTAACTGCTCTTTGATGGTAAATCTAGCCGCAAAATATATTCCAAAAATAGTAACTCTTAATAAAGGTAATATACGTTCTAGAGTCACCATTGGCAGGTCAGACCAAATTACAGAAGCACAAACAGTTCCAATTAAAATCCACAAAAGCTTTTCTTTAATAACAATTGCAAAAACTTTTCTCCACAGTATTGCAATCAAGATTAAAGTTAATGAATGACCGACATAAATCAAGGTTTGTCTAACGCTATCTAGTGGATTAGTTGGAGCAATTAATCCGGAGATTGCACCCGTAAAAAAAAATAGCGATAGGACAACAAATATTTTTTCACTTAATTCTTGAAATGCCCGCATTACTTTAACTCAACTGCTTTCTTGCTTAATACTTTTCGCTTGTTGGTATTACCTGAAGCATAATTTTCTGTAAAGTGGAAATAGCTGTCTGATTCATTTTTCAGAATAATCCCGTTAATCACTAAACCTAGGACATTTTGACCAGATTTTTCCAGCAAATCCTTGGTTTTCACAAGGCTATTAGCATCAATTATCCCCGGACGAGATACCATCAAAATACCATTGGCTAATTTACCTAAAATTAAAGCATCGGCTGCCATTAAAATTGGAGGTGCATCTATGACAACATAATGATAGTTTTCCGATGCTTGTTTGATTAAATTAGCCATTGCTTGAGATTTGAGCAATGTAACCGGATTCGGAGGTGTAACTCCAGATGTCAGGACATGTAAATTAGGCTGAATAATTTTGATGGCTGTTGAAAGGTTAGCTCGACCGACAATAGCATTGCTCAAACCTAATTGATTGGTCAATTCCCATGCATGATGTTGACTGGGATTGCGTACATCTGCATCTATCAGCAATACCTTTTTCTTTGATTCAGCAAAAACTGCTGCTAGATTTGCTGCAATTGTTGATTTACCTTCTTGAGGTACGGAACTTGAAACTACGATTACATTAGATTTTTGGGTAGAATCAATAAAATCCAAATTAGCTTGCAGCATTCGGTAAACTTCACTAATGGGTAAAGTCGGATTATCTAACACGGGAATAAATATCTTGTTCCTATCTGGGTCTGCTTCCTGACTATCCTGTTGAGTCTTGAAGTTTGGAAACGTTGCTAATAAAGAATAGGGTAATATTTTTTGTATGCTTTTAACATTTTTCAATGATGGGTCTAATTTTTCTAGAATTGCAACAGCAGCAACAAACAATACGAAACTAGAAACTGAATTAATTAATAGTAAAAGTATGATTTTAGTATCCAAAGATGGTTTATTGGGTACTAATGCTTCCTCAATAATTCTGGCATTAACGATATTTTGATTACCTACTGCTTCGATTTCCTTTAACTTCGTTAATAAGGTTTCGTAAGTCGCTTGGGCTGCTTCTAATCTACGCTGTATCTCTCGTTCTTCTTCTTTTAATTTGGGTAAACTATTAATTCTGTTTTGATACTGCGACAAGTTGTTTTCTAAAGAAGATATTTGGTTCGATAAACCTACTCTTTCTACTTGTAAGTTTATCAACAAACTAACCAGACCTAGTTCTAATTCACCTGCTTGCAAATATTGCTGATTTATTGGTCGATTGCTGCCAATTTCTCCTATAATCCTTTGCTGCAATTGAGCATTTAGCGATGTTAATTTTTCCTCTAAATTAAGAATTGTTGGATTATTATTCTGAAAGCGAATTCTTGCTAATCTTAATTCTCTTTCAGCTGCTTGAATATCCGTCAAGGTCGCCTGTACTGCTTGAGATTGACTTAACTTTGCAACTAAAATAGCTTGCTGAGAATCTATTCCCAACTGGTTTATTAAGGCTGAATATTTAGCATTAATTTCAGCAAATTTAGATTTGACTTCAGCTATTTGACTTTTAAGCTTTTCGACAGTTTCTAGCGATAGTTTTGCTTCTTCATCTATTGCTACTAGTTGGTTAGTTTCTTTAAATCTACGTAGCGCGTTCTCTGCTTGACGAACAGATTCTTGAGTTTCTGGTAGCTGTTTGGCTATAAATTTTTTAGCTGCTAACGCTTCTGCACGGTTGACTGACTTATTATTTTCTACATAAGCCTTCATCATTTCATTTACTACAAATGCCGCTACTCTGGGATTGCTGCTTTTGTAAGAAATTTCTAGTATGTCGGTTCCTTTAATTTCTTCTACCTGAAGATTAATTTTGATATCTTTGTTGGAAATTGGTTTATCATTCTCATCCAAAGGAATTAGTGAATTAATCACTCTATCTATAACCGGTTTGGAAAGAATAATTTCTGTTTCTGTTTTTAACGGATTACCTTGAAGAGTTAAAGGAGTAAGCTGATTTTTATTATCGGTTAATAATCCCGTTAAAGTTGCAGATTCATCAGGCTTTACAAGGATTTTTCCCTCCGCTGAATAATAGGTTTTGGAAAGCAGCATAATTCCCATACAGCCCAAAGTAAAAACACCACCTGCAATTACACTTGCAGATAGCCATCGACGCTTGAATGCAAACCAATATTGCTGAAAGTCTATATTTAAATCTTCGGAACTTTTGATTTCTACCGCTATCGGATACTCTGTATTATTCATAAGCCTTAATAGTAAGTTTATTCAATAATCAATTAATGAATGTCACTTCCCTTATTTAATAAACTAAAATTTAGCACGGCAAAATGTACCCATATTTAGGGCATTAAAATAAGTCTATAGATGTCAATATTTTAATCAGCAATAGGATACTTACTTGCACCTAACAGTTTTCAATTTCACATTACATAAAACTGTTAACTCCTATTCGCTTCGGTTTATATTGTTAGTTGGTAGAATTTTCACAAACGACTTTTACAATCGAAGAAATACTGTCGTTCAAATGTAGATGTACTCAAGGTTTGCTTTTGTAACATGCAGCTTTCATCCGCTGAATTAGCATTTATTTCTTCTAATTCAACGCAAGCATTATCAAATGTAGATTGCCTCAGCCTAGTAAAGAAGTTTATCATCTGTAGTAGTTCACCCAAAAAAGCAAGTTGTCAAAGTTTGCACTAAATCGTACAAATTTTAAAAACATCAAAAATCTGTCGTATACCTTAACTGTAGGTAAACAAAAAAAGAATGATTAAAGTTAATTAAAATCTAGCTACGGCAATGAAAAATGAAATTTAAATTATTAAAAACCATTGATACCATGGATACCTTCATTGCTTAACCATTTAATCAGGCAATTAGAAGGAAATAGGTGATTGTCATTTTCTTAAAACACGCATATTGGGAATCTAACTTTGAAATATATAAAAAGAATTAAGTGACCATATCAACTAACACAAAATATGAGCATTGACGACAGTCCAAATTAATTCAATTTAATATCCAAACAAACCTATATCTTCATGTTTGCTTATGATTATATCCTAACTACAAATAACTTAGCTCTTATACATTACGTCTTGATAAAAACGCAACATATCCTAAGTAGAAACACCTGTTTGTAGTTATTATTTTGTTTGTAAGTATAAATATTAGTATATATAAAATATTTTTTTTGTCAAGTAAGTGATAGTACAGATAATGATTTTATAAATACAGCCCTATGTCAGTTGACTAAACTTTATTTATGTGCGTATAAATTGCTTCTTTTTAACACAATTAGTTCTCAATATATAGCACCTTACTTAATATAAATATTAGTGGAAGCGTTAAATTTGTAATGCTTGCTATCAAAAGGTTTTGACTTATTTTGTTTTAAAAGTAAAGCATTTATGTTAGTTTTATAAAGATAGAGCAAAGCAATCAGGATCAAGCTATTACATTGATAACAAATGCTACAAATGCTTTCTTATCAAAACGCTTTTCTTATTTGAGAATGACATCGGTCAGGAGATAGAAAAATATGATTTCTAATTTCTAACTCCTGATTTTATTTACATAGCATTAGCACCAGTAGCAATCAAACGTCTGAATAAACCAGCAGTCCAGCCAGTTTCTCTCAAGACAGCTTCCGAAGATACTTCAACATAAGCTTGCTCGATAAAAGCTAAGTCAATCATGCAAATTCGTCCCAAAGCATCCTTGATTTCTTCACTTTTGCCATCGGTTTTTGCACGTTGACCAGCTTCTCTAATTACAGTAGCCATTGCAGGAACCACGTGCTGAGGTCCGATACCAATACGAACGTGAACTAAACCGATATTCCAGCGACGGTTAGCATAGTCACTACCCCAATCATCCATACCCGTAAACATTTCATAGAACCATTCAATAAATGTTTCTCTCAGACGATGAATGCGTCCTTCGGTAGCGTTTAACATGGCATTCATTTCTTCATCGCGTCCCAAATAAGCATAAAAATGCTCTGCCATTTCCGGAGCAATGTCCTTTCCCCAATCTATTTCAGATTGAAGTAGCACTTTATCCTCTGCTGTTAAACAAACGCGCTTTTCCAAGGTAGACATAAACGCTTGTGGATCTATAGCCATTTCAAGAAACTCCTAATTATTTATCAAAAAAATCAATCTTAGTACAAGTCAAGCTAAATAAGCCACATTTTGTCATAAATCATACAAAGCAATCGAGCTTTTATGACAATGATTTTTCAAAAGCCATTTGCGTATCGCAGTTGTTTGTTCGCTCATAACCCAAAAAATTTGGACTGGAATTAAATAAAATGACCAATCCAAACATCGGTATAAGGATTATTTTGAATTTTGGCTCAAGCCATTAACGGAGCGATTTTGCTAACAACCCTTTTTACTTCTAGAAACAATAAACCTTGCTTAACCCCAGCACCAGCTAGAACTAATAAAACAGCATCAGCACCACAACCGACTAATACTCCGTAGCCTTTTTCACCTTCTACAACGATTCTATCGATGCTTCCACGGGCTAATTCTCTACCGATACGTTCGCCTAACGAAAGCATGGATGCAGACATCGCAGCAGTACGTTCTTCGTCCATTCCTCCAGGTAAAACTGAAGCTAAAGCTAAACCATCAGGGCTAACTAAAGCAGCACCTTGAACATCCGAACCAGCACTGACGAAATTTTGCAGTTCGTCTTGCAACATGGAAACGTTAATCATTTTTTTTTCCTCCAGAATTGTTGGTAAAGATGTTTGAGAAGTTTCCGCAGTAGACTGAGTTATTGTAATTTCGCTTACATTATTTTGCGATAAAACAGTATTTTCCGTAGTTTCCCTTGGTGGATTCTTGTCCGTTTCGGGTAATTCCGGGTGGTCAACCGAATCCGCAGGAAGCTTTTGAAACACTCCTTTTAGAAGCTTGATAAATTTACTCAGAGGCATTTATTGCTGACTCCTGAGCGTTTAACCAGAGTTTAATTACATTAAAAGCGTAACTAATAGATGCGCTTCCCTCAAGACTTGGTAAATTTTAAAACGAAAAAGGTTAATTAAAGAATAAGAAAGTATTATTTATACTTTATATTTTACAAATCCGCAAACAGCTATCAGTTATTAGTTATTAGTTATCAGTTATCAGTTAGCAATTATCAGTGAATTTAATTAAACTCCTAACTCTTAACTCCTAATTCCTAACCCCTAACTCCTGTGGAGACGTAGCAGTGCTAGGTCTCTACAACTGTGTCTGGGGGGCAGATTCTAATTGCTCGACAATTGCGATTAATGCTTGAAATACGGATTCGCGTTCGTTGGGGTTAATAGCCATTATGGGGATTGACTTAATTTCATCTTGCAATCCTAAAGCTAAAGCTATATCTTCTA
>JBCBHT010000152.1:0-17811 GCA_038525335.1 Cyanobacteria bacterium J06621_15 | reverse complement strand
GATAGTTGTTAGTTGATAGTGGTTAGTTGATAGTTGATAGTTGTTAGTTGTTAGTTGATAGTTGATAGTTGATAGTTGTTAGTTGATAGTTGATAGTTGTTAGTTGATAATTGATAGTTGATAGTTGATAACTGTTCACTGATGATTTACACCCTACCCTACGGGAACACCTGACGGTGAACGGGTGAACAACTGATAACTGTTCACTGCTCACTGTTCACTGTTCACTGATAACTGTTCACTGTCCAGCGACGACTACCAAAAAATTGACAGGATAAAGCTGCTATTTTGGCTGCTTCTGATAATGCTGTAGTGAAATTTTCTTGCAAAATATAATTACAAAAAGCACCGTGAAAAATATCTCCAGCCCCTAGTGTATCAGCAGCCTGTATTTTTGGAACGTTTAAAATTTTAATTTCATTTTGAGATGAATTAGATAAATTATCAGATAAATACTGAATGGGTTTTTCTCCGTGAGTTATAGCGATGTGAGGAATACCAATTTGATTTAAATAAGTAAACACTTCTGATGAATTCTGACAATCGGGAGGATAAAAATTTGCGGAACAAATAGCATAATCAACAAAAGGTAAAAGTTTCTCAAAACCTGATTTCCAGCTTCCACCATCAATAACTACTGGTATACTCTCAGTTTTGGCTTTTTGAGCAATTGCACATCCTAATGTCATTTGATGTCCGTCGATTAGTACGATATCTATATCTTGTAAAATATCTGGTGAAATCGATTGACTATTAACTTGAGTTTTGACAGCATTAATAGAAATAACAGCACGTTCCCCTGTTTCTTTGCTAACAATAATTGAAGAAACTGGTGGTGGGTTTTCTGTGGTAGGGTAGTTGTCAATTATTTCTACTTGATAAGAAGCTAAATCGCTTTTAATTAATTGCGTCATTGGATGACAACCAACTACACCGGAAATCTTGGCTTGATTACCCAAATAACTAAAAGCAACAGCAGCATTCGTTACCGGACCACCCGCTGCAACCAGGTAATCATCAGCAACTAATTTTTGATTATTTTTCGGGGGAGATTCAGCAAGATAAATTAAATCTAGAGTTACTAAACCCACGAATAAACCTTTGAAAGATTTTTGATTTGGCACAATATTTTAGATTTTGGATTTTAGATTTTGGATTAAAATAATCACGAATTACCTTTCTCGTCTATTCTGATAACTGTTCACTGATATAGGACTTACGCACGGGTAACGTAACTATAGTCATTGCGACGTAAAGAAGCAATCCTAAAGGCTGTAAAATCGTAGCGAGTGCGTAAATATTGTGATAATTGATAATTGTTCATTGATAACTGATTAGATGACCGAAGCAAAACCAGGTGTTCTTTATATTGTTGGTACTCCGATTGGGAATTTGGAAGATATGACTTTCCGGGGGGTGCGAATTTTGCAGTCGGTGGATTTGATTGCTGCTGAAGATACTCGTCACACTGGAAAGCTGTTGAAGCATTTTCAAGTTACTACACCGCAAATAAGTTATCACGAACATAATCGCAATAGTCGAATTCCAGAATTATTAAAACAGTTGGGTGAAGGAAAAGATATAGCTCTGGTAACTGATGCTGGTGTACCGGGAATTTCTGACCCCGGTTATGAGTTGGTGAAAGCTTGTGCGGAAAATGGAATTACTGTAGTTCCCGTTCCTGGAGCGGTTGCAGCGGTTACAGCATTGAGTGCTTCGGGAATCTCTACCGATAAATTTGTGTTTGAAGGATTCCTCAGCGCTAAAACAAAACAACGGCGATCGCAATTGGAATTATTGAAGTCGGAGCAGCGGACTTTGGTATTTTACGAGTCTCCCCACCGATTGCGTTCGACTCTACAAGATATGAAAGAAATATTTGGTGATGATAGACAAATTGTCTTAGCGCGAGAATTGACTAAAATATATGAAGAGTTTTGGCGCGGAAGTATTGCGGGTGCTTGTAGCTACTACGAATCCAAAGCTCCTATGGGTGAATATACTCTAGTGGTGGCGGGTGATTACCCGAGTCAGAAAGAGTACACACAAGACGAACTTATAGAAAAGTTAGAAACAATCATGAGTCAAGGAATATCGCCCTCACAAGCGAGTCGTCAGCTAGCTGCATCAACTTTTTTACCCCGTCGTCAACTGTATCAACTGGCTCTGACTTTGAAAAGTACGGATTCCGAGATACAAGATACATAGATAGAAACCCGATTCAACGGTAAAATAGTAAATCTGGAAAATCAAGTTGTTCTTGTACTGTTTGATTGTTCCAGTTCTTAGATTCAAGACTAAAAGTCTTGTTAAATTTATGGTAAGTCGTAGAAAATTTTCATCTCGACAAACCAGGAGATTAAAACAAAGTACATTTTGAGTTGTTGAAAAAGAGGAATTAGAATGACCCAAGTGGTTTTAGGTGAAAACGAAGGAATAGATTCAGCTTTACGTCGATTTAAGCGTCAAGTATCCAAAGCGGGTATTTTGTCAGATGTTAAGAGTCATCGACATTTTGAAACCCCACAGGATAAACGTAAGCGTAAAGCAGTAGCAGCAAGACGCAAAAGACGTTTTCATAAATAAATATGAGTAATTTATCTAACTGCAAAACTCTTGAAATAATTTTCCGTGACGGTATTGAGCTTGTCCAGAGGACATAGTAAACCGCAGATTATATCTAAACATTAACAACTCGAATAAGGACTTTTCTGAATGTAATACACTTTGAAATTTCCGTAATATAGTTAGATAGGCAAATTTTATGATTAATTTTGTCTATCAATACATGATTGTTAAAAACAAGCAACCATCGTTAAATTAGCGGTGGTTGTTTAGTAATTACGAATGTAGAGACGGGGTATATTGCTACGTCTCCTCACGGTTGCGGGAAAACGAATACTTTAGAATGTTGGATTAATTCAAAGGGTTCGTTTTTCCTGTAATTGTCGGGAGACGTAGCAATGCTACGTCTCTACATTCCCTTCCTTTAAAACATTTAAATTCTTACGATTACAGTCATTCATTGCTTTTTCCACACCTTTTTTAAGACATAATTCCACACATTCAACTACATAATTAGTCACGGAGGAAATCACCTCTTTTTCTTCGGGAGTAAATTTTCCTAAGACATGAGAAACAGTACCATTCTCGCTGTTTGCAGGATTTTTTGGTCTACCAATCCCAATACGTAAACGAGGGAAGTTTTTAGAACTCAGATGGGAGATAGTGCTTTTCATTCCGTTATGTCCACCAGCAGCACCTGATAAACGCAAGCGAACTCTTCCCACTGGTAAATCCATATCGTCATAAATAACTAATACAGATTCTGGCTTTAATTTGTACCAAGAACATACTGCACCGATTGATTGTCCCGAAAGATTCATGTAGGTTAAAGGCTTTAGTAAATAAACTTTTTTTCCACCTACAGTAGTTTCAGCATATTCACCTTTAAACTTGCGATTTTCGCTCAAAGAAGCTTGCCAAGAACGAGACAAAGCATCTATCGCAGCAAAACCAATATTGTGGCGTGTATTATCATATTTAGGTTCTGGATTTCCCAAACCTACAATTAGCTGGGGAATTATTATATTTTGTTTCTGTTTACTTTTACTAGCAGCTTGCATAGAAATAACAATTTTGAAAATAGTGAATAGTGAATAGGAAATAGAAATTAGAGAATAAGGAGTAGAAGTATAGTATTAGCGACCAAGATGGTCGCACTACAGTATTTCCTGAGATATTTATGCTTCCTCGGTCTTTTCTACCCCACTACCAAGCTTTGGTTCAAGTTCTGCTGTGGTCTTGACAGTTTCTTCGAGTTGTGAAGCTTCTTTTTTGAATTCATCCTGAAACTCTTGGGAAGCATCTTGAAAACTACGAATTGCTTTTCCCATACTACGACCAATTTCTGGCAACTTCTTTGGACCAAAAACCAGTAAAGCAACAACCATAATTACAGCCATTTCCGGTAGACCAATACCAAATATATTCATGATTTTTTCCTATGAACTCAAAAATCCTTACCCACATCTGTAGTTTAGCGACTTATTGCTGTACTTATATTATTGATTTGAGGGAGTAGGAAGTAATGAGTAGTGAGTAATGAGTAATGAGTAGGAAGTGGTGGGTTTGTGTTTTCTCCAACCGGAAATGTAATTCCTCGTCTCATAGCAAAAGTCGTCTTAAGAGGACTGAAGAAATCACCCAAATTGTTAGTTTGCTGCTATGGGACTCCTATTTGATTTCTGAAAAAGCAGATACAACTTCTTAGAATCCTCTCTTTTTCAAGGATAGGAAAAGTCAAAGTACCTCATCACATTGATTTTTATGAGTTGATAAGACTCTTGCTCCGGTTGGGTTGTTAACGTCAGCGTTGCGAAGCAATAGGTCGAGAAACCCAACTCGGGTGTTGGATTAGCGACCCTTAACCCAATCTGTAAATTCCTACAAACCAATCTATTTATATGACTTTCGCTATTAGAACAGGGTTTTCAACCTCAGTTGGGCTGTAACAAAAACCTATTACTCCTTACTCGCTATTCCCTTTAAATTTAAAACCCAAAAAAAACCCAGGATTAACCCCGGGTGTAAATTTATTTATTCTTATATGTGAGAGTATCTCGCTTACATACCTAAGCTTCTCCAATCCACATTAATACCCTCAATCATGATTGATTTGTTATAGAGTTGAAGAATAATCAACAGAAAAACAAAAAATAAACCCATGAAAACACCCATCAAGGGGGTAGTTCCCCAACCGGGAGCTACTTTACCATATTCAGCATTCAGGGGTCTGAGAACATCTCCCAAACGTGTTCTTTGTGCCATAATCTAATTCCAGGTTAATTAACAAAACAAATTTTAATCTTCTGTAATATTGTATAAGAATAGTACTCATAATATATACCCCTTATGGAACCCGCAATAGTTCTTAGTATTTCCGTAGCTGCTGTCTTAATCACAGTTACAGCAATGTCCGTTTATACCTCCTTCGGTCCACCGAGTAAAGAACTCGGCGACCCTTTTGAAGACCATGAAGATTAAGTAGGAGTTAGGAGTTAGGAGTTAGGAGTTAAGAATTTAATAACTTTACTCACTATTCCTTGCTCCCTATTCCCTGCTGCTCACTGTTCACTGTTCACTGTTAACTGTAAAACTTGTGATTTTCCACGGCTTGATTGTAAATGTTGATTCGGATGAATTTTCTGGATTTGATGCTGGATTTTCTAATAAATCTACAGATTCTTTTACATTCAAGCCGATATCGCTGGTGAGTTGGAGTTCTGCTTTGTCTCCATTAGATTCGTAGCAGCGGAGTATCCATTGTTGGGGATTATCTTCGGCTTGTTTGAATGCCATTAAGATTAAGTTTTGATTGGAGTTTTGACCGGATATATCAATAAAGCTGGCTTTGTCTTTTAATATTTGAGTTTGAGCGAATGTTTGATTTGGCGATTTATTTTGACCCAATACAACTTTCAAAGGTTGGTTGAATTCATATCCATGTTTTACTGTCTGTGCTTTCTCCCAAGTTCCTGTATGAGGATACAAGCCGTAGCTAAATTCGTGATTACCTTTGTCAGCTTCTGGATTTGGCCATTCCGGACTTCTAAGTAAACTTAAACGTAATTGATTCGGTTGAGCATCATAACCATATTTACAATCGTTTAATAAACTCACACCGTAATAACCAGAATTATCTTTTTCTTCGGTCAAATCAGCCCAACGCAATGCGGGTACTTCCCATTTGGCTTTTTCTGCTGCTGTCTGAGGTTTGGTTGTACGTTGAATTGCTCCGCAGGGAATTTCATAAGTTGCAAAGTCCGCTTCTAAGTTCAGGGGGAAAGCTGCTTTTACTAGAATGTGACGCTCTAACCAGTTAACTTTGGTATGAATTTTTAAAACTGGAGAATTGACCTGCAAAATATAGTCTTGAATAAATTCTGATTCTCCCAACTGACGAACCACCCGCAATCTTTGCTGTAGTAATCCTCGTTCGAGCCACTCGATGGATTTTAGTTTCAATGGTGGTAAAATATGTTCGGCATAATTGGGGTCGATGTTCCATGCATCCCAATATTGACCTTCATCTTTAAAGGCTTGCAGTTGATTACCATTAGCGGAAAGTATTTCGCGGTTATTTGATTTATCGAAAACGCTATTTAAGTCCCCAGTCTCTTCATCTACTACTACTCGCAAAAATTCGTTATCCAGAATAAACTGTAGCGCTATAGTTTCTGATTGGTTTTGAGATGAGGTTTTTTGATTATTAATTTGATTGTTAAACTGTAGCGCTATAGTTTCTGATTGGTTTTGAGATGAGGTTTTTTGATTATTAATTTGATTGTCAAACTGTAGCGCTATAGTTTCTGATTGATTTTGAGATGAGGTTTTTTGATTATTAATTTGATTGTCAAACTGTAGCGCTATAGTTTCTGATTGATTTTGAGATGTGGTTTTTTGAGTAGTTAACCAAAATAAATTATAACCAATTCCGGGAATATCATTTGCTAAAAACAATAAATTTGAATCAGCATCGATTTGAGAAGCAATTTGATTACCCGAACTATCATAAACCTGCCATTGTTGATTATTCGCTTCCCCAGGTAAAGAAACTGAAACAACTTCCGAACGCTGCCAGTTAAGAGAATTGAAAACAACAACGGGTAAACTATCTGGTTTTGGTGATTTCGGTAAGTTAATACTATTAACTAAATTTTGTAAAGACTGGTCTAATATTTCCGTAGCAGTATTTTGCATCTCCTGCCATTCTGGTTCTGCATCTTGGTAAACTTCCACAATTGAGGAACCTGGTAAGATATCGTGGAACTGATTAAATAAAAGTTTTTTCCAAGCTGCTTCAATTTCAGCTTTTGGATAATCAACACCACAAATAATGCTTGCCAAACTCGCGAATAATTCCGCTTCATAAAGTAGATTCTCACCGCGACGATTATATAGCTTTTGGTCGCCGTGAGTGGTGTAGCAACCGCGATGGAATTCTAGATATAGTTCGTCGTTCCAATTTTGGATTTCGGATTTTGGATTTTGGATTAGGGGTTGGGAATTGGTAACTATTTTCTTCCCCCTCTCCCCCTCTTCCCCCTCTTCCCCCTCTCTCCATCTCCTTTTCCCTTCTTCCTTGATTTCTTCCAAATACTTCTCAACGGTGGTGAATTCAAATTCGGGACAGACATTAGAATCTTGCCAGCGTCTTGCTATTTCGAGCATATCGCGGGTAGGACCGCCGCCGTGGTCGCCGACTCCGGGAAGCCAAAGATAATTTTTTAGACCGGTTTGTTTTTCCCAAGCGATGGCGTGTTCTACCATTTTCACTGGGTCGATACCTTCACCAATCGGCGCTGACATTAAACTAAATATTTCGCTTCCATCTGGCGATCGCCACCAAAAAGTGCCGTGGGGAAAATCTGTGGTGTCGTTCCAAATCAGCTTTTGAGTGACAAAGTATTCCACACCTGCGGAAACCATAAATTGGGGTAGAGTCCAGCAAAAACCAAAACTATCTGGAAGCCATGCGACTGTAGAGAATTGACCAAATTTCTCTTTTACATAGCGTTGACCGTATAGCAATTGACGGACAATCGACTCACCGGAAATGATATTTAATTCCGGTTCCACCCAAAAAGCACCAACAATTTCCCAAAGGTTGTTTTTTACAGCTTTTTTTATTTGAGCGAATAAATCGGGACAATTTTCTTCCACCCAAGCATAAAGCGCGGGGGTTGAATGACAAAAAATCAATTCGGGAAAATCTTCTTGTAGCTTTAAAACAGATGCAAAAGTGTTTTTAGCAGCCTCCCAAGTGTCGCTTACTGGCCATAACCAAGCCATATCTAGGTGAGCGTGACCGACAACTTTTATTTTGCGGAAAGTTGGGGGTGTAGATTCTCTTCCCCCCAAACTTTCCAAGACGGATTTTAGATTTTGGGTTTTGGATTGTGTATTAGAAATTTTGCGGAAAGTTGAGGGTGGAGATGTTCTTCCCCTCAAACTTTCCAAGACGGATTGAAGGTTATTTTGTAAATTGGTAAGTAACTTATTAAATTCCTCTTCCTTTTCTTCCTCTGTGTTCTCTGCGACTCTGCGGTTAATTCTTTCAGTAACTTCTTTGACTAAATCAGCAATCACATCCAATTCATCGGGTGCGAAAGCTTGATAATAACGCTGCACTATCGCTAATTCTGAAGCGACGAAACCGGGATAGATATTATTTACTTTATTTTCTTGATTTCTAACAGTTTCATAAACGCACTTTGAACTCACCAAAGCACCATTATCATGTCCTGGACTAACCAAACGTAAAGCAACAGTGAATTCTTCTCCTGGATTCACAGACTCGGTTAATAAGACTCTTTGCGAAAAATCAAATAAATCACCTTCACCTTCCTTAGAACCATTAATATAGATTTGAGCGGAATCGGCCCACCAAACCAAAGCCAATCGTAAACACAAACCCGCGACTGGATAACCTTGTAAATCTTGGGGGACAGTTAACTTTTGCGCCAACCAAAGCACTTTTTTACCTTTTTCCCAAGCAATATGTCCTTTCTCGTTTAATTCCCGAGTTTCCCAGTTGGAAAAATCCGACGCGAAAACCTCAGCTACGCTTATATCACCCAAAAAACACCGCCAATCCTCGCGAACATCCATCTCAGAAAAAGCACGTAGCTTATCTATAGTTTGTGAAATGGTTTGTAAGCTGGTTTGTGAATTAAGATTTGTATTAGATTCGGATATGGATTTGGTCATCTTTCCGCTAAAATCAGGTGAAAAGTTCTATACGCTCAATAGTAAAAGAACCTGAAACAAAAGATACCTAAGTGCCTATTTTTTAATGCTCTGATGTAACAATTTTTGATTTTCTTATTAGACATCTGTGGAAATTAAGTTTTAGTCTTTAATTCATAAGGATTTGAAGTTAATTCTCGGAGAGGTCTATTAAACGTGATTTACACAAAATTTAAATAAAATAAGGGGATGCTGAATCGCAAGATGAAATTATAATTTCACATTGTCGGAGACGTAACAGTGTTACGTCTCTACACGGGTTATATGTTTTTTACAAAATGTATATAAATATAATTCCTAACTCCTAACTCTTAACTCCTAACTCTTAACTCCTAACTTTTACCATGTCTTCTGCTTCCAAAGGTCGTTATCAAAGCAAGTTATTTAACTTCTTTCACAAACAATCCCGACGTTTCGGTGAAGGATTCGGACGCTCGTTGCGACAATTACGGGTTGCTACAAGCTGGTCGTTAGAAGCGTTTTCTAAATCAATATATTTACTGTTACAACAAGCTGCGGATTCTGCGGGTACACAACTTCCTGGAAGAACAGCAGAACCGAAATTACAATTGCAATCCTCAGAAGAACCTGTATCGGATTTGGCTATTGTTCGGGTTCTGGAAAATATCGAAACCCAATATATTAGCTCTACTACTTCTGAGACGGAAAAATATTTTAATCAAAATAATCAAAGTAATCAAAGCAATATAATTTCTTCTACTACCCAAGAAAATTATCAAATTGAGCAAGTCGAAAGTAATCAACTGAGCATAGTTGTTCAAACGAACGAGCAAAACTTGCCCACCACAGTCAATAATAAATTAACCTCTTTGAGTTATTCTTCTCAGAAAATTAGAGGAGTTGCTTCACAGCTTTCTAGCCAAAATTTAGTGCTTGTGACTTGTGAAAATGAAATTCTAGACGTTTTAACACCACCACAGCAGCAAGCTTTAGAAAACCAGATAATTTCTGAGATTGCTAATTATTGGCGTTTTTGGAGATTATCTCAAGAAAATCAAGAAACAAAATTATTATCTAGAGCAAACCGTTTTTTCAAAAGACTTGCTTCGGGTGATGATAATAAAGAAGAAAGAGAAAATAAATACTTAAAAATTAATCCAGCGACAGTAGCATCTTTAGATACAGTAGTTGCTAATTTAGAAACCAATGCTTTAGTTCCCGTATCTCGTGCTGGAATTATAGTACGTCAACGCGGTGGTAAGTTGATTCAAACGGTAAGAACTAAATTAGACATCTTTTTCTACGGTAATCGAGAAGTAACTGTCAGCAAAAAACAAGTAGTAATTGATGGGAATGTAGAACAATCCAAAATTAGAGCTTTAATTTCAGCAGCACTGAGATACTTTTACGCTGAACCAGAAGGTCAAAAAATCAATCAAGCTCCACCAAGACGTTATTTTGCTTCAACTAAATCCAACTCTCCTCAACTACAAAGCGGACAATTACAAGATAATTGGTTGAGTAGTGCTGATTTATTTGGTAATGGATTCCCACAATTAAATCCTAGAAAACAAACACCGAAAAAAGTATCAAACAAATTAGAAAACAGTAAACAGATAAAAGATTCTTCCGAAAAACTATTTGGACGGTTTCAACTTCCAAATTGGCGAACTTTGCAACTTAAAGAAAAAGCTGGTTTACAAAAGCAGCAAAATACTAATATTACTTCCCAAAACTCGCAAAAAATAACAATTAACTCAGCTTCAGAATTGCAAAATAGAAGCAGTAAAAACAGCGAATCAACAGAAATGGAAGCCAAACCAGAATGGATAGAAACCAAAGCCGAAATCGTTGGTTATCAAAAGCATCCATTAGAGCAAATTTTGACATGGATTGACAACACAATGTTGAAAATCGAAGATGCATTTGCGAAATTCGCATCCGCTTTACAGCAGTTTTTTAGAGGGTGAGAATCACTATTTAACAAGTAGCAAGTAGTAAGTAGCAAGTAGCAAGTAAAGAGTAAAAACGCAGCTATAAACAGTAATAATAGAGCAAATTTAATCTACTTTCTACTTATTTACATTCCCAATTGGTAAATGAATATAAAAAGTACTTCCTTTACCCAAAACACTTTCTACCCAGATTTGTCCTTTGTGTTGTTCGATGATGCTACGACAAATGGGAAGTCCTAAACCGGTACCTCCTTTACTACGTGAGTCCGAAGCATCTACTTGTTGAAAACGTTCAAAGATTAATTGTTGTTTGTCGGGGGGAATTCCTCTTCCTTGGTCTTGAATTTCTACTTGTAAGTAATTTGAATTTACTATACTGCGTAATTCGACAGTTTGACCCGGTTGGGAAAATTTTATTGCATTACTAAGTAAATTGGTTAAAGCTTGTAAAATACGGTCTGAATCTGCAATTATTTCTATTGATGTTGGTTCGACGTTTAAATTAATTTGGGCTGAATGTGCCATTGATTGCATTGTTTGGGCTGCTTGAATTAGCAATTCGGCTGCGTTATATTTTGATGGCTGCATATTGATTTTTCCCGATTTAATTCTTTCTAAATCGAGAATGTCATTTACTAAACGTATCAAACGTTCGGTGTTATTTATCGCAATGTTAATAATTTGCTGTCCTTTATCGGTTAAACTTCCTAATTGTTGAGTATTTAATAAATCTAAAGCACCGATAATTGAATTCATTGGTGTTCGTAATTCGTGGCTGACTAAAGAAATAAATTCATCTTCTAAACGCTTGCGTTCGGTAATATCGTTAATAATATTCAAAGTACAGGTAACACCATTGAGTTCGATTAATTCGATAGAAAGTAAGACTATTTTAATTTTGCCTTGTTTGGTGCGTAGCTTACATTCTAGATTGTGTAATGAACCGTTTTTTAAAATTTTTTGTAATGCAGAATCATAAACTTTTGGATTCACCCAAATATTTAAATTAGCAGCCAATTCTCCGATAATTTCTGATTGAGAATAACCGCTCATTTCTAAAAAACTGCGGTTGATATCAATGAAGCGATTTTCGTTCAGTGTAGTAATTGTAATTGGATTTGGACTGGAACGAAAGGCTTTTGCAAATTTTTCTTCTGCTGCTGTTCTTTCGGAAATTTCTTGCTGTAGCTGATTATTTTGATTTTGAAGTTGTGTTTGCAGTCTTCTGATTGTTAAATGAGTTTGTATCCGGGCTAATACTTCTTCTACCTGCAAAGGTTTAGTAATATAGTCTACACCACCCACTTCAAATGCTTTGACTTTATCTAATACATCTCCTAAAGCACTAATAAAAATTACGGGAATATCGCGGGTTAATTCATCTGCTTTTAAATGCTGACAAACTTCGTAACCGTTCATTTCCGGCATTTTAACATCTAGTAAAATTAAATCTGGAGGTGCTGCTTTTGCACCACGTAAACCTGTAGAAGCTTTGGTGACGCTGCGAACTTTATACCCTTTGTCTTTGAGTATTTGCGATAGTAATGCTAAGTTTTCTGGGGTATCGTCAATGACTAAAATGTCTGCTAGTGGTTGATTATTTGCAGATTCAAGCATTTTTATTCCTCCCTACTTAAGGCAATAATTGCATCAAAATCATAATTCCGAGTTAATTTTGTAATTTCTTCAGTTAATAATTGATATTGATGGGGAATTTGTTCAATTAGCTGATAAATTGTATCTGCATCAACTTCGATTGCTGCTTGGTTTAAGCTAGCAATCCACTCGTTAGACATAATTTGTAGATTTTGTCTGGTTATTTCTTTTTTAATTTTTTCTGTTAATTCTTCTGTTGATTCTTTGATTAAATTATTTTTTTGCGAATGTTCTAATAAATTAACTGCTGATGTTTTAAATGTAGATTCTAATAAATTAACTGTAATACTAAAATGAAAAATACTTCCTGTTTCTAAAGTACTTT
This sequence comes from Cyanobacteria bacterium J06621_15, assembly GCA_038525335.1. Classification (GTDB taxonomy): domain Bacteria; phylum Cyanobacteriota; class Cyanobacteriia; order Cyanobacteriales; family Nostocaceae; genus Rivularia. The sequence continues at coordinate 5,103 of JBCBHT010000152.1, read as the reverse complement.
TTACTTCTAATTTCCCTCCCATCAACTGTACAAATTCATGACTAATAGCTAATCCTAAACCAGTTCCATTTTCAGTTTTATAACTGCTGGTTTGAACAAAGGGTTGGAATAATTTATTTACATCTTCTGAAGCGATACCGCATCCGGTGTCTTGTATTTGGAAGGAGAGAATAAGAGGAGAGGGAGAGGGGGAGGAGGGGGGAGAGGGGGAAGAAAATATTTGTTTGTTTGTTTGAGTGGTAACTGATAGGGTAATTTTCCCTTTTTCGGTAAATTTAATAGCGTTGCTGAGAAGATTTGATAAAACTTGTTTGAGCTTGCTTTTGTCACCGGAAATATATTGTGGCAAATCGGTAGGTAAATCAAATTGAAGCGATAAGTCTTTCGCTTCTGCTTGTGGTTGAAAGGTTGACCATAAATTTTGAAATAAGCTATGAAAATTGAAGGTAATTAAATTTAATGTGGTTTGTCCGGCTTCAATTTTCGCCATTTCAAGAACATCATTAACTAAATTTAAAAGAGACTTTCCACTACGGTTAATAATGTTGAGATACTCTTGTTGTTGAACATTAATACCGCTATTTTGCTGCATTAATCTAGAAAAGCCAATAATTGCATTTAATGGAGTTCGCAATTCATGACTCATACTTGCTAAAAATGTACTTTTAGCATGGTTTGCTGCTTCTGCTTGATTTTTTGCTAACTGCAAAAGTTTAGTATTTTCTCTTTCCTGTTCCAAAAGTTTTGCTTGAGCTAATGCTATTCCAACTTGTGCTGCTACTGCTTCTAAAAGTTCGATTTCATCTTTTGTCCAATCACGAATACGATTACATTGGTGCAAAACTATGATTCCATTTGCTTTTCCTTGATAGGACGTTCTTACTGCTAATAATGATTTGACTTGCCATTGATTGCAAATATTTTGCACGGGCTGTAATGATGGTACTTTGTTAATATCTGATGCTACACAAGCTGCATCTTGATTTAAAATTTTCTGACCATTAAGCTTACTATTAAGTGGAATATTAATTCCCAACATCGAACGGTAATCTGGGTGACGATATTCAGCAACCAAAGGTATTTGCGGTTGTGGAGAATGAATGTAGCTATGAATATGACAGCGGCTAACATCGAATATTTTACCAAGTTGATTAACTGTGGTTTGAAAAATCTGCTGACTATCTAAACTATTACGAATTTTTTGAGTAATTTCTTGCAGTAAAGCATCTCGTTCAAGCTGTTTTAATAAAGCTTTTTCTAAATTGATTCTTTCTAATTCTGCTCCGGTTCTAGCAGCGAAAATTTTTAAAATCGATTCTTTTGTTTCTATGTCTTCCGGTAACGGTTTATTATCAACTGCGGCTATTAAACCGATAATTTTTCCACTTTTATCTAATAAAGGAATTCCGAGATAGCTTTCAGCCTGTAATAATTTTAAATGGGGGTCTTGCGGAAATAAACTTTGTACTGAATGGGGATAGCAACGCATTTTTCCCATCATTAATGTTTCGCAAGGATTGTTTATTAAAGAATAGTCAAAGTTGTCGCCAAATCCTTCTCCATTCCATAATGCTAGGGTACGTACTTTATCTTTAGATTCGCAAAATAAACCAGCAATCAAAACACTTCGCATTTTTAGAAGAGTTGCTAAAGAACGAACGCAGGAATGAAAAAATTCACTACCAACTTGTGTAGTGGTTCCTTCTACAATTAACTGTAGTGTTTCTTCTCTTTGCTGGGTTTCTGTTATATCTCGAAAGTTCCATATTCTACCAAAATATTCTCCGCTACCCGATTGGATTGGACTAGAATAACGTTCAAAAATTCTTCCATCTTTAAAATAAATTTTATCTCTACTAATTTGTTCTGGATTTTCGTAGAGATAATTTACTTTTTTAAGAAACGATTCTGGATATAGCAGTTGATTCAATACATAATCTAATAATTTTGGCGAATTAGTTTCGCTGATGATACTATCCGGTATTTTCCACAATGTACAAAAATGCTGATTGAATGAAACTATTTTTCTATTTTCATCTACAACCAAAATACCATCAAGCGCCGCATCTTGTTGCGCCTTTAATAATGCATTGTTGCGATTTAAAAGGTTATTAAGATGATTTTCTTGATTTATTGGTTGATTGTTAACCATTTAATTTTAAACTAGTAATTAATAATTGATAATTGGTAATGGGTAATTGATAATTGATAATTGATAATTGTTAATTGTTCATTGAAGACTGATACAGCGAATGTATTGTTTTTCCGTCGGTGGGATATTCTGCTATTGTGCAATTACAAGTGACTTGAAATCGATTTCCGTCGGATGCTGTAAATATTTGCTGTCGAAGAATCGCTAGAATTTCATTAAGTCTTTCTTTTGCTTGTATTTTATCAATTCCGGTTATCCCGATGATAAATTCTCCATTTCCCCAATATCCTAATATTTCCTGACTGCGAAATACTTTCTGTATCAAATTTCCCCATCTTCGCAATACTTGATTACCTATATTATGACCGTAGTTAAAATTAATTTTGCTAAATTCTGCTATTGCTAAAATTACCAAACAAACTGGAATCCTATCATCTTTATTTTCACTCAATAGTTTATCTAAAAGAAATTTAGATTCTGTATAATTGTTAATTCCTGTCTGGGAGTCTTTTGTAGATATAGTTTTTAATAAACGATTTCTTTCCAAACGGTTAGTAATTCTAGTTAATAATTCTGCTCCCACTACAGGTTTAGTTACATAGTCATCAGCCCCAGCAGCAAATACTTTCTCAATTGTTTTTCCATCTCGGTGAGAAGTCAGAAATAATATCGGTAAACTTTGCCATTTTTGCTCGGTACGAACCGCTTGACAAAGTTCAATACCGCTAATTTTTGGCATTTCTACGTCTAAAATCAACAAATCTGGTTCTACGGACTCCAATACTTCCCAAAAATTTTGAGAATTTTCTAAACTCGTTAATTTGATTCCCCAAGGTTCGAGCAAAGGACGTAAAGTTGATAAAAATATCGGGTCGTCATCTACTACTAATATTTTGGTTGTAAAATTACTATGGCGCTCTAGTAACTGCTGGGTTAAGTCCCATATTTGGGCTGCATTCGGTTGAGCTAAAAATCCGCATCCACCAACCTGCGCTACTTTCACCCGTAAGTCAAATTTGTCGGATTCTGCAATCACTATTACAGGTATCCCAGGGGTACGTGCAGAATAATTATCTATAAATGCCAACTCGGACTTAATTTCTTTCTTGGTTTGTTGATTTATATCCAATACAATTAAATCCGGTGAATGATTTTGCAACCACTCTTGAGCTAGCTGAATATTTTTCACCCCATACCAACTCATTCCTTGACTTAATGCAAGTTGCTGTAATTCCGGAACTAATTGCAAATTAGAATCAATAAATAATAACCTTGCCGTATCCTTTGTAGATTCAGCGTCATTTATAGATAAAGCTAAAAGCTGATTTAGTTCTTGTACCAAAGATGGTAGCTTGCTGCGACTCAAAATATCTATATCTTGCGCTAATAATTCCTCAATTTCCCTTGCTAACTGAGTTCCAGTGTCTCGTCCAAACATTCCTAGAACTCCAGCAAGTTTATGAGCTTCCTTTGAAGCTGAATTTTGCAATTCTTCAGTTAACTTTCCTGTTTGAAATGCGGTAGATGCTGTTTGCAAAACCTTGATTCTTTGAATCATTGCATCTTGATATTGTAGCCACATTTTCTCAACAGCATCACCATATTGTTGCTCGACTGATTCCGTTACTTGAGGCTGAGATGTAGCATTTACTTGAGGATTGAGACGATATCCCAAACCGTAAACATTCTCAATCCAATCAACAGCACCCACCTTTTTTAATTTCTGTCGCAAACCTTTAATATGAGCCTTAACGCTTTCTTCTAAAGGTGGGTCGTCAAAATTCCACAAATGGTCAACGATTTGGGTACGACTGTAAACCCGCGATGGATTTCGTAGGAATAATTCTAATAAATTGTACTCTTTTGGGGTTAATTTTAGCTGTTTATCATCGTATTTTACCCGAGTTGTACTGGGGTCTAAAGATAATTTACCTACAGATAAAATAGCAGTTGGTGCAACCTCTCCCCTACGCAACAAAGCGCGAACCCTTGCTTGAAGCTCTCCCAAATCCAGAGGTTTGCTCAAATAATCATCAGCACCAGCATCCAAACCACTAATTCGGTCGGCTATGGCATTTTTTGCAGTCATCAGCAAAATAGGTTTAGAATAACCTTCATTCCGCAATTTTCGGCATAAGGTAATCCCATCAAGTAGCGGTAATCCCACATCCATGATTACCAGTTCGTAATTACCACTGCGAGCATATTCCCAACCACTTTCACCATCATGAACCGCATCTACAATATAGTGTTGATGAGTTAAAGACTTCACCAACATATCTGATAAAATTTCATCATCTTCTAAAAGTAGGATACGCATTTTTCAAACTAAAAATTAAATTGAATTAAATAGGGAGTAGGGAATAGGGAATGGGGTATTGGGAATTGGGGATAGGGAATTGGTAATAGGGAATAGTGAATAGGGAATAGCAGATAATTTCTATTATTTTATATATCTCATTGTTTGTTTTTAAATACTTACTTATTTTTTGAAAATCAAACTAACTAATTTAAATTCAAAATTAAAAATACAAATTCATAGCGCTACGTAATTAGATTAGGACAGTAATAAAAGCTGAAACTTATGATTATTTAACCTTTGACCTTTAACCTTTAACCTTTAACCTTTGACATTTAACCTTCCCATATCACTATAAAATTCATTTTGAATTACTTGATTAAAAGGAAAACCATTAAGAGACGGGTAAATTACGTCTCTATGGTTACAGCAAGAGCATATCATCTGCTACATTAGCAAGCAATCGAGAAGAAATAGGGAAGATTTACGTTTTTTGCTTTGGTAACAATTCAGTCACAGCTTGTTGTATTGCAATAAGGATTTACGGAAGAAATAATATCTTACTAGTAGTCCTTTTCATTAGTTGAGACGGTTTTGTTACCAAAGCAAAAAACGTAAATCTTCCCTATTTCTTCTCGATTGCTTGCTAATG
>JBCBHT010000151.1:0-17910 GCA_038525335.1 Cyanobacteria bacterium J06621_15 | reverse complement strand
ATTAAAATTATGCAGTCACTTCACAGGATTAGTGCATCGGATTTACAAAGATTTTTAGAAACACCAGAAGAATTACTGACGGAATCTGAGGAAATACAGATTGCCGTTGCATCTTTTATTGAAACTCCCCGAAGTCTTTTAGAGGTTTTGATTAACAGCGATTATTCCTCAGTTGTGGAAGTTGTCAGATTACACGTTAATTTTGCGGTTACCTTGGGAGATTATCAAGATGTTGCTAAAGTTTTGCGGAATCGGGACTTGGGACAAAATGAAAGGTTAGCGGTGGAGTTGATGCAATTTGCTCCGGTAGCTCCTTCTATGACGGTGATTACGAAAATACTTATAACCATCAGATTATTTATCAAACTGCTTCAACAAAACAAACAGCAATTCAAAACGCTTTAATTAAATCTGGATTTCTCCAAATTGCTAAATTTAAAAGCTTTTACCCAGACGAACGAGAATATCTTTTTCAAAGCTCTGGTTCAGAAGAAGAAGGAGAAGAACTATATCAAAAATATCAGCATTGAAATCCTTTTCTCAAAGCTAAATTTTCAGAATTAATACTGTATACATTTCATTTTTGGGATTATACGCAACTATTCATCGTCGGTGAATCCACAGAAAATAACCGAGTTGGGTTAAAGCTAACCAGCGAATTTGATTACAATCCCTAATTACTATAACTTTGGATTTCACTTTAATTTACCGTTGATGGGTGAAGCTACTACTTTTTCTATTCGACTCTTTCCTTTTCATCCTCTGTCTAAAGTAGTGTTTTCTTTTGATACCTTCCAATTTTACCCTAGCTTGCTAATGGTACATGAGGCTATTAAAAATCTTTTATAAAAAACTAAATTTATCGAAGCGTCACATACCCTGCAATTACCTATTACCTATTACCCAATACCCTTTCAAAACCAATTTCTTGCCTTCAACCCCTACTACCATATATTCTATATATAAGACATTGAGCAAATCTTAAGAACAGGATGAAGTATAAAAGTCAATGCGTACATTAATCGCGTTCCGCATGTTCTGCAAATACAAACTTGAAAGCCTTTTGCGTTTTCGTATTCTTTTAAAAAGTTATATAAATCGGGATATGTAAATTATTTAAATAACGCTCTATCTCTTACCAGAGCCATAATTCAAGCAAACATTTGTATTATTTTATTCAGTTAAAATTTACTTTAATTGGTAGTTATTCGTATATCCTTAATACCACAAGATGTAGAAAACTTCAATATCCAAAAAATAATACAGTTCCTAGAGAATAACTATAACTAAACTTTACCTGAAAAGCAAATCTTGTGTTAGAAGCCTTTGTCCTCACAACAGTTTTATGCGGGTTTTTCGGAATCATCTTTAAAGAAAACCTGGTAATGAAAATAGTTTCCATGGATGTGATGAGTACGGGAGTTATTGCTTATTATGTCACCATCGCATCCCGAAAAGGTTTATTTACTCCAATTTTTTCAGGAGTGGAAAATCGCACTTACGCAGACCCGGTTCCCCAAGCGGTTATTTTAACAGCGATTGTTATCGGCTTTTCGATTCAAGCTCTGATGCTGGTTGGTGTGATGAAATTAGCACGGGACAATCCCACTTTGGAAAGTAATGAGATTGAGAAAAATAATACACCATCATGAATATCATTACTATAATTTGGGCAACCCTGCCATTTTTTTTGGGTTTTACAATTTATCTTATTCCCAAGCTTGACCGCTATTTAGCATTATTGGGAACGGTTGTTTCCTTCCTGTTTGCATTAACGCTTTTTATTCAACGGTCGCCATTAACTTTAGAGTTATTAGATAATTTTGGCGTAACTTTAGCCGTTGATGAGTTAAGCGGTTACTTCATATTAACTAATGCTCTAGTAACTGCTGCGGTTATTCTTTACTGTTGGCGTAGCGATAAATCAGCTTTTTTCTACACTCAAGCTATTATCGTGCATGGCAGCGTCAATGCAGCATTTACCTGTACGGATTTTATCAGTTTATATGTGGCTTTAGAAGTCAGCGGAATCGCCGCGTTTTTATTAGTTGCTTACCCCAGAACAGACCGTTCCATTTGGGTAGCTTTACGATATCTATTTATCAGCAACACAGCAATGTTGTTTTACTTGATTGGTGCTGTGCTGGTATATCAAGCCAATAATTCATTTACTTATGCTGGTTTAAGTAAAGCTCCTCCGGAAGCATTAGCTTTGATTTTTGTCGGACTGTTGGTTAAAGGAGGAGTTTTTGTTTCGGGATTATGGCTACCTTTAACTCATTCGGAATCTGAGACTCCCGTTTCCGCTTTGCTGTCTGGGGTTGTGGTCAAAGCTGGAGTGTATCCGATGGTCAGGTGTGCCTTAATTGTTGGAGAAATAGACCCGATTGTTAGGAGTTTTGGGGTAGCAACTGCTTTCTTGGGAGTTATGTATGCTCTATTTGAAAACGACACCAAGCGAGTATTAGCATCAAGTACCATTTCACAGCTAGGTTGGATTCTTGCTGCTCCTTTACAGGGAGGATATTACGCTTTAGGTCACGGTTTAGCAAAAGCAGCGCTGTTTTTGACTGCGGGTAATTTACCCAGTCGTAGTTTAAAAGAATTGCAGAATAAACCGATGCCTACTTCCATTTGGGTTGTTTTAGTTATAGGGAGTTTGTCAATTTCCGGTTTACCCTTGTTGACGGGTTTTGGTGCAAAATCCTTAACGATGAAGAGTTTATTACCTTGGCAAGAAATTGCTATGAACATTGCCGTTGTCGGAACAGCAACAGTATATGCCAAATTTATTTTCCTACCTCATGGAGAAGGAAAAAAACCAAAACCAGGTTTTTGGGCTGCAATTGTACTGCTACTCGGATGGTTGTTTACTGCTAACGTTCTTTATCCCCAAGCTTATACTCCTGATGGTATCGGTAAAGCACTTTTAACTATAGCCGTGGGTTGGTTACTTTATTGGCTGATAATCAAACGTACCACTTTGAAATTACCTCGCGTATTTGAGGAATTTGAGCATCTTACCGGTGCAATGAGTCTGATTGCAGTTTTATTATTTTGGATGGCATTTTCATGGTTGGGAATCTCATATTAAGGCTTACTATTTGGTTTCTGCTTACATCCGATTTGAGCGTTGCCAATATCATCATCGGTGTAATTGTTGCTTTTGTTTTACCTCGTGGTTATCCATCTAAGGAAGTATTGAAAGATTGGTTGACTGTATTGTGGAAAATCCTTTTGGCAGTTCCCCAAGCTTATATTGAAGCCTTTGAAATTATTTTTCGTCCCCACAAAGGCGAAGATGTGATTCTAGAAGAGGTTCCAGCCAATCGTTCTCCGCGACTCATCTTCTTAGACATCTTTTTGATTACCTTTACACCAAAGACAATCGTTTATAAATATCGTCAAGATGGCTGGTATGAAGTACATCGAGTGCTACCAAGGAGGACAGGATTGTGACTATAAACATAGATTTAAGCCTAAATCTAAATCTGATAATTTTATTTGCCATGCTTCTAGCTTTGTTGATACCCATTTACGAAGCTTGGAAAGACGAAAATATTTGGCAGACAATGTTGGCATTTGCCAGTATTTCTACTAAAACAGCCATCATTGCTATGGTGGTTTCGGTAATCCGCGATGATTGGATGATTGGAGTAGTTTCAGTGATTATCCTCAGCGTTGGTGATGCGGGAATAATGTTGTTAGCACATATACTCAAGCGTTTAAGAGAAACATGATTGATATTAATTTAACTAGCTATTTCTTTATTGGTATAGGCATTTTTTTCTGGTTTTGGGGTACCTTCCCTTTGATGGGAAAACGTTCCGTATTGTTTAAATTACACAGTCTTTCGGTTTCGGATACCCTCGGTTCGATTTTGATTGTCTTCGGATTGCTATTCAAAAAAACCGCAGAATGGCCATTACTTGTTCTTGCCATCATCACCCTAGCAATTTGGAACACCATGCTCGGTTATGTTTTAGCTTACTGTTCCGGTGAAGGAGATAGCAATGAACGATAATCTTGATATTTACCTTTATATTATTGTCGCTTTACTACCTTTAACCTCATTCTTGGTAGTATTTCAAGTTAATCCCTATCATGCATTAGCGCTTAGAGGAATTTTGGGGGCCATTGCAGCGTTAGTGTATGCAGTTTTAGGTGCTGCGGATGTCGCATTAACAGAAGCTTTGATGGGTACTTTGTTAGCAATTACCCTGTATGCAGTAGCAGTACGTTCATCCTTAGTGTTACGAGTCGGAATGTTAGCCGATGCAGCCCATCATCTCGAACAAGAACCCGCTTTTATAGACTTAACCGCTGACCTCCGAAAAGTTTTAAATCAGCGTCATATGCGATTGGAATTAGTACCTTATAACGATATTCACGCTTTACAAAGAGCTTTGAGTGAAAAAGAAATCCACGCAACCTGTACCCATCATTTAGATGCAGAAGTACCCTTGCGAACCACTATTCGCATTCAACGTATCTACGACATCATGATAAACGAACTTAAATCCCCCCAAACAGTTTTAAGTTACGCAACCGAAATAGGTGTTAATTTACCAAAATTGGAGGAGCAGCCGTTATGAGATGGATATATGTAGTTGCTGGAATTGCACTATTCGTCAAAATGTTGCTCGTATCTAATCCAGAAGCAGATTTATCTATATCCATTGTCGATGCAGTCGTCAGGGATAGCGGAGTACCCAATGCAGTATCGGGAATCATCTTTAGGAATCGACTTTACGACACCATTTTTGAAGTCGTCGTGTTTACAATTGCCATCATGGGAGCTACCTACATGTTGGCTAACGAAAGACCATTTTGTGCGATTTATCATTTTTCAGATAGACCTTCAATAATATTAGCTCGATTGGGTGCAACAATTGCAGCTTTGGTAGGAATTGAATTAGCGATAAGAGGACATTTGAGTCCCGGTGGTGGTTTTGCTGCTGGAGTAGCTGGTGGTACAGCAATTGGTTTGGTTGCGATTACCTCCTCACCAGAATGGATGCAGTCACTTTACAAAAAATGGCACGCTTCCAAATGGGAGAAGATTTCTGTATTGATATTTATAGTATTGTCAGTAATCAAGCTATCGGGATTTGAACTACCCTTCGGTGAATTCGGTACCTTATTTAGTGGTGGAGTATTGCCATTATTGAACTTTTTGGTTGCAATTAAAGTTGCCTTGGGTTCTTGGGCAGTGATTTTGACCTTTATTCACTATCGGGGGATATTGTAATTGGTAATTGGTAATCGGTAATTGGTAATTGGTAATTGTAGGGTGCTGTGACGCTAAGATAAATTTTCTACGTAGTTATTATTTATCTTAGCGTCACGCACCATCTTTAAGTTATAAAAATAATCATTATCTCTCTATCAATTTCTTTCCTCGGCGTACTCTGCATATGCGGTTTTTTCTTTCAACAATCTTCTATAAACAATCAACCATTATCAAAAATTAAATAATCAAAAATCACAAAAAACAATTTTTTTCAATCCTCATCAAACGTGATTTTTGTCAATCACGTAGAAAATTATTATTGAAAAAGTATTTTTAATAACTACCTATTTTACAAAAATTAATATCTAAACTCGCTCAGAAACCTTTTTTATCAGACTTTTTCAATCTTGTAATACGTTTTTAAAGTTAATTACTGCATTAAATCAACTTATTAACCTCTATTAACTTTAAAAAAGCAAAATAGATAATATCGGCGCTACAGAGTGTACCAAATTCATATTACACCCAAATGTGCTGTAATCTCGTTCGTAAATAGGAATCTTTTTCGACTATTCGGAAAAGCAAAGTTTTGTAAAATAAATATTACAGATTATGTATATCGAATTTTTATCTAATTTCTCTAAATCAATCAATTAGATGATAATTTGCTTATATTTATCTCAAAAATCTCTTTTTAATCTGGGAATTATAGATTTATAAATCAAACTTTTGACAACTCTAGGTTTTATAGTATAATTGTACTACTTAAATAAAAATTTAGAATTATGTAGTCACTTCATAGGATTTGTGCAGGAGATTTACAAAGATTTTTGGATGCTCTTGAAGAATTGTTAGAAGAATCCGAGGAAATGCAAATGGCGATACCTTTGGTGAGCTTCGCTTAACGCCTCTTTTTCCGATACTCCTCGCAGTCTTTTAGAGGTTTTAGTTAATAGCGATTATTCCGAGGTTGTGGAAGCATCTCGTTTACATGTTAATTGGGTGGGAGAAATCGAAGAAGATTGTCAAGAAGCTGTTTCGGAAGTGTTGTGGAATAAGGATTTGGGAGAAAATGACAGATTAGCTGTAGAGTTGATGCGATTTGCTCTTGTACCTCCGGATTTATTGAGTGAATGGGTTCCGGTGAATCGGTTAATTCAGGGATTGAAAAATGAATATATCCCTTTACGGTATCGATTGCAGTTGTTAGAAAGGTTATCGCAGGAAGGGAAATTAGAAGCAAAGTTGCAGGTTGTGGAATCTTTGGATACTCCGGTTTCGTTGTTGGAATTGTTAGCTGGGGATTTACATTTAGCGGTACGGTTAGCGGTGGAGTATAACGATAATTGTCCGTATTTATCAAATAGTGATTAATCATCTCTCGATTTCTTTACTCTATGCTCTAAAAGGATTTTTTGTATTCAATATCTCAAATAAAATCTAAAATAATGAACGGGAGCATCCCAATTTTGCACAATTAATATTGTGATTGTCATTGCGTTAGCGAAGCGTGTCCGTTAGCGAAGCGTGTCCGCTAGGACATTAGGACATACGAAGTGAAGCAATCTAAAAGTGTTGCGATGATCCGCAGCTTCGCTGAATGCGTCGTTCCACTTTGTTCCACTCGCAATGACAAATGATATTTTTACACATTTGGGATGCTCCCTAATGAACTCCTCAACAACTAAACTTTTAGGAACTCTTGAAGTTCTCAATCCTGGTAAGACTTTCTTTTGGGAAACATCAACCCAAGGTGAATTTAATCTGTGGAATTTGATGATTAATGAAGGTTTTGTGAATCTGAATATAGTAGCAATTGCGATAACAGCCGTAAAATGAGTCAGTTCATGAATAAATGCTTGAAATCACGAACTGGATATGAAATCGGCTTTTGGGACATCGGTTACACCTATGAAGTTGGACAAACCCCAGATGGTGATTGGATTGGAATTACTTCCGAATATGAATTTGAATATAATCCTTAAAATAGCTTTTAAACCATCAAAAACAAACTGTAAAAAACAGCTTTCATTTAACAATAATCCCAGACTATAAAGACGTAGCAGTGATACATCTCTACACCCAATTGCGTAATTACACCCTTATAACGTCAAAATAACACTTCATATAATATTAATATAAAAACCCAATTAATTTGCTCGTAGTAAGGGATTCATCCCTTATCTTCACCACTAAATTTATATATATCTCATAGATTTAAAAATCCAATTTAATAACCATGTCATCTACCTTAAATACACTTATCGAAGGTGTAAGTGAAATTCAGCGTGGCAATTTTTCTACAGCGATAGAATTATTAGAGGAATATTGTCAAAATTATCAAGCAGATTCTGAAGGTAATTATTCAGAATATATATACGCTCAACAACACATAGTTAAAGCTTACGGTTATCTCGGAGATAAATCTACAGCAATTCAACGTACTAAAGAATTAGCAATCAACGGACATCCTCAAATCAAAAAATGGGCTAAACGAGTACTTGCTTATCTATCCCCCGAAGCTTATCAATCTTTACCCCAGGAAGTTATTGAAAGTGATAATCAACCAGTTTGGGATAGTGAATCAGCAAAGCTGGTATTACATTCCATCAATGACTATTTAGAATTCGGAAGTAATTCTCATGTTGTAGAGAGTTTAGAATTAGCTTGTGAAAGTTTGAAATTTAATACCAAAGAGCATTTATATGCACAAGTTTTATTAATTGAAGCTTACCATCTCAACAGACAATCAAAAAACGCAGTAGCACTTTGCAATCAACTTCTCAACAGCAAGCATTATATAACTCGACTACTCGCAAATCAATATTTATGCTCCTTATCAAAACCTGAATGGGTCAGAAAAGCACATTTAGAGAAAGAAACAGAATTACTATCTTCTAAACAAGCATCGGAGATATATAAACGGGGATATGATGAATTAATATATAAAAATTACGCTGAAGCATTTGATATCTTTGAAGAATACTGTAAAAATACTTTACCGGGAACTAGGGAATATTTACAAGCTAGTAAATATTTAGTTCATTTTTATTTAAATAGTGGAGAATTAGAATTAGCTACTAAGCTTTGTATCAAGTTGATAACGAGCGAAGATAAACTCAGTCAAAGATGGGCTAGAGAATTATTATATACTGATTTATTTCGTGAAAATCCACCAGAAAATTTAATTGAAACTCATATTTTACCTCTGCAAATAGAAAGTGTTGATGATTCATATATTTCCTTAGATGAATTTCAAGACTCAACTCAAAAACCTGTTATCAAATTATTCCGTTTAAGAACAATTGATGAATTTGAACAATTCTATCAAATAAATTTACTTAGAGTTTTAAAAAGATTTGAAGCTCGACGTAAACAAGCAATAGCAACAATTTTCATTTGCAATATTACTGCTCTTGCAATCTTATTGTTTGTTCTTGTATATCCTTCGTTAATCTATTTTCTTCTCATTTTCATATTTGCTACAGTATATTTATTATTTTATCAATCTGCTTTTAAAGCTTTTACTCATGGATTAGATGATAATCTAATTCATAGAATATACGAATTTATTAATACAGATAAAAGCTTAAAAATATCAACTATATGTTCGGAGGAAGAAAATAATCTAACTCTTTACAATATATATAGAAGTCAAATTTTAAATAGTTTGTTTGAATCTAATGATGTCAAGCAAAAATATTTAATCAGTGGAATAATAAATAGTATAGATATTAGAATCTCAAAAATTCATGTTAGCCCTACCGCTAATCAATCTTGGAACAATTTTTTTAATATAAATGGAAAATTACGTGCCATTGCATCAGTACCTGTAATCTCTATTTTAGCAGCAATATTATTATTAATTCTTCGGCTATTTAAGGGAGTACCTTATATAATTAATAGAATAATAAACGGTAAAAATTTAGATTTTAAACGTTTTAAAATTGAAGTTTTGAAAAATAAGGATTACAGCAATCAAGCTTTTATAGGTTTATTCTTCTCTGCTAAATTAAATAAAAAATCGCTTCCAATAACTGTAATTAAAACAAAATCATCAAATAATTCTGTAAACTTGCTAAACAACCGAGAAAAACGACTTGTAGAAATTGATAATTCAGAATTTAATCGTTTATTTTCAGTTTATGGTGAAGACCAAATACAAGTAAGAAAAATTTTATCAAACAGTTTAATAGAAAAAATTGTTAGATTTCATAAAAATGTTAATAGAAGTATTTCTATTTCTTTTGTAGATGAAACGATATATGTTGCTATAGAATACCTAGAAGGAATTTTTGAACCAAGCTTGTTTAGAAGTATAGTAAGGTTTTCACCTTTACATAAATATTTTGAAGCAATACAGTTTATGTTAGAGATTATAGAAGAATTTCATTGATAAATAGAAGTATTTCAAAAACCCGATTTATTCAATAAACCAGGTTTTTAAAAACTTTGACAATACACTTTATCAATTACATTCTTTCCAAAACTTCAATTCCTAATAAATTTAAACCTAATTTCAAAGTTCTTGCTGTCAAATCACACAAAGCTAACCTTGATATTCTAACTGGTTCTTCCGATTTTAATACCGGACAATTTTCAAAGAATTGATTGAATTTTTCACTTAATATATAAAGATATTCACACAATCGATTCGGAAGTAATTCTTGCTCTACTTCAGCAATAACTTCATCTAGCTGTAAAATATGTTTCGCTAAAGTTAATTCTGCTTCTTCCTTCAGCATGATTTTGATATTTTCACCCAAGTTTTGATAGTCAATACTACCTTTTCGACTGATACTTTGAGTTCTTGCATAAGCATAAAGCATATAAGGTGCAGTATTACCTTTAAGTGCAAGCATTTTATCAAAACTGAATTTATAGTTACCCGTTCTATTTTGACTCAAATCAGCATATTTAACCGCACTGATTCCCACAACTTTAGCAACATTAGTAATAAATTCTTCCGTTTCTTCTCTTCCTTCTTCCTCTTTTAATCTAGTTTCTAAATCCTCACGACACCGAGAAACTGCTTCATCTAATAAATCCCGCAATCTCACAGTTTCCCCAGAACGAGTTTTTAATTTCTTCCCGTCTTCTCCTAATACCAAACCGAAAGGTACGTGAACAATTTCCACATCTTGAGGAATCCAGTCAGCGCGATTTGCTACTTGAAATACACCAGCAAAATGGTTTGCTTGTCCAGCGTCCGTCACATAAATTAATCTTTTGGCTTCGTCTTTCTGTATCCGATAACGTAAAGCTGCTAAATCTGTAGTTGCGTAATTATAACCACCATCGGACTTTTGTACAATTAACGGTAAAGGTTCTCCTTCTCTATTTTTAAACCCTTCTAAAAATACAACCTTTGCACCATCGCTTGATTCTAACAATCCCGCTTTATCTAAATCTTCTACTACTTCCGGTAATAAAGGATTGTAAAAAGATTCACCTCTTTCCTCTACCTTGATATCCAGCAAATCGTAAATTACCTGAAACTCTTTTCTGGATTGTTCGCAAAGTAATTTCCAAGCATTAATAGTATCTTCAGCACCTGCTTGTAATTTTACAACTTCATTCCGCGACTTTTCTTGAAAATCCTCATCTTCATCAAACCGTTTTTTGGCTTGTTTGTAAAAATTTACCAAATCTCCAATATCCAAAGCATTAGCAGTAGTTAAAGCTTCAGGTGAGACTTCTCGGAGATTGGTAATTAACATCCCGAATTGGGTACCCCAGTCACCAACGTGATTTAACCGAAGTACATCATGTCCTCGGAATTCCAAAATTCTGGCGATCGCATCACCGATAATAGTAGAACGTAAATGTCCAACATGCATTTCCTTCGCAATATTCGGACTGGAAAAATCCACAACCTCCCGTTTTGCTTGTTTTGCTATCGGAACCCCCAAACGCTCATCTTTTTGAATCGAATTTAACTGAGCTTCAAGATATGATGTTTGTAACCGTAAATTAATAAAACCGGGACCAGCAATTTCAGGTTTTTCACAAATATCCGACACATCAAGATTATCAACTACCTGACCTGCTATATCTCTAGGTTTTTGTCCCAATTTCTTCGCTAAAGACAAAGCCATATTAGCTTGAAAATCACCAAACTTAGGATTTGATGCAGGAACTAAAATTGGGTCAGTATTCGTATATTCATCACCGAAAGCCTTACCTAGAGCCTGTTTTAACTTTTCTCTTAAATGTTCTTGTGTAGCGTTCATATGTAATTTTCTCTTAATCTTACTGTTTACTCATGTTCAAATACAAGAAAGCATATTAATTGATTTTGCAACTTCGTAGTTAACTCAAAATCTCATAACATGTATAACAGATGTATTCTACCGCTTCATCTTTCTTATCGCGGTTTAGTTCATCTATATATAGTCACTGGAATATCAACTCATCCAGCTTGTTAGTAGAAAGCTTGTAGTAGCAAATCAAATTCTTCGTCGTCGTTTCATAATACATTAATGCTACGTATGAGGTTAAAGTGTAGCATGAATTCTTATATTAATCGAAATCAGCAGAATTTAATCTTACCGTATCTGATAATGACTTAATTCCAAAAATAACTCGATATCGAATAGTTATCTCCCGAGTTGCATTTTCTAGTTTTATATAATTCGCATCGCTATTCGATAATGACGATGCTGTAACTACTATATCTTTTAATTCATCACTGTAAACTTCTGATTCTCCGATAATCGGAGAAAGTTCTTCAATTTGGATAATACTTTCAATATTGGTATTTGCTGATTCTAATAAAAGCTTTGCATGAGAGCGAGCATTTTTTATTGCTGCTTTTTTAGCTTCTTCCTTTACTTCCAAGCTTGTGCTGAATATCGGCTGACGCATATCTAAAGTAAACGAATAGCGCGGTTTTTTGAATAATTTTTCCAAAGTCGATATAGATTTAATTAAACGAGATATATCCGAACAAGAAACAATAATTTTCTGCTTTGCTTCCTGTCTGATTCTTCTACGATTTAAAGAACGTTCTCGTACAGTCATTCCCCCTTCTTTTAATTCCGATTCTTCTAAACCATTTGACAACAAACTTTCAATACACATATTGCGTAAAATGGTAACTTCATTCAAAGGGATTTTAGTTCTATTTGTCCATACGATTATATTAATATCGACAACGTATTTTTCTACTGTTTCTAAATATTTAGATTCTCCGATAATTTCGATGTGAGATTTCATATTAATTTTATGATAGTGAAATAAAAATTATAAAAACTTGATTACCAAAACAATACAAATAAGGAAACACATCTGTAAAAAACTTCCCCACAAAGCTATATGTTGAGTACCGGGTGTAATATCCATATGACGATGCTTTAAATAAGAACGATGTCGTAAATATTCGACAATAATTGGTGTAAGGATAGCACAAATAAACAATAGCCAAAATAATAATGATTTCAATCTATCCATTCATTTTAAAGATTTAGAACTACTTTTTTCCCTATAATGACTTATCTATATTCCCCTCCTTACTCCACGCTATCCGTGTTCTGTGCAGCTTTCCATAATTAATCTTTCATAAAAAATAAATCGACCGCCATTATCAATAATTTTATGTATATGATATTGCATAAGAAAACTGAAATTTATAATAAATGCATCTACCAATCAATTACATAATCTTAATCGCAACAACGATTTATCAAATAATTGCAACCTGGATTGAAGATAAACAACCTCCTCCAGGACAACTGATTGATATTGGAGGCTATAAATTACATTTATATACGATGGGAAAATCTCGTCCGACTGTTATATTAGACCATAGTTTGGGAGGAATTGAAGGTTATTTACTTATTGAAGAAATAGCAAAAATTGCCCGAGTTTGTATTTACGACCGTGCTGGATATGGTTGGAGCGAAAGAAGTCCCCATCAAAGAAGCAGCGAACAAATTGTCCAGGAACTAGATACTCTTTTAAATCATACTGGAATTGAACCACCATACATTTTGATTGGAGATTCCTTTGGTAGTTTCAACGTGCGATTATACACGCATACTTTTCCTGAAAAAGTTGTCGGAATGGTACTTACAGATGGACTTCACGAAACTGGAATGCTGAATATGCCTTTTAGTTTAACAGTATTGAAACTTTTCTTTGCTTCTGGATTTTTGATGTCAATATTGGGTTCAATCTCTGGTATTATTCGGTTGCTGAAAAATATTAAAGCATTTGAATTTATAAAACCCGAATTACGTAAATTTCCTCAGAATAATCTAAATTCAATCAAGCGCTCTTTTTGTCGAGCTAAACATTGGATTACAA
Source organism: Cyanobacteria bacterium J06621_15 (assembly GCA_038525335.1). GTDB lineage: Bacteria > Cyanobacteriota > Cyanobacteriia > Cyanobacteriales > Nostocaceae > Rivularia. The sequence goes on along the minus strand of JBCBHT010000151.1, from coordinate 4,370 downwards.
TGGTTCAGGAAATATTAACTCTTGATATTAGCGCTCGTCAGGTAAGTAAAGCTAATCAATTTGGAGATTTACCGATTGTAAGTATTAAAGCCGATTCTTTTTTCAAACCTTCTATATGGACTTTTGTTTTACCGTTAAAAGCTGCAGATCAATTACGAGAAAAAATGCACGCTGAATTACTCAAGCTATCTAGCGATTGTATTCAGCTACAAGCACCAAGAAGCGACCATTTTGTTTGGGTTGATAGTCCAGAAGTTATCTTAAATGCTATCAAAATTATTTTAAATAAAGTAGGTTATAACAATTAATAGTAAATCCATAATTACTGTATTAAATCTCTTATGCTTATTTCTAAATTCATTTCTCGTCTAGCATGGATTTACCTAATTTTATTCTCTCTATGGATTTTATTACGCTTCCTTTTCTTCGATAGTTTGTGGGTGTTAGCCTTAGTAAATACTATAGCTTTATATCTTTTTACCCCATTAATTATATTTTTACCATTCGCGCTATTTTCTCGAAGATGGAGCTTACTTTTTGGACTTTGTTTTCCTTTAGGAATATTTTTCGGTTTATACAGTTCGTTTTTTCTACCATCCTTATCAGCCCCAGTTACTCAAAACCAGCAAACTATAAAAGCAATGACGTTTAATATGCTTCGGAGTAACACCGACTATGATTCAATAGTTAAAATGGTCGTTGAAAATAATCCCGATATTATCGGTTTACAAGAAATAACTCCAGAAGCTTTACCTAATTTAATTAAAAGTTTTGAAAAAGATTATCCCCATCAAGCTTTCCACCCAGTCCAGCTTTCTCATAATGTCGGAATCTTAAGTCGCTTTCCTATCGACAAACTTATAGCTTTACCAGAACCACCAATAAAACGTGGAATTCAAGTCACCCTTCGTTTAAATAATGGAGAACCGTTAGAAGCGATAGTTACACATTTAATTCCATTTTATCCCCTAAATAAATTTTATAGATTAGCTCAAGATTGGTACGCTCGTCGTGCTGAGCAAGTATCTTATTTAAGTAGTATTGCAAAAAATTATGATGACCCCATAATAGTCATGTGCGACTGTAACTTTACAGATACCTCAGAAACTTATTCGTCAATGAAAAAAGCAATGAATGATAGCTTTTATGAAGCGGGATGGGGTTTCGGACATACATTTAAAGGTAAATTATTTCCTGTAGGAAGAATTGATTATATTTGGCATAGTAAAGATATTAAAACAGTTGAAGCTTATGTTAGTGAAGGAGGAGGTTCCGACCATCTTCCAGTGATTGCGGAATTACAGCTTGATAAATAAAGCAAAATTCTTATGATTACTTTTGGATAAAATATCAATTAGAAACACGATTAAGTTGCGTAGTTGTATGGGAGACTAACTATGACAGTAACTCTAGCCAAATGGACGATAGAAGAATATCACCAGATGATTGAAGCGGGAATCTTTGATAATCGTCGAGTGGAATTAATCAGGGGAGAAATTGTAGAGATGTCACCAGAAGGAGAACCCCACGCTTATTTTAGTACTGAAGCTGGAACATATTTGATTCGGTTATTAGGTGATAAAGCAATGGTTCGTCCAGCAAAACCTATTATACTTCCTAATAATTCCGAACCCGAGCCAGATATTGCTATTGTTCAACCATTAGGACGTGAATATTTAGAACATCATCCTTATCCCGAAAACGTTTTTTGGTTAATTGAGTATTCCAATTCCAGCTTAGAAAAAGACTTAGAAACGAAAACAAAAATCTACGCTGAAGTCGGAATAATTGAATATTGGGTGATAAATCTCAAAAAAAGACAATTAATTGTATTTAGAGAACCGTCTGATGGAGAATACGCTTCAAAATTTACAGTCACTGAAGGTACGATTTATCCTTTAGCATTTCCCAATGTCTCTGTATCGGTAGATAGGATTATCAGTAACTGATTATTCCGAACATGCTGCATTAAGTACATATTTTTGAAACTGATTCGCTTGAAACCATTTTTCATTAGGATATGGTTTGATATTCTGAGGCTGACGTTTTTTATCAAAGCTTCCAATACTCAAACGATAAAGCATTTGCGTGCGGCAGTTACCAGCATATAAAACATATTGTTCATCAATATATGCATCAAATACAATATTTTCACCTCGCCTTATTGAGGTATTTTTGCCAATATAAGCTGGTCGAGGATTTGGATTCATTCTGCTTGGAATAGCGGTTTCCGGTACAGCTTTCCATTGAATGTTATTTTCAGCCTTTACTTTATTAGATTGAAGCAATATTAATATTATTCCAACTGGTATCAATATAAAAAAAGCTTTTTTTAAAGCATTATTTTTCATCTTAATTAATTCTCATACTTAAATCCAACCATTTTGACTGAGTAATTGGCGCACTACTTGAAATATAATCAACTCCAGTTTCGGCTATAGTGCGGATAGTTTCCAACGTCACGTTACCAGAAGCTTCTATTTTCACTTTATTATTATGCTGACGAATAAATTTGACAGCTTGATGCATCATATCCGGCTTCATATTATCTAACATAATAATGTCAGCTTGATACTCTAAAGCTTCTTTAACTTGTTCTAAATTTTCTGTTTCCACTTCTATAGTTAAAGGATAAGGAATCCGAGAACGAATTTTAGTTACTGCTTTTCCAATTCCACCCGCAGCAGCAATATGATTATCCTTAATCATCACCGCATCATCTAAACCCATCCGATGATTGATAGCACCACCAACCTGAGTCGCGTACTTTTCTAAAATTCTCAAACCTGGTGTAGTCTTACGAGTATCTACAAAGAAAGTTGGTAAATCTTCTATTTTTTCAACATACTTCCGAGTCAAAGTTGCAATCCCGCTCAAACTCATCGCCAAATTTAAAGCTACTCTCTCCCCAGTTAATAAAGCAACAAGTGAAGCATTAATTTCAGCTATTACCGTTCCCGATTTGCAAAATTCTCCTTCTTTTACCAAAGGATTAAATTCAACGTTTTCATCTAAAAGCTGAAATACTCTTCTCCCAATAGGTAAACCAGCAATCACCCCATCTGCTTTTGCAACCCATCGTGCTTGACTCACTTCTTCCTGATTTACAAGACATTGCGTAGTGCGATCGCCTCTTCCTATATCTTCTTGTAACCAGTCTCGAAGACGATTATCTAAAATAATAAACGGAGGTAATACAGCAGTTGCAGTTTCCATAAAAATTCTTGACTAAGCTTGATTTTTCTTTATATCTATCAAGGTAGTACGAGATTATTCGACTCATCAAATTCAAAAAACGGATTCCATGCAACTTCACATAAATGTCCGTCAAAATCAGAGAAATATCCGCTGTAACCACCCCAAAAAACTTTTTCAGCTTTTTTGACGATTTTTGCTCCCAAGCTTTCCACCTGCTTTAATACATTATCTACCTCGGTTTTATCTTTAGCATTATAAGCAAGAGTGATTCCTGAAAAGCCATCACCATCTGGCTTAATTTTCACATCCTCAGCCAACTTGTCTCGTGGATAAAGCGAAAACACCACACCACCCATTTGAAAAAAAGTAATATTTTCATTACTTGCGTTTGATGGCTTCCAACCCAATCCATCTTTATAGAATTTCAAGGAGCGCTGTAAATCTTTTACTCCCAAAGTGACTATACTTAGTTGCTGTCTCATAAAGCAGTTTGGTTGATTGGTTAGTTCATCAATACTAAATTATTTCACATCAAGCACTATATATAGTCTTCAAAGGTGATGCAATCATTTATAAGTAGCTTCAACAGCCCCTTTAAACTAAAAAAATCTTATATAAATCTTATATATATAGTCACCGGTAAACAACTTTGGCTGCTTAAAAACGGTTCAAAACTGTTCTTGAATACCTTTAAGCTTAAATTTCGCTACTCCGATAGCTAACTCAAAATCAAAATCCGAGGATGAAGTAGCCCTCCGTGGACTTCAAACCATGAAATTTGATAACCACGAAGGTAATTTATAAAAAAGTTGAAAAATAATTTATAGCTTAAAACCGTTGCAGCGCATGGCGTAGAGCGACGAAAAAAAAACAAATTCCAAAATTTTTTGAAAAAAGTATTGACACGAATAAGTGTTCTCGGTACTATGTATAAGTGCCTGAGAGAGAGAAACGCGAAACGCTTACTCCTCAAGGGTTCCGAACCAAGAAAATTATATATTTGTTTGAAAGCCAGTATACCATAAAGGGTCTACGTTAGTAAAGTAATTAACCAAGACCAAGGTTAAAAAATGGTCAGTCAAGGAGAAAGCAATGCCGTAGTAGTTGCAAATGTAACTGCTGTTTAAGTATTGTAATCCATCAAAACGGAGAGTTTGATCCTGGCTCAGGAT
>JBCBHT010000150.1:0-18130 GCA_038525335.1 Cyanobacteria bacterium J06621_15 | reverse complement strand
TTTAACTGATTTACAGCAACGTTTATTTTCTCAAGCTACAGAATTAAAAAAACAGCGTCAGCGAAGACTAGAAGAAAGTAATCGTAGAGAAACAGTAGAAACTGCGTTGAAAAAGAGCGAAAAGCAATTGCGGATGCTAATTACTAGAAATCCCGACGGGATAGTGGTGGTAGACAAGCAAGGAATGGTCAGATTTATTAACCCCGCAGCTTTGAAGTTATTTAATCGTAAAGAAGAAGACCTTTTAGGAGAAGTATTTGGTTTTCCTGTTGCTGGTGAAGACAATACCGAAGTAGATATATCTACAGGAACGGGGAAAGAATTGATAGCACAAATGCGTGTAGTGAAAGTAGATTGGCAGGGAAAAATAGCGAATCTGGTAACTTTAAGAGATATTACCGAACGCAAACAAGCTGAATTAGAAAGAATTAGATTACTAGCAAAAGCCGAGTCAGCAAACCGGGTGAAAGATGAATTTTTAGCCGTACTTTCTCACGAATTAAGAACCCCACTTAATCCTATTTTGGGATGGACTCAACTTTTGCGCTCTAATAGAATTCCACCTCAAAAAGTTGACCAAGCATTAGAAACAATTGAGCGAAATGCTTCATTACAAGCAGAAATGATAAAAGATTTGCTTGATGTTTCACGGATATTACGGGGTAAATTGCAGCTTAATCCAGTAAAAGTTGACTTGATAAATATAATTAAAGCTGCGATAGAAACCGTTCGTTTAGCAGCTCATGCAAAATCTGTAGAAATTATTACTGATTTTCCTTCAGAAACTTCATTTATTGAAGGAGACGCTAATAGATTACAGCAAATTTTTTGGAATATACTTTCTAATGCAGTTAAATTTACTCCTTCAGGAGGAAAAGTAAATATAGACTTAATTTACAAGAATTCACAAGCTAAAATTCAAATCACAGATACAGGTAAAGGAATTAGTTCTGAATTTTTACCTTATGTATTTGATTACTTTCGTCAAGAAAACAGTTCCAGCACCAGAAATACTGGGGGATTGGGATTAGGTTTAGCCATAGTCAGACATTTGGTAGAACTCCATGGGGGTAAGATTCAAGTAGAAAGTCCCGGTATTGATAAAGGGACTACATTTATAGTCGAAATACCTTTAATGTCCGACTTTAAAACAAGTACTGAAGCTGATAAGCCACAAATTAAGAATTTAGATTTTGACGGTATAAATATTCTTGTAGTAGACGACGAACCAGATAACTTAGATTTTTTACAGTTTGTCCTCGAAACCTACGGAGCATCAGTACAGACAGCAACATCTGCACCACAAGCATTTAAATTGTTCTTGCAGCAAAAACCCGATTTACTCATCAGTGATATTGCCATGCCAGAAGTAAATGGTCATACACTAATACGTCAAATTAGAGCTTTACCATCCGAAAAAGGTGCGAAAATACCTGCAATTGCGCTAACCGCTTATGCAGGAGAAACAAATCAACAAGAATCAATACAAGCTGGTTTTACATTACATCTTGCCAAACCAGTCACAGCAGATAATTTAGCTCAGAGAATTGCGGAATTAACAGTTGTTCATCCGGAGGATGTGGATCATCAGTGAGCAGTGAACAGTGAACAGTGAACAGTGAGCAGTGAACAGTTATCAGTGAACAGTTATTTCTTGTTCCTAGCCTTTCTTGTTCCTAGCCTCTGGCTAGGAATACATGTTTCGAGGCTCTGCCTCGTGTCGTAACTGAGGCAGAGCCTCAATCGTAGGGATTCCCAGCCGGAGGCTGGGAACCAGTTATGCTCAAATTCATCTCTTTGCATTGGGCTGAAAGTAGAGCCTTGAAAACTGTATTCCCAGGTGAAACCTGGAAACAAGAAATTGCGAATTGCATTGACTTTTCACATAATATTCAACGGGTCAATATCAATAGTCAAACTAACGGAGTCGGGACAAAGCTGACGTATTTCTTCCCAATCTGGTAGTTGTGGTAGTTCTTCGGGAGCGAATTTTAATAATATTTGCCAGCGATAGCGGTTTGCTACTCTTAATACATTTGCCGGTGCTGGTCCTAATACGTCTATTTGTGACTGTTGCTCTAGCTTTTCGGCGATTTCTGTTGCAGTATTTTCTACTTGTACGTCGTCTAAACTGCTTAAACGTAAGAGAATCAACCGACCGTATGGTGGATAATTTAATGCTTCTCGCTGTTCTAATTCGTCTTGAATAAAAGTTTGATAATCGTGCTGCTGTACTGCTTCAATAACTGGATGTTCTGTAGTGTAGGTCTGGATAATTACTCTTCCTGGGTCTTCACCCCTACCCGCTCTTCCTGCAACTTGGGTTAATGTCTGGAAAGCGCGTTCGCTAGCTCGGTAATCTGATAAATGCAGTAACCCATCAGCACTAACTACTCCTACTAAAGTTACTTGAGGTAAATCTAAACCTTTGGTCAACATTTGGGTTCCGATTAATAAATTCGCTTCACCTTTAGCAAATCTAGTTAATAATGTACGATGCGCTCCTTTATTACGGGTAGTGTCGCTGTCAAAACGGATAAAACGTAAATCGGGAAACTGTTTTCTTAACTCTTGCGCTACTTTTTGAGTACCGCTACCAAAGAATTTTAAATAAGTAGAACAACAATCGGGACAGTTTTTAGGATGAGGAGTTGAATAATTACAATAATGACAGCGCAAAACCTGAGCCGCTCCTGCTTCGGTTTGGTGATAGGATAGCGAAACATCACAATAGGGACATTCCATCACGTATCCACAGCTGCGACAAGATACAAAAGTGCTATGTCCCCGACGATGAATAAACAAAATCCCTTGCTGTCCCGTTTCCGCGAGTTCTTGCAAACCTTCCTGCAAAGACCTACTAAATATAGAACGATTTCCCTGCTGTAATTCTTCCCGCATATCTACTATTTCTACTGGAGGTAGAGGTCGGGAATTAACCCGCTCGGGGAGGGAAAGGTAGTAAGAGGAGGGGGAGAGGGGGGGAGTGGGGGATGGGGGGAAGGAGTTAGGAGTTAGGAGTGAGGAGTTAGGAGTTATGTTCTGTTTCTCTACCCCATCTCTCTCTCTCCCCATCTCCCCCTCTCCTTGTCCCCTTGCAGCAATCCAACTTTCCAAAGAAGGAGTAGCAGAACCTAACACTAATGGACAATTTTGCAACTCTGCTCTCCAAGTGGCAACTTTACGAGCATGGTAAGTAGGTATGGGAGAATCTTGTTTGAATGAGGAGTCGTGTTCTTCATCTAGTACTATTAAGCCGAGGTTTGGCAATGGTGCGAAAATGGCGCTACGGGTACCGATAACTACTTGAGGTTCTCCCGCTAGCATTTGTCTCCAAGTATCGTAACGTTCTCCGTCGGAAAGAGCGCTATGGTAAACGCTAACTTTGGTGCCGAATCTGGCACGAAATCGGTCGGTTAATTGCGGGGTTAGTCCAATTTCGGGAACTAATACCAATGCCGATTTACCTGCTTCTAATAAAGGTGCAATTGCTTGCAAATAGACTTCTGTTTTTCCGGAACCCGTGACTCCGTGTAATAGGATTGATGCATATCCATTAATATTATTTATCGTTTCTAAAGCCGTTTGTTGGGCTGGTGTAAGGTTTTTTGCTTGCTGTCCGGTAAATGTTTCATCTGCATTTTCAGCTAGCTCGGTTCGCAATACTTCTTTTTCTTCTACAGCAACATAACCTTTATTTTCTATGGTTTTTATAGTCGAAGAACCAGCGCTACAAACTTGTAATAATTCAGTTAGCCACATCTCTCCACCGCGTCGGCGCAACACTTCTAAAATTTCTGTTTGACGGGTAGTTAAATCCGCTGCAAAATTATTTCCGATTAATATTACTGCTTTTTGTAACTTTGGTTTAGTTAAACGCGGTGCTTCTAAATAAGTTTCTATTAAACCAAGTCTTCGTAATTCTCTAACCGCACGATATGCGCCGCGCACTTGTCGTTGTAGATACACAAAACTGTAATTTCCTTCTTGTTGAGACTGAAGTAAATCAATAATTTTTCTTGCTGCGGGAGAGAATGATTTTGAAAGAGAAGAGGAACTATTTTGATGAGAAATAAGTCTAATACGACGCTGAGATTTTCCTAGTAAACCTGGAGGTAAAGCAACGCGAATTACTTGAATTAATGGAGTGTAATAGTATTTGGCGACTCGGTTCAATAATTCCCAGTAAAAATCCGGAAAAAATCCAGCACTAACTACATCTTCTATATTCTTAATTTTTTCTATTGGTATATTTTGGGGAGGCTTTGTTAATTTACGAATCGCTATCCCCCCAACAGTTTGCGTACCGAATGGCACGCTCAAAATATCTCCTGGTTTTACTTCTAACTGCTCGGGTAATCTGTAGGTAAATAATCCAGTGACCCTCGGACAGTCTACCAGTACTTCAATCCATTGACTTCGGGGAATTTGCAAGCTATATTCTCCGCTTGGTGAAGCAACTGTAGTAGTCGAGACAGTTAGGTCATTTGTATACATATTTTTTTATTTTACTGATTAATAATCGCTCTTTTTCGATTTAACAAATTTGACTGAACTTATCCAAAAACTAAGAATCTCTGATAGATAAGTTAAAATGTATTTCGCAATACTTTCAATAGATATAATAGTTGATAAATTTCCTAGATATGTTATCTCATAAACAAACCTTACATAAACATCTATTTTTATGATTTTTTGATACCGCCTGATTTATTCTCAAATAAACTAAAGATACTTTAAGTTAATTCTTGCCCTCTTTACCAATTAGGGAATAGGGCTAATCTCTCTATTGATAGATATTCAGTTTTGGCAGTATATGAGATGCTTTTATATAGAGAATGAATTCTCACAGCTTGACCTGCAATATTTCAACCCTTAATTAAGCCGAAAGTACTATAAGTCATATACTGGCAAATCAAAAGATAGAATTATCAGCAGATAGTTATCCAACAAAAAATCGTAAAAGTATTAAGATAAACATGGGTTAGCTGAAGAATTAGATGATAATAGAGTTTTTTTGATTCTTTGAGTAAATAAAATCGAGTAAATAAAGAGCATAAAAATTGGGAGGTGATAAGAAGAAAATTCTGTTAGAGGAAAAAATCTCAGAATATATTTACAAAGGTTAATCAAGTTTATATTTGTATGTGAAAAGTATAACTATGCCATATCAGTGGTTGATAGCTGTATTAAATAAAAAAGATTTACTCAAAAAGTAAAACTCAAGCTGTATGACCACGCTTAGATGCTTTTAGATAAGCGTGAAAGGCATAAAGAGTATGAAAAATTTCAGCTTGAAATGTCAATGCGGTAGCTGTCACTTTCGTTATTTACGGTATTAAGCAACAATTCCCCATTTAAAAAACTATGAGTATTGCACAATTGGGAACAATGGAAACTATGCAGAAAGTTGCCCAGGAGAATCAATCAGAAGCAATTAACGTTTTAGAAGTAGTGACAGATGATGAAGCTATAATTGCTCAAAATATTGAAAGTGAAGCAACCAATGGGGATGAATTAGCGGCTGCGCGACCTACTGGATACAACAAAACCGAGTACGATGATGCAGTAGGAGCGTTTTTTAAAGAAATGGCGCGTTATCCATTGCTCAAACCCGATGAAGAGGTAGAGTTAGCAAGAAGAGTACGCATCCTCGAAGAAGTAAGACAAGCACAAGCTTCTGCTCAAGAAAAATTAGGATATTCCCCAGATAGAGCTGCAATAGCAGAGGAAATGGGGATTACTCTTAAGCAAATGGAGCATCGTTTATACCAAGGTAAAGTTGCCAAGCGTAAAATGATTCGTTCCAACTTACGTCTTGTGGTTTCTATTGCCAAACGATATCTTAACCGTGGAGTTCCTTTTCTAGATTTGATTCAAGAAGGAGCGATGGGTTTAAATCGTGCTACTGAAAAATTCGACCCAGATAAAGGATACAAATTTTCAACCTACGCTTACTGGTGGATTCGTCAAGCCATCACTAGAGCAATTGCTAATGATGCGAGAACAATTCGTTTACCCATTCATATAGTAGAAAAGCTTAATAAACTCAAGAAAGCACAGAGAGAATTAAAGCAAAAATTAGCCAGAAATCCCAGCGAAGAAGAATTAGCAGAAGTACTAGATATCCCAGCCAATCAGCTACGTCAGCTGCAACAATTGCGTCGTCAAGCGCTCTCCTTAAACCACCGTGTCGGTAAAGAAGAAGATACGGAATTGATGGATTTATTGGAAGACGAAGACAACCAATCTCCAGAAGCAAGAATGAATGAAAGCATGATGCGTCAGGAGATTTGGGAAGTCTTGGGAGACGTACTAACTCCACGTGAAAAAGACGTAATTTCCTTGCGTTACGGTTTAGCTAGTAGCGAACCCTGTACCTTAGAGGAAGTTGGTAATATGTTCAATCTTTCCCGTGAAAGAGTACGACAAATTCAAAGTAAAGCAATGCGTAAATTGCGTCGTCCTCATATTGCTAAGCGTTTGAAAGGTTGGTTGATATAGTCAGTTAACAGTTAACAGTTAACAGTGAACAGTGAGCAGTCTTAGCGTTATCTTCCAGGTTCAACCTGGAAAAAAATACTTGAAGGTTCTGCCTTCGGTTAGCTGAGAATAATTCTGTTCGGTCAGTTTGAAAGAACTTTAGTTATTAGCCAGGGATTTTCAATCCCTGGTCAATAATAATGCAAATATTTTTATTACTTTTTAAAGCTGATATAGGAATCCTGATTGATTTTTTTAGCGCAACGTGTCCGACAGGACATATAAAATTGGGTACTTGTAGGGAAAGCAAAAAGCGGTGTAGATTTTCTTCCCCCATTATTGCCGTGCCGTTGTGTTACGAACTTAGTAAGGTCGCACCAAAACTTTATACTAATTTTAATTGCGAGTTGCGAATTGCGAATTGGTAATTGCTTTAAGGCATCTTGCTTAACAATAATTAAGTAAAATATCGCAATATTTGGTTGCTTGAATATTATTCTGCGGGAAAATAGACGTAGAAATAAATTTAGAATTCAATCTATTAAATATAAATTAGGGGGCTGTATTTATGCCAGAGATTCAAGACTTCGGAGTTACTGTAGAACAGTATCTGGAAGGATTAGAAGCGGGTATTGATGTTTTGGAGCTAAAGCGCTTAGAAGCATCGGGAATACCTACAGATTTAGCTTTAGAACTAATGGCTATTATGCCGAAAGTCGCCAATGGAACCGCAACCCCTGAAGAAATTATTAGGGGTTTAAGAATTATGTCTCCATCCCGTAGAAAACAACTTGACTAATTCCGTTTTTTAATCTGCAAATTTCCTTCTTCTCTGTTCCCTATTTCCTGCATACTTTTTGTACTATGAACAGTACAAATTAACTTTGATTTATAAAAACTTTTGTAAAGTTAACCGCAATGTGTGATGGCTTTGTTTCATACTGAACACTTCATCCTTTGTATTTTAAATAATTAAATGACGACCGATAGCGATTTAATTTTACGTTTAGCTCAACCAGAAGATTGCGACGTATTATTTGAATTAATAAAAGGGTTGGCAGAATATGAAAAATTAACTGATGCGGTGACGGGAAGCGCTTTACAACTCAAAGAGCATTTGTTTGGTTCTAAAAAGTATGCAGAGGCAATATTAGCAGAAATCAATGGAAAAACTGCGGGTTTTGCTTTGTTTTTGCATAACTACTCCACTTTTCTTACCCAACCAGGAATTTATTTAGAAGATTTATTTGTATTAAAAGAGTATCGTCAAAAAGGTATTGGTAAAGCACTGTTAACAAAACTGGCAGGTATCGCAGTAGAACGAAATTGCGGAAGATTAGAATGGAGCGTTTTGAATTGGAACGAACCAGCAAAAGCATTCTACCGACACATGGGAGCAGATATTTTGGAAGACTGGCGGATTTGTCGGGTTACAGGGGAGAGTTTGAAAAAGTTGGGAATTAAGAGTCAGAAGTTAGAAGTTAGGAGTTAGAAGTTAAGAATTTAAAATGCTTAGGGAGCAGGATGCTCCCACTAAAAATGTTTTCTAAGTACTTAGACAAAATTAATTGTATATTTGTCATTGCGAGTGGAACGGAGTGAAACGGTCTTCGCAGCGTGTCCTAACGGACACGCTGCGCTAACGCTATCGCTCGCAATGACACAAATATTTTTGTCCATCTACTTAAATCTTCCCCTTCTCTCCTTGTCTCCCCATCTCCCCTACTTCCTAACGGGGCTTAATAAAACTTAAATTTTACTGCAAACTACGCTCTATGACCTATACCCAATAGTCAATATTGAAATACGACAGTTTGTCTTTTGACGTTCCAAATTGCTCGTGCCAAAAATATTATTTGGAACAGTACTAAATTGTCCTTGATTTCGTAGAGAGAACACAGAATGAAGAAGATTATTTCAATATTGCTATTAGGCTTGGCAGTTTTCAGCTTTGGTTTTAGTCGTCCTGCGTTGGCTGATGCAGCTGCTGGTGGCGCAGTATTTAATGCTAATTGCGCTGCTTGCCATGCTGGTGGTAGAAATTTGGTTCAAGCAAATAAGAGTTTAAGTAAAGAAGATTTAGAAAAGTATGAGATGCATTCGGTAGAGAAAATTACCTATCAGGTTAATAATGGTAAGAATGCAATGCCTGCTTTTAAAGGACGTTTAAGCGACGCGCAAATTCAAGATGTAGCTGACTACGTTTTATCTAAAGCTGATGCTGGCTGGTAAGAAGGCTAGAAGCGAGAAAAATAAATAGGTAAATCGTATTTTTTGGAACATAGGGTAAGTGTTTCTTGCCCTATTAATTTTATGTAGGTTTATATAGAGATTTTGCTTATGAATTATTGCTACAGATTGATTATGAATGTAATTTTTAATCTAGCTATAATTTTTGTGATTAGCTGCTTTTTTCCTGTTTTCCCAGCATATTCATTGTCAAATTCTAATCAATTTAAAGCAGATAATTTTTTGCAAATAGGTGTAGAAGATATTCAGTTTAATAATTATATAAAAGCGGTTGAAGATTTTACTCAAGCAATAGAGTTAAAAAATAATTTTCCCGCAGCTTACAGCAACCGTTGCCTAGCTCATCTTCAGTTAAAAGAATACCATAACGCAGTTGCTGATTGTACGGCAGCTTTGAAATTTTTACCAGAAAATACAGAAGTTTATTTAAATCGAGGACTTGCCGAATATAGATTAGGAAATTATCAAGCAGCAGTTTGGGATAGTAATAAAGCGGTTCAACTTAAACCTCATGATTTTCGAGCGTATTACAACAGAGGTATAGCGAACGCAGCACTGAAGAATCATCAAGAAGCAATTAACGATTATAATTTGGCATTAACTCAAACTCCTGAGTTCTCAAACTCTTTGTTGGGAGATATCTATAATGATAGGGGTTTAGTTAATTTTGAATTGCAAAATTTACAGGCTGCAATGCTCGACTTTTCAAAGGCAATTCGTTTGAATTCAACAAACGATAGAGCATATTTTAACCGTGGTTGTGCTTGCGCTCAAAGTAAAGATAATTGGGGAGCTTTGCGTGATTTTAGTGAGGTAGTTAAACTCAACCCCGAAAATGCAATAGCTTATGTAAATCGGGGTGTAGCTTACCACAATCTTGGTTACGAACAAGCAGCAATTCAAGATTTACAAATAGCAGCAGCTTATTTTATCGACAGAAAAGAAACAATAGCTTATCAAAGAACGGTAAAGTTGATTAAAACAGTCCGAAAACAAGTTTCTGCGAAAATAGAAATTGGTTAAATAGGTAATGGGTAATTGGTAATTGGTAATTGGTGATTGATAATTGGTGATTGGTAATTGATAATTGGTAATTGGTAATTGGTAATCAGAATTAGGGAGCAAGATGCTCCCACTAACAACCGTTTACTTTTATTTGTAATAAGCTGACGTGCAGTTAAATTGCATATTTTGGCGGGCAGGGATGCCCACCTTACAAGGATTATAATTATTTAGATTATTTAATTTAAATGCTCAACAGCTTAACTGATTATCCACACCCGACCGGTAAACAACTGATAATTGATGATCCACACCCTACGGGTGAAAATTGATAATTGATAATTGATAACTGAATTCATGAAAGCCAGAATTGAAGATGATTTACTTTATATAAGCCACGAAGATGTTCCTGAGTATAAAAAAGGTGGTTCTGTGGTGAGAAATAGCTATTTTTGGGCTTTACGTTCGATTGCAGGAAAAGCTGGACGTTATGGTGATTGGGAGTTTGAAAGTGAGGTTTGGTTTGCTTTGGGAAGAATGCTAATGTCTTTTACTGAATCTGGATATTTAGGTGTTAGGGAAACGATTTTGGAATTTCCTCAATCTACACAAATACCCCAGGTATTCCGAGATGTGGGAACTTGGGAATAGGTGAATATAATTCGTAATATCTCCCCCTCCGGAAGACGCTACGCTAACGTAATTCGTAATGGTATTCCTAATTCCACTACAGCGCTACTGTTTCAAATAATCCCTAATCGCTTTGTAATATAAAAATAAAAGGTAAACTGTTACCCGTACTTACAAACAGCTTATTAATAATAATTACTATTAATCATAAACCTATATTAACGAAACTGAAGCACTTTCATTTATTTTGATAGCTTGCGATCGCCATTTATATTTATTGACCAGTGCTGCCAAAAATAATCGCGGTTAAGTTGTCTTATATATCTCAATAAGGAGTATTATTACTGATGCAATAATCAACAAGAGATATTCTCCAATGGCTTCGTAGGTGATTACTCATAAAAAACCAATGCATACTTAGTAGTATTTTTGCCTATTACTATTTAAAAGTTTATAGTGCTTAATGTACAGTTATCAACAGCATCCAAATGTCAAATATTAACGGTACGATGATGCAGTATTTCCACTGGTACATTCCCGATGATGGAATGCTGTGGGATAAAGTGAATTCAAAAGCGAAAGATTTAGCTAAAGCGGGTTTTACAGCAATGTGGCTGCCACCTGCTTATAAGGGAATGAATGGTGCTAGTGATGTAGGATACGCTGTTTATGATATGTACGATTTGGGCGAATTTGAACAAAAGGGAGCTATTCGCACTAAGTACGGTACTCGCAAGCAATATTTAGATGCTGTTAAATCTCTTCAGAATGCGGGAATCCAAGTTTACGCGGATACGGTAAAAAATCACCGTATTGGTGGTGATACGGCTGAAGTTGTAAAAGCAACTCCTTTTTCTCAAGACGATAGACTAAATCCTGTAGGTGGGATGCGGGATATTAAATGCTATACCCATTACAAGTTTCCCGGTAGAAAGGGAAAATATTCCGAGTTTGAATGGCATTGGTGGCATTTCGATGCGGTAGATTATGATGAATTTACTCAAGATTCCTCAAATATATATTTACTTGAAGGTAAAAAGTTTGATGATTATGTGGCTTTGGAAAAAGGTAATTACGCTTATTTGATGGGATGCGATTGCGATTTTCAAAGTGAAGAGGTACAAAAACAAGCAATTAAGTGGGGTAAATGGTACCTCGATACAACTGGTGTAAATGGTTTCCGTTTGGACGCTATCAAACATATTTCATCATGGTTTTTTCCAATATGGCTTGATGAAATGGAACGTCATGCTGGTAGAGAATTATTTACAGTGGGTGAATACTGGTATAACGATGTTGGTACTTTGCACTGGTTTGCTGATGCGGTAGGTGGAAGAATGTCGCTGTTTGACGTTCCTCTACACTACAATTTTCACTATGCAAGTAAATCTGGTGAAAGTTACGATATGAGACGTATTTTTGATAATACGTTTGTGCAGCAACGTCCCACTCATGCGGTTACTTTTGTCGAGAATCACGATTCACAGCCGTTGCAGGCTTTGGAAGCTCCTGTTGAACCTTGGTTCAAGCCTCTGGCTTATGCTTTAATTTTATTGCGTGAAGAAGGTTATCCCTGTGTATTTTACGCAGACTATTATGGTGCGGAATATGAAGATTATGGCAGGGATGGAAACCGCTATCCAATTTATTTACCTTCTCATCAGTGGTTGATAGATAAATTACTTTATGCACGTAAGCATTTTGCCTATGGGTACCAGTATAATTACTTTGACCACTGGGACATTATCGGGTGGACAAGATTGGGTAATCCAGAGCATCCCAAAGCAATGGCTGTAATTATGAGCAATGGAGCGGGTGGAAGTAAATGGATGGAAGTTGGTAAACCCAATACCAAGTTTTACGATTTAACCGAGCATGTAAAAGAATCTGTTACTACTAACGAGTGGGGTTGGGCTGAATTTCGCTGCAATGGTGGTTCTGTTTCTGTATGGGTGGAACAGTAATCAGTTAACAGTTAACAGTTAACAGTTATCGAGGTTCCTTTTACTAAATCGCTATGTGGAACTATGATTTCACATTGTGGGAGACGTAACAGTGTTGCGTCTCTACACGGGCTATATGATTTTTCATAGTTATACTCCCAACGGCTAAAAACTTAACTTTTCGTAGGTTGGGTTGAACGAAGTGAAACCCAACAGTAAGTAGGTTTTTGTTGGGTTTCGTACCTCAACCCAACCTACAATAATTAATCCGTTTAGAGTATATAAATACAGCGCTCCGCAGTTAAATGAAGCACGACCATTAATCCTAAAACTCTTGTATGGTGTAGAGAATTTGGAAGAAGATGTTCTTCATAGACAAATAAAATTGGTAATCTTGAAAATCTCTAAGATTATCTGACATCACAATTCATTACAATTCATTCCCTTAAAGCGAACAAACACGAACTTATTTTAATAACTGTTAACTTATAACTGTTAACTGATAATTGATTCGTAAATTGTTATCGTAGATGCTTTTAAAAAGCTTGCCCTGATGATATCTTGTTAATAATAGATTAGTGTACCCCTACAATTAATCTAATTAATTTTTAATTGCTAATTATCATTTGTCAACTGATAATTATATGACGCTAAGGTTGATAATTGAGTATTAAAAATTGACAACTAAACTAACAATTAATTAGTTAAAATTTTTGTCCTGCGAAAATTGAACGAACTTCTCCGTTGCGACGAATGATTGCTTCTCCGTTGGCTACGTCTACTAATGTCCAACCGCTAGCACCAATGGTTTCTCCTTTCTGGACACGACGACTTACACCGTTTACTTTGAATAATGCTGCAGATTGTTCTCCTAGTTCTAACAATCCTTCCAAGACGTGGGAAGAAACTGGAGCAGATGCGATTTTTTGTTCTTTGGCTGGAACTGGCTTTTTAACTGGTGTGGTCGAAGCTTCTGCTGCTGGTGCGATAGCTGTGGCTGCTTTCATTTTAGGTATTTCAGGAGCCTGCTTGACATTCACAGGTTTGTTCTTAACCGCAACTGGCTTAATTTCTCTGATGGAAGCAAAAGCATTGATTGTTTTTGGTGCTTTGGCTTTTGCGACTTTTACAGGTGCAGGTTTTCTGTCTTTGCTCTGAGATGGCTTCGGTGCGACTCCTTTCGACGCTGTTTTTACTGGAGGTAAAGGTGTCGGTGCTGGTGCTTGCGCTATTGCTGGAGGTGCGTAACGCATTGGTTGCGGTGCTTGATATACAGGTATATAAATTCTTTCTACAACTCTAGTGGAACGAGTCGGTTGTGGTTTTCCGTTATTAGCAATTTTAGGTGCTGGAAGTTTGCTGACTGGTTGGTTTGCGTAAGCTAAAGTTGCTTGATTTGCTGGTACGGGAGTTTGAGCAATGTTGTTTGCTGATGCTCTATCGTTACTTTCCTTCTGTCTATCAATAATTGCTAACGCACTAAGCATGTAGTCTGCTAGGTCTGATTTGATTTGTGCTTGGGTAGGTTCAGCGGATTTTACTGATTCTGACAATATTTTCTGCTGTGAAGCTGGTTCTTGCAAAGCAAATTGCAGTGACTTGGAGGTAAGACGATTCAGTAAACCACTGTTAATAGCCCAATTTATAGCAGCGATTCCTATACCTAAACCAGCTGCAACTTTAAGTATTTGTTGGAGATTGCGCCAAATTTTCCGACGTGATTTCTTGACTCTAGCCGTTTTAGGTGGATTACCAGCCATATTACCAAGATGAGCATGAATACGCTCTTGTTCGGCTTGCTGGAAGGGAGTGACAATGGTGGGTGGTGGAACTACTTGAGGTGGTGCAGCTTGATGAAGAATTAACTGCTGCTGTGGTTGAACTATTTGTTTGCTGAAATTAGCTTTTCCATCCAAAATACAGTCAATATCGGAAAAGATTTCATCCATTAAGCCATCAGCGTATGTGTCCATTGTCCAAGGTTCGCTGACGATTAACTCTTCGGAAGGTTCTGGAATTACCAGGTTTTTAGTAGCTGTTTTAGACATAATAATTTTTTGGGTATTAATGAGCGTATTAATTCGTTTGCAATCGGGTAATTCATGAAATCTTTACCCTACATACTGGTCTTTATAAGTGTCACTCTGTAATTGAAATGTGAATTATAAAGAACTCTTTCGTTACTGAGACAGTTACGGAGAGTTCATTAAGTTTAAGTATCTATTTCAACATACACCAGGGAGGTATTAATGATTTTTTAGTTTTTGGCATGTTATTAATCATACCAGTTATCCCGGATACAAATACTACTATACTCGCGGTTTATGAAGATTGTCTTTATGTTAAAGCTGGAGATTCAGTCTGGTTATGGTTTTTACGCAATTCTAAATATATAAGTAATGCATTAACATCAGCGGGATTGACTCCACCTATTCGTGCTGCTTGACCGATGGTAAGGGGTTTTACCTTATTTAACTTTTCACGAGCTTCTTTAGAAAGAGTATCAATGGACTCATAATCCAAGTCTCCAGGAAGGGGACGATTTGCTTGACGAGCTATTTGGTCAATTTGATTCTGCTGTCTGGCTAAATAACCAGAATATTTGATATCGATTTCTGCACCTTCTTTTTCAGCACGCTGTAAATCGGAATTTCCCAGCCCATATTTAATCAAGTCAGCATAGTGAAATCGCGGACGACGTAATAAATCGGCAAGGGTAATAGAACCTTTGATAACCTGCTTGGTATCTGCAACTATAGCTTTCCCAACTTCATCATTTTCTTTAATTCGCTTTGCGTAAAGCCGTTCTTTTTCGGCAACAATATTGGCTTGCTTCTGAGTAAATAATTCCCAGCGTCGGTCGTCAATCAAGCCGACTTCTCTACCGATGGGGGTTAATCTTTGGTCAGCATTGTCCGAACGTAGCAGCAAGCGATATTCAGACCTGCTGGTTAATACCCGATAGGGTTCGCGTAAATCTTTAGTACATAAATCATCGATTAAAGTACCTATGTAGCTTTGCTCCCGTGGAAACACTATCATTTCTTGATTGCGAACAAATTTCGCAGCATTGATTCCAGCCACAATTCCTTGGGCTGCGGCTTCTTCGTAGCCAGTTGTACCGTTGACTTGTCCCGCACAGAACAAACCAGCGATTTTTTTGGTCATTAATGTGGGAAAACACTGAGTAGCTGGCAAATAATCATACTCAACTGCATAAGCAGGACGTAACATTACGCAGTTCTCCATGCCCGGAAGAGTACGTAACATACGTAGTTGCAAATTTTCAGGTAAACCTGTGGAAAACCCTTGAATATAAAGTTCGGGAATATCTCTTCCTTCGGGTTCAATAAAGATTTGATGACTTTCTTTATCAGCAAAACGAACTATCTTATCTTCAATACTGGGACAGTAACGCGGACCTTTTGCATCTACCCAACCACCATAGACAGGTGAAAGATTGAGATTATCGCGAATTAATTGATGAGTTTCCGCTGTGGTGCGGGTCATATAGCAAGGAAGCTGTTCCTTTTCCACCCATACTTCCGGGTCGAAACTAAACCAGCGAACATCCTCGTCACCAGGTTGAGGAGTCATTTTACTGTAATCAACCGTGCGCTTGTCTACTCGTGCGGGAGTTCCAGTTTTGAGACGACCTGTTTCAAATCCCAAACGTTGTAAAGTTTCCGTTAAACCCTCAGCTGCAAATTCTCCTGCTCGTCCAGCAGCCATTGATTTATTTCCAACCCAAATTCGTCCTCCCAAAAAAGTTCCAGTGGTGAGGACAACTGCTTTACATTCAAAAGCCACATCAAAATAGGTTTGGACTCCGATAACCTCATCATTTTTGCCCAAAACCAAATCCGTAACCATTGCTTCACGGATGCTTAAATTTTGTTGATTCTCGACAATATTCTTCATCAGTGCTGCATATTCGCGCTTGTCAGTTTGAGCGCGTAAAGCCCATACCGCAGGACCTCTCGAAGAATTGAGAATTCGTTTTTGCACGTAAGTACGGTCTGCCATTTTTCCGATTTCCCCACCGAGCGCATCTACTTCGTGGGTTAACTGAGATTTAGCCGGACCACCAACAGCGGGATTACACGGTTGCCAAGCAATTTTATCCAGGTTAAGCGTTAATAGCAGGGTACGACAGCCCAGCCGTGCAGTAGCTAAAGCCGCTTCACAACCAGAGTGACCTGCACCGACAACTATGACATCAAAAGAGTCTTGGAACTCAACACAATTGTGCATGGTCTAAATTCGAGTTAAGCATCATTTGAGATTAATCTAATTTTAACTTATGCAGTCAACTTACACAGTCAATTAATTATTGTACAACGTTGATAAAACACCAGCGCAAAAGCACTGTTATTTTTTTACTAAAAGAAAATTATTATTGTAATCTACCGATTACCTGTAAGATACTTTATTGAATTATTTGATTAAATTTTGACACAATATTTATCATTTAAATTTATCAGTTTTTCTATCATTTTTTTTATTAGAGACAGCTTTTTAGTATCAATTTTTAATTTTAAAATAAATGAAAATTATATTTCAGAAAATTGCTTTGTTGATAGTTTCTACATATTTAATAGTAACTTTAGTCGCTAGCAATCAAATTGCTCGTAGCAATCCTAGTAGTGACATTAATAGTGTAGAAAATTGTTTAGTGGAAAGACTTTTGGGAAAGGAATGTACCGTTCCACCGAAACCAAAAATCTCACCAATACCAGTTCCTTCACCCATAACAAATCCCACACTTACAAAAAAAGAAAGATTTATCGCAGCATTGATGAATCATTTCCCCATAATTCCTCAGCCTAATACTTACGAATATATTTTGCTAAAAGCCTACGGTGCGCCCTTTGTCAACTTAAAACCAACCATTAGACTACCATCAAAAGTAGTTTTTAGTAATCATCAAGAAACCCAGAAATTTCAAGATAGTATCGTAAAAGGTAAAGTAAAAGGTACAAGAAATTGCTACTTACAAAAGACAGCGGCTGATGCTTTAAATAAAGCACATTCTCAAGCAAAATTTCGACTCAAATCTGGATACGCAAACAGCGACTGCATTCGTAATTTTGCAACCACTGCAAAGTTTTGGAGAAAATATACGAATTCCAGAACATTAGATTTAGTAAAGCAAGGTAAAGAAACAAGAATTCTAGGTATAGTAGCACCACCAGGAGCTTCGCAACATTTATGGGGATTAGCAATTGATTTAGCAGTAAATAACGAAAAACAAATAACAGCTTTAAATCAAAATGGTTGGTATCGTACCGTCGAATACGACGTACCACATTGGAGTTACGTAGGTTATCCACCCGAAACATTACTGAGATTAGGTTTTCAAAAGAAAATTATAAAGGGAATTACTTATTGGGTAACACCACTTTAAGTTAGGAGTTAGGAGTTAAGAGTTAGGAGTTAAGATTTTGGATTTTGGATTTTGCGGAAAGTTTGGGGTGTCGGTTCCCGTCCCCAAAACGTATCCTCGACGGATTTTGGATTAGGAGTTGTATTTATTGTTAATTGATAATTGCTCACTGATGACTGATAATTGATAATTGATAATTGTTCAATGTGGTGAAAATTTGGGAAAACTAAGGTTATCGTTGCATTATCGGAATTTCAGCAATGAATCAAGATTTAATACTCCATTTTTTAAAAGCTACTGGTCAAAATCAAGATATAAAACCGCTTTTAATAGAGCATTTAGATAAGCTTGATAATAGTTTTTCGTCTGATTTAAGAAAATTTGCAAATCGTCAGTTTGCTAGAGAACCAGCAAATGCGATTAATATAGCTAGGGT
>JBCBHT010000149.1:0-18141 GCA_038525335.1 Cyanobacteria bacterium J06621_15 | reverse complement strand
GTTGGGTTGCGTTTCACTTAACCCAACCTACGGAGCGACTTATTAACCCATCAAAATTAATGTGGTGGAGTAGTAGTACTCCACCACATTAATCTTGATGGTAAACTCATTTATACACAATAGCGTCTCTCCCTAAATAGACATCTCCGGAAACAATCAAAGTCCTACTATCACTACCTTCACCGTTTAACTAACTTGATTTTACTTATTGCTATAGCTTATACAATGTCAGCTTTGAAAGGTAAGTTAATTAAAAACAATGGAATTCAAAAATATATTTCCAGAGTGGATGAAGCAAAACGTTTATCACAAAGACATAGTAATTTTTGGCTAGGTCTTTACGGTGATTTATGGATAATTGCTTGGGAATTTCTAATGGATATCATTCCGGCGGATGATGAATATTAATCGTCATAAACTTCCTTTATATAAAAAAGGATTAAGAGCAATATCAATGCTACAAAATCCATGATTTTTAATTGTAAAAATCTTTTTCACTGATTACAATAAACTATGTTTTTATTAATTATTAATATTTTCAAAAATTTGCTTGTACAGAGATTTTTCTGGGTGTTCTCTGAGTCTCCGCAATATTAAATCGGTTCAACTCCAAAACTTTAGTCATTGATTCCGATATAAATGTATATATCAGTATATATTTGCATGGTAATATTTATCCAGCTTCTAGCTAATCTGGGTTTAAATCCCCATCCAATTTCCAGCTAATAGCTAATAACTAATAGCGATGGAGCGTCTTGCTTGCTAGATGGCTCTGGTTGATTGACGACTGTTTAATCTGAGTAATAATAATCCAAATATGATACAAGTTAGTTTATCGACCTCAACAACCTTTGATGGCGATTTCAATGCTTTGGTTGAAAATCAACGCACAGCACTCACGGTTCGTTTTGACCTTAATGAACCTGCACCTGCGGGTGGACTGAAAGTTTATGTTGATAGCGAGGTCGAACAAATTGTTAATCGCTTAGATTTAGCCGGATTTGGATTTCGTCCAATCACAGAAAATATTGATACATCCTCAATTGATACCAACTCTGATGGTTCTGGCTTTTTTCTAACGGTTGATGAAGGGGCAACGATGGGGAGCTTTACAATTAATGTACTCGACAACCTCGAACCGGATAGATTTTTGCCGGAAGTCCTTGATGGCCTAGTCGAATCCGAGTTTTCCCTGGTTACGACCGATGGAGTGGCTTCTGAAGATGTAGAGTTTGTGGGTGAACTCGGTGACTACACCATTGACCCGGATGCGTCATCTTCTATGGTGTTATTTGCCGACGATGAAAGTCAGATATCCATCTTTCCTCAACTCAATCCGGGTTATGATGAAGCGGTGAGTGGAGATGTTTCTAACGACCCTACCAACCCGTTAGAACTGCCCTTATCGCTAGGAATTACCCCTCTATCGGTGACTACAGGCGACAGAGATCAAGAATACGTTACCATTACCATTCCCGAAGGTTTGCAACTCGACACTTTGGTTCTGGAATCCTTTTCTGAGAGTAATGTTGCTTTTATCGGAGTGCAGGAAGGCGATACCTTTACCGAACCTCTAGATGATTCTGCGGTTCGAGGAAACCTCTTAGGCTACGCTTTGTTTGGCGAACCTCGACAGGTGGAAACAGATATCCTCGATAACATTGCACGGGGATGGGAGGCGATTGGTTTCGAGGATGCATTACCCAGTGGAGTCTACACGTTTGCACTCCAACAAATCGGAATCTCTAGTGACTACACCTTAGCTTTCAATGTTTCTGAATCCCCAGTAGAACCAACACTTTTCGGTTAGGGGGAAATAAGAAACGCGGTATCGCAAGAGTTACCGCGTTTCTGACGGGAATAATTTTTCTGGTGGAAGGAATTCGGAGTTCAAAATTCCTTATACAAACGCAAAGTTATCCGCAATCAAGCTATCGGCACCAATTCCTTGTAATATCGCGGTGGCGGAATCATTCGCAGCAATCAAAGTGTTATCATCCTGCTGGGTAATGCTCAAATCATCGGAGCCGATTCCCCATAATTATTCTAAAACCCCTAAATATTTGGCGCTATGAACGCAGTTTTCTCGAAGAGTAAGCGCAACTACAAACTCATGATATTTTATGGGACAGACCACTAGTACCGCTGCGCGGAAGTAAGAAGTAATAAGTAAGAAGTAAGAAGTAAGAAGTTTGATTTCTAGGCTTTTCAGCCATTTTTAATGGTTGCCTTATTTAAGCCATGGTGTACTAGATAGAAAAATAAGCAATTCCCAACTGTTAAAAATCCAAAACATCCAAAGATTCTTCAATTTCCAAATCTAAAATCTTTTCCTTCGTATCCTTATGTTCCTGAACCTTACCCGCTTTTTGATATAAATCAGCAGCAATATTAAAATCCGCAACTGCTCCTTGGGTATCTCCCAACTCATCCCTTAAATTACCTCGATTGATATAAGCATCTGCATCGCTATCGTTTATTTTTATTGCTTGAGTATAATCTTCAATTGCTTCGGGTTTATCTCCTAACTCGTAAAAAGCATTTCCCCGATAAAAATAAGCATCTCCATCATAAGGATTTATTTGAATTGCTTTGGTAAAATCTTCAATGGCTGCTAAAAAATCTCCCAACTCACAACGAACATTACCGCGTTTTTTGTAACCAACTGCATCATCGGGACTGATTTCAATTACTTGAGTAAAAACTTCAATCGCTCGTTGATGATTTTCACGCTCCAAATTATCTTGATTATCATCTACTGAAAAATCATGGGAATTATGAGAATTATCATTGATATTGAAAATAATTTTCTGCTTTTCTAATTTTTGAGTTTCTGGTTTTTCTATTTCTGATTTTTCTATTTCTAATACATTAGGATTAATTTTTCTAGCTTGAGTATAATCTTCAATAGCACCTTGACTATCCCCAATCATCGAACGAACATCACCGCGATTTTGAAAAGCAACAGCATCATAAGAATTTATTCTAATCGCTTGAGTATAATCTTCAATTGCTCCGTAATAATCAGCTAATTTATATCGAGTCAACCCACTTTTTATATAAGCTTTGGCAAAATTCGGATTTAAACTAATAGCTTGAGTAAAATTAGTAATTGCTTGACTATAATCTTGCAAACAATAAAAAACACGACCGCGTTTATAGTAAGTACTAGCATCATTACTATAAATCTCTAAAGCTTGACTATAATTTTCAATTGCAGCATCATAAAGCTGTTTTTCAAAACATTCATCACCTTGCTTTATATAAAGCTGATTTAAATCTTCTTCAGCTGCAACCGCTGTAACAAAATTGTGATTTACTGTTTTCTTAAATAACTGCTGCTGAGAATAATTATTTGAATGATTATTTTGAGAAATATTAGGGGAAACTTGAGGAGAAATATTAGGAGCTATATAACTTTTTGAAGACTGTAAATACTCCAAATAACTGCGTAAACCACCAGCATAAAATAGCTGCTCAATACCAAAAGAAATTTTACCAGTTTTTAGCTTAATCATTTCAGTCGGTAAAAAACCAGCCAAAACCATATGATATTGAGACTGCGCTTCATTTACCTGTTCCTGAATTAAAACGCAAACAATTACCGAATTTTTTTGTACTTCATCAACAGAAACCGACCATCGAACCTTATTAAAATAACCGTGACGAGACTTGACCTCAATTCCAATTAAAGGATTATCAGTCAACGTAAAATCAACATTACCATCACCACCGAATCTTTTTTCATAATCGACTTCGGTAATAAAATCAGCCAGTCTTTCTTTGACAACTTCTTCACCCAACTTTCCCTTGAGATAGCTAACAAAAACATCCCGTACCGGAGAGACCCGCTTGTATTTCTCAGCCATCACCCAACAGAAATCGCGTAGCTGTTTTAACCTCTCACCAGAAATTATACTTAACTCGCTATGTTGACCAACACTTTCACAATGCAGCAAACAACCATCAGCCAAACGCCTGATAAAGTCCGATTGTAAACTCCGTAGCAAGCTACTCCAATCCATCTAAAGCTCTGAAACTTGGCGATTTGTTTATTTTAGATTAGTATCAACTCTGGGTAAAGGTGAAAGTAATTATACTTAAACAAATAAAAACGTTGGATAAGAGATATCAATAGTGAATGACCAGCAGTATCCTTACCAAGAATAAGAATTGGGTGAGCTAGTCAGCATACCTCAGTTACTTAAGAAAGGCTATATCAATGTTATTTGTGCGTCCAACCCAAGCTATAAACCATGCTTACTTAATCTAAACATAGATTCTTCTTGTTGCTTCTCCTGCTTGATTGGCTCCTGAAATCTAATCGATTTTAAATACCAGAAAACTACTACTAATGGTAAAACGTATCTATCCCAAGGATATGCTTTGACCATAATTAAACTATTAAACATAACAATCAAAGATATTAAATTAGGCTGAGAGAAGCGAACGCAGGCTAATAGAGACAAACTATAAAATAGCAGCATCTTCAAGGTGTTATACGGTAGTAAATCTACAATCTTTGCGATATTTCCGCTACCAGATAGCAATGGTGGAAATATCATAAAATATATTAGTAAAGCTAATGCAATAATAGTTATTTTGCGTCGATGATGATTCAATAATTTAAAACTTAAATTAGCTCTAAATAAAATAGATTCTGGAATCACTATATAAAGACCAACAAAGCTCAAAAAATTGATAACACCACCGGGTTTTAAAGCCCAAGTACTTCTTTGAACTTCAGGAGCAAGTCGAACTTCCAAAGCTGTTTTTGGTACTAATCCTTGAAATAAATAAATCCATACAAAAATAGACAATGCTGCTATTAAAGGGGCTATCCATCGCCATTTAAATAAATCAGTAATTTTATCAAATTTCTGAATATTATTTATTGCAATAATGAATTCATAGGTTGTGATAGCAATTGGAAAAGCTAACATATATTGTCGCGATGCTATAGCTAAAATAAACGCAATACAACTGATAAAATGGCGATTGCGAATATAGCTGACGAAACCTATAATTACCCAAAAACAAGCAATCATTTCGGTATATAAACGACCGCTTAACCAAAGATAATAGGGGCACAAAAATAAACCAATCAAGCATAAAATAGCTCTTGTACCCTTACTTCGAGTGGGATAACCTACGAGTAAAACAATTACCAACGATAAAATAAGGTTTAGCAATCTTCCCGCAAAAATTCCTTTCTGGAAAAGATATTCTAAAGCTCCAAAAAAAATGAATGGTAGAGGTGTATTTAATTCTGTATAGTCTCTTAAATCTTCAAGACTAGGGAATAGGCTATTGCTAAAAGTTAAAGTGGTTCTCCAAAAAGTTTTTTCATCGTACCAATAAGGTCCTTGTAAAAAATCAAGCCAAAAGATTAACAGAATATAAATAGCTGTAAGACTTATGATGAATACAAATTTTTGCTGAGAATGGTTGAGTTGAATTTTCATAGATATTAACGCTAACAATATTCACTGTTCTGGATGAACCATCCATGGATAACGTCGAGTTGATAATATATAGTTTTGATAGTTTTTACTCACGAGCATCTTAACTTATGTTAGTGATATTACATACAAATTTGCGTATTTTAAATCACAAAAGTTTGCATAATTATTTTTAGATTTATAGCAGGTTTCAGCGGAATAGAATACACCCTTTTCCTTGATAAGGAGAGTGGAAGGGGGTGAGATTTATCAAAGTGTATTGCACTCAAGTGAAAAGAGCTATATTTGTTTTTCGTTCACAAGTATGTTTATTTAGAAATTAATTAAAAACCCGGCTTTTCAAAAAACCGGGTTTCTAAATTTTCATAAATTATTTAGTAATAAGATAGGAACAAATAGTGATTAAACAATCACGAAGTTATCAACACTCAAAATATCCGCATCAATTCCTTGTAAAATCCCTAAATTAATTCCATCAATAGCAATCAAAGCATTATCTTCCTGCTGAGTGATATTAATATCTGAGAAACCAATTCCTAAACCAGCAATTCCAATTACATCTTCACCAACTGTAAAATCGGTAATAGTATTTGCAGCTTCAGGAGTTTCAGCAACAGCAATCCAAAATTGGTCTTTACCTTCACCACCAGTGACAATATTATTACCACCAGATGTAGCAAAGAAACTGTCGTCTCCGGCTTCACCGAATACAGGAGAATTTTTTCCTAAAATTACAATATCATCACCTTCACCACCGTAAATGCGATTCTCACCTTCACTGCTAATAGAAGCATCAATTAAATCATCTCCTTTACCAGCAAAAACAATTTTATTACCATCTTCTACTTCAATAACATCACTATCAACAGTTCCAAAAACAGTTTCCTGATTTGTCGAACTACCTGTTTCGAGCAATTCAAAAGTAACTTCTGGATAAGTCAAATTATCACCTGATAATAAAGGACTATCCTGGTTATTCAGATATTTATCGAAGAAAGCAACTGTATAATCGTTAATAATTGTAGTTGCTCGTTCGGGTTCGATAGGAGCAATAAAATTTTCTAAATCACCTAAATCAACTCCAGCGTCTTTTAATTGGTTTAAGAAAATCGGAATGTCGCTGAAACTTTGATGATTTGTATTGTCAATTGTGAGTTGAAAACCATCATTTTGCATATTTTCAATGAATGATTCTCGTATTTCCTGCAACTCCTTGGATAATGGGTCTGAAGGAGTAGCAACACCAAAAACTTCACTGTTCATAAACATAAATGGTTGGCTCAAACTTTTATCAATACTATTAGTTAAAAGCGAACCATCTAAATTAATTCCAGCTTTGAAACGGTCATCTTGTAATAAAGTTTCAGCAGCTGTAGCACCACCTAATGAATATCCGAGAAAACCAACTTTATCCAAGTCTAGTTTTCCACCCAAAAGTCCTTCACCTGCATTAATTTCTTCTAATTCATCTAATACAAATTGTGCGTCTTTTGCTCGGACTCCCACACTTTCTCTAGCAACTTCTAGAAATTCCGTTTCATTTTGGACGTTAAATTTAGGTGATTGACCGACGATTCTTCCGTCAGGAAAAACAGTTAGAGGAGAATCATAGGTATGATTCATGCTAACTACTACATAACCTTGAGAAGCTAATCCCTCTGCACTAATCGTACTGAATTCCGATGGAGTTCCGAACCCGTGAGAAAAGAATAGTACGGGATAATCGGATTCGGTATCAACAATGGGAGCATTGATAATGCTGTTGGTAGATATCTGTTTGCTTAAGTCAATCAATTCTTCTTCAGATAAACCAAAACCTGATGCTAGCTCTCGACTTAATTCTTCACTCAAATAAGCAGCGGTTTCTCCTTCGGAGATTTCGGTGGGATACCAAACCTTAACAGTTAACTCTCGATTGTCGTCGGGGTCTTCAGTGTATATTTCTTCTCTTTCCAAATCTTGGAAATAATAATCAGCAGTTCCTACAGAATATTCACCAGTTGGTTCGGGAAAGGATAATCCAGAATCATTATTACTGACAAAATTATCTTCACTTAAACTATCAGCATTTACATTTTGCAGAATTGCGATATCAGCACCATCGAAGGTAATTACAGCATCTTTACCTTGTTGAGTAATATCAATATCTTCAAACCCAACACCCAAATTAGTAATATCAATCAAATCATCATCAACTTTAAAATCAAAGATTTTATCCGTCCCTTGGTTTAATTGAAATACGAATACATCATTTCCCAAACCACCCATTAAAGTATCATTACCAGCATCACCCCAAAGTCTGTCATTCCCAGCTTCACCAAAAATCAGGTCATTACCAGCTTTACCACCAATACGGTCATTTCCTATTCCACCGTAAATAGTGTCATCACCACCAACACTTCCACCACCGGAACTATTATTTAAATCTCCTCGTAAAACATCATCACCACCTTGACCAAAAATCAAATCATTACCCAAACCTCCAGCGATAGTATCGTTACGTTCTTCACCAGCAAGAGTATTATCCGCTTCATTCCCTACTTGTAAATCGCTTTCTTCCGGAACAATTTCACCAAACTTGAGGAATTTTTGGAATTTTTTCCAATCACCAGCATTATCGGGATTGCTAATCAGTTGAAGTAATTTAACTTGGTCTATAGAATCATCATCAAGTTCTGCAAGTTTACTTTCATCCTCAATTAAAGCAATCAAATCCGTTTTATTATTAATTCCATCAACAGCATCAATTAAACCATTCACAAAATTACTATTAAGAGAATCGAGCCATTCTTCAGCACTAACATTATTATTAGATTCGCCGAATAAAGTATTATTAACCGCAGAAAATATCGAATCTATCGCAGTCGGTAAAGAATCATCAGCTTGATTTGTCAGAATAACAACGGTAGTATCGCTCTCGGGGAAATAGCGCATTTTACTAATGTAGCCAAAAGCTCCACCATCATGTCCCCATATTTCTCCCCAGGGGGTTTGTTCTTCATATATACCCAGTCCATATTCGTCTGCAACTTCCACCTCACTTTCATCAATATTTGGCCAAGAAAGCATATGATTCAAACTTTCAGGTGTTAATAATTCTCCACCAAAAAGTGCATCACTAAAACGAGATACATCCTTAGTATTCGAGACAATTCCACCGTCAGCTAAAGTAAAAGGAAGGGAAGAAAAAGAATTTTTTGTATTTTCAAGAACACCATCAGAGCCAAAATTTCCATCTTCTCCGATTAAATCAGCATATCCGTTAACGAATTTATCCTCTGGAATTTCATCTCCTACAAAATAAGTATTTTCCAATCCCAATGGTGACAAAATTAAACGATTAACTTCATCTTGAAAAGAATTACCCGTAGCCGCTTCAATTAGCATTCCCAGCAAAAGATAATTAGTATTAGAATAATTAAATGATTCCCCAGGAGCAAAATCGGGATTTTCTGTAGCTACGTAATTATTAATGATTGCTTCCCGACTCCAATCAATATCAGCACCATTTTGAAAAGCAATTTCATCCGTTAACCACTTTTGATTTGTATAGTTAGCAATACCGCTCGTATGATTCAACAATTGTTCGATATTTATATCTTGAGCATTAGGAATATTGTTAATAATAGAATCCGGCAACCATTGGTCTAAAGTATCTTGTAAACTCAGCTTTTCTTCCTCTACTAACTTCAGAATAGCCGCACCTGTAAATGATTTACTGATACTACCGATTTTGAATAATTCATCTGGATTTAAGGGTTTTTCAGTCTCCAAATTAGAAACACCACTAGCACCGAACCAAGTACCCTCAGAATTAATAACAGCTACAGTAGCACCAGCAATTCTAGCACTTTCGACAGCAGAATCCACAGTTGCTTGTAACTGTTGAGCAAGTTCGGAAGAGATATTATTCATTGTGATAAATTCCTTGTGTTTAGTTCTTAATAAATTGGTACGTGACTGAGAAAATTTTGGATTATAAATACTTTCAAATCCCTAGTTTCAACTATGGAAATAATCCAAAATCTAAAATTGTTTGACGGTAAAATTAGTTCTATTTGTCAGTCTTGATGAGATGTCCTAACCGTTATACATCCTACGAATAGTTCATTGACTGATAATAGATTTTTCACCAGTCATTGATTTAGCAATGTCTAGTAACTCCTTTCGAGAAGTAAGCTCAGATAATGCATAGATACCAAACTTTTGATTATCCTGCTCCCAAGCGACAAAGCTAACCTTTTCATCCCCCCGAGTAAAGAAGAAACCACGAATCCCATTATCTAAATTTACCTGCTGAAGACTATCTCCTTTAGGGGGCCAATGTTCTACAGCTTTATTCGGTACAGCTGCAATAGCACCAATAATACAAGAGTTGGGATTTGTAGCAGATTCACAATCAGATTCATTACTGATATTGACTTTCACACCTTTTTCATCTGAAGTCACAAATGGGTATAGAGGAACATCCGAAGCAGGAATATAAGAAGGTAAACGCATACTCAACCCTGATGTTAGTG
Source organism: Cyanobacteria bacterium J06621_15 (assembly GCA_038525335.1). Lineage (GTDB taxonomy): Bacteria > Cyanobacteriota > Cyanobacteriia > Cyanobacteriales > Nostocaceae > Rivularia. The sequence continues at coordinate 8,159 of JBCBHT010000149.1, read as the reverse complement.
ATGAACGGATATCACCTATCAAAGGTTTAAATATATCTGCCGATTCACCATGAACCGAAGGTGTATTGATGAAAAAGCTGGTAGATAGTACTAAAAAACTAACTAAGAAATTACTTTTCATTTTCCTTTATCTGAAAGCCATCTCTAGTAAGTTAACTTTAGATACAGATGTTTCAATATTGTCTATGGTCATCCATATTTATGACTAAAGTCACTATGGATAATTTTCTTTATCAATATCGGAAATACTTGTTCTTAAAGCGGGTGAATAAATATTGATTAAAAAATAAACACAGACAAAGGAGCAAAAAATACAATACGAAATCAAATCAATCATATACCCATCTATAAGTTTTACTACTCAAAAATAATTTTGTTTTTACTTCCTTCAAAATAATTAATTGACTTGGAAAACGCTATATTGAAAATTGATACAATATCTCAAAAAAATATCAATTCGTATTTTTGATTACCGATTTATAGATTTTATTGAGTTTAATTAAAGACTTTGCTTCTACTATTTTTGCTCTAGCTTCTTTAAGTAGAAATATACAAATATCCATCATCAATATGACTAATCTAAATCATCAGAGCATCACAAATATTTCTCTTTTCAAAAAAAATGGTCTTCAAGCTACTTCCGAAAACTCATTCACTAGCTTCATCACATTCGGTGATAGTCTCGCAGATGTTGGTAATTTGTACATCACCACCCGGTCAACAAATCCACCATCTCCACCTTATGCAGACGGACGCTTTTCCAACGGTGAATTAGTACCAGAAATAATCGCAAAAGAATTAGGTTTATCAGCTTCTACTCCTTCCCTAGCTGATGGAGATAACTATGCATTTGGAACAGCAGAAACTGGTTCTGGTTTTTCCGATGAAGGTTTACCTAATGTTGGAGAACAAATTAAAGCATATTTAAAAATAGACGCACCTGCTGAAGGTGATATTTTCTTTATCAGCGCTGGTTCAAATAATTTCTTTCCCGATATAGATGAAGAGACGACACCGGATAATATAGCTTCACCTGCAAGTGTATTAGAAGGATTGGCAGAAAATATTAGGACTTTAGCGGATGCTGGTGCAGAAAACTTGATTATTCCGAACCTTGCGCTGTTAGGTACGACTCCCTATGCTCAAGAAGGGGGAATTAGCGACGCTTTAAATAATGCATCAGATGAATTTAATCGCTTGCTGGATACCGAACTAGATAATCTTGAAGACGAACTAGGAATAAATATTTTTGAATTAGATGTTGCTAGTGAAATAGTTAAAATTCGAGCAAATCCGGAAAATTTTGGATTAGTTAATATTGAGGAACCTGCTTTAAATGAAGATAACGAAATTGTCGTACCCGACTCCAATCAGTATTTTTGGTGGGATGAATTTCATGCAACAACTCTTGTTTCAAATTTGGTCGTTCAAGCTGTAATTGATGAAATTCCTAGAAATACAGTCTCTTTCAAAAAGACCGATACTTTTTCTGTAGTTTCATATTTCGATAATTACCTAACTATTTCTTTTCAAGAAAACAGTAGAGACTCAGCATTTATCTTCCAAAATACAAACGAATATTTAGATGAATTTGTTATCGATAATACTGTCTGGATAAATTCACTAAAAAAAATCAATTTTAGCTTGGAAAATGAATTATATAATGGTTCAGAATCAAACAAAATTGAGGCTATAGAAAATTTGTATACCCCTGCTTCTATAAAAAACAATATTAGCTTCGAGCAAATAGAATTAGTAGATATTATGTTCAGACTCAATTATTCAGATTCAATAACTAATCAGGAAATTGAATCAAATTTTTCGTCGGTAAATCCATATTAAGGTTTAAGATTAAATGCTCAGAGTTTCGTGTATTCCATCCAACTGAAAACCGCCAGAAACCCGGTTTTTTCAAAAAACCGGGTTTCTAAAATCTCACAAATGATTTAGAAATGTTATATGTAAAGTAATCCTCCACATATTTTTGAAAAAATAATTTACTTCAAAGCTTGCTCTACAAAGGTTTAATTATCAGTATATCTAGCAAGATTAAATTAGAATTTCTATAGTAAGATAATGAACAAAAAGTAATAAATATAATTTATTTGCCAAAATAATTGTAGGACAAGTAAAACCTATCCTACAAATAAAAAGCCCTCAGAAAAATTACCACTACACTGTAAAAGTCTCTCACAGTCTGCAATTAATCTATCAGGATTTTAGCTGAACAAATCAAATAAGTATGTTTACCAAAAAACAAAAAGTAAACTAATCCGTAATTTTTTGTTAACTATTTATAGTCAATAGTTAATATAAATAGAAGTGACTCCAACTAGCATATTTTACTCGTAAAGGAGGCAAAAAGCGGTGTAGCTGTTATTCCCTTAAATTTAAGCAATTCTAGGTTCCTCTACGATGAAAACCACTATTTTTTTGTAGTAGATATTAATTACTCTTGAAAAGTATGCAGCTAGTATATCAAATTCCAATATTGATTTGGACTTATTGAATCAAAAAAATACTTGGTCAAATATCGCGGTGATACTAACGCTATTGCGTTTAAACTTGCAGCGAAGTGCATCTTTCTGAGATTAACGGTAGCTATAGGAATCCTAATTGATTTTATTAACGTTACTCTAACGAGTCGTGTCGGGAGTAAAGCTTGCGTCGCTCGGAGAGCGATACACGCAGTGAATCTTCAGACTAAGCGTGCCCAGAGAGCATAATATATGTATGGTGTGTTGCTTGCTGCGCGCAAAGCTTCATTATACAAGATTTTGGTGCGTTAGACTAGCGTCGTAACGCACCCTATAAATAATTAATTACCTCTGGGTACAAATTAACAAAACTCATCTCAAGCTCAATTTTGTGATTTGACCGGTTTTACTCAATCTACAGTTAGCACTGATTTCTATCTATTTAGAGAAACTACATTTAATAACGAAGTCTACTTCTATAAAATTGACATTTATGGAAAATTTTACGGATTTGCACCTAATACCATGTGAATGATATAGCAGTGCAAAACTTAATTTGGACATATTTAAAATATAGCATTGCTACGGCTATTTATCTTTATTAAACAACTAATAAACTGTATATATGAAGCTAACAACATAATTTTATAAATTTGGGTTTTAAACATTATTCACAATAAATATTGCTTACATAATTGGCTATTCATTGTTGTCATACCTAAGATTTAATACTTAATTTATGACTCTTTCCCTATTATTAATAAATTTACAAGCAAGATAATATTCAATTTTTTAAAACTATATCTAAACAATAGAGAGTATAAAATATTTTCTTAATAGTAAGGGTTAACACTGAAAAAAAACTCAGTAAGCCTTATTCTTATAAACAGTATTCGTACAAACAAATCAGGGTAATTGAATTTAATAATTGTGCTGATTTATTCAGGGTAACATTCCGTAGAAAGCGTTGAAAATCTACTGGTAAGTTGCAAATAAAAATGTTATTGCCATGAATTTGTTACAGATACTTATTCTTTTCTTTAACTATGTAAGCGAATAAATATACTTAACTTTACTGAAATAGCTGTAGGGTCATCTTCACGCGCCTGGAAAATTATCGCAGTATTCAGCTTTAAGTCAGATAGAATAAATCTTCAAATTTTATCCTCCTAATTTCTCGTCACTATTAGCTAGCAACAGATTAACTGCTTGTTTAAAAATTTTTCTCTGGAGTCGAATAAATGAAAGCTGAAAGTAATAATGGAAATTCCAATAGTGATTCAGACTTATTGAGTCAAAAAGATAATTGTTTAGATAAAGAAATAAAAATCTTTCAATGTGACCTTTTACCTTGCCAGGTTACAGCAGATACTAATATTTATTATCAAAAAAAATACAATCGCGAATTACAATTTGTAGATAATTCATCAACTCAAAATAATGTTTCAGTTGACCTTGAATTATATACCGTAAATGATTCATCAACTCAAACATATCCGACCTATGGATTACCATTTGGGGAAGATTTATCCAATCACAATCATAATCATTCCGATGGTGGAATGTCTTATGTAGAACCACCACAAAATAATTATGCACTACAACAACTTGCAGAAATTCCATCTGTTGATTATGTCAACACTTTTAACCTCCACAGCAAACCAGATTCTAATTTTACTATCTACTTAGATTTTGATGGTCATGTAACAGAAAATACGAGATGGAAAGATGGTGCAAGAATTGAATCACCGGCTTATGATACCGATGGCAATGTTGACTCTTTTAGCGATACAGAAAAACAGCAAATTCAAAAAATTTGGCAAGAGGTAGCCGAAGATTTTGCTCCTTTTGATATCAATGTCACTACTGAAAAACCAAATATCGAGGATTTACGCAAAACGGATAACAGCGACCAAAAATGGGGTATTAGAGTAGTTTTAACTCAGGATAATGTAACTAAAATTACTAATGGCTCTGGTGGTGTTGCTTTCGGTTATAGCTTTAATGACCCAATTGATACACCTGCATTTTCTTTTAACAAAACTGAGGGTAGCGCCGGAATTACCGTTAGTCATGAAGTTGGACACGCTTTAGGGCTGAGTCATGATGGTGCTGAAAGTATAGAGTATTACCCCGGACATGGTACTGGTGATACCAGTTGGGGTTCAATTATGGGTTCACCTTTTAATGAAAATGTGACTCAATGGAGTAAGGGTGAATATTACCTTGCTAACAATACTGGTTCCAATGCTAATTTTGGTAGTGGAGAAGACGACCTAGAAATTATCACTACCCAAAATGGCTTTGGCTATCGCGATGATGACCATGGAAATACTAACGCTACAGCCTCTGAACTGACATCTACCAACAACACTCTAAGTGCTTTTGGTATCATCGAACGCAACACTGATGTAGATGTTTTTTCTTTTGTGACTGGTGCAGGTGATATTTCTCTGACGATTTCCCCCAGTTCTAGAGTTTATATTTCTGATGGTAATGGTGGTTTTACTTCAGAGAATTTAGACTCGTTTAAACCCAATTTAGATATTTCGGCAGAACTCTACAAAGCTGATGGTACCTTAGTTGCACAGAATAATCCTGCCGATTCTCTGATTGCATCTTTCCAGAATTTATCTTTGGATGCTGGTGAGTATTATATTCATCTAGATGGTGTTGGGACAGGTACTCCTAATTCAGCTAATCCTACTGGTTATACAGATTACGGTAGCTTGGGACAGTATGAAATTAACGGTACGATTATCGCACCTCCCAATGACATAGTAAGTATTGATGTAACTGATGCTAGTAAGAATGAAGCAAATAGCGGTACTACTAACTTCACCTTTACCGTTACCCGGAGTGGAGATACTAGTGCAGGAACAACCGTTGATTGGGAAGTTACAGCAGCAACGAATAATTCTGCTGATGTGAATGATTTTGTTGGGAGTGTTTTTCCCAGTGGGACAATTACCTTTGCTGCTGGTGAAACTTCTCGTCAAATTACAGTTCCGATTAGCGGTGATATAGATGTTGAATTAGACGAGAATTTTGTCGTTAAGCTTTCCAATCTTTCTAGAGGAACTTTAGCACCAGATGCTGCAATTGGTACTATCAAAAGCGATGATGCTCAGATTCAAGGTATAAAGTGGTCTGATACGAACCAAAATGGTGTCAAAGATACTAATGAATCAGGTTTAGCTGGTTGGACTATTTTTGTTGACCAAAATCAAAACGGTTTGCTTGATAACGGTGAAATTAGTACCAGCACTACAACAGACGGTAGTTATACTCTGAGTGGTTTAACTCCTGGTACTTATTCTGTTTCGGAAGTAGTCCAAACTTCATGGAAACCCACTTTTCCTTCAGAATTACAGGGAGAAGAAACTTATCAGCTAGATGATGGAAGTGCTGATTCTAATACTTTTTCTTCTAGTGGTGCTGATTATGCAGTATTTAATAGTTTTGAAGCACAAAATGGCTTAGAAACTATTAATTTTATATCTATACTCCGGTCGCAATATGGTAACCCTAAAGCTGTTTACATTTATCAAGACACTAATAACGATAAACGGCTACAGGGAAGTGAAAAACTAATTGAGGTTACACCCAACATAACTGGTACAAGTGGTTTTGCTACCATTCCCATTGAGGCAACAACTGTTAGTGGTACATTCTTTGTTGGTGCTTTATACGAGGGAGATGGTGTTAACCAAACAACAATTCGCTACGATAATACCAGCCCAGCAGGTAAATCTTTTCTCTCGATTACAAACTCTGGAGAGTTTGACTCAAATAATGTTTTTCTGAGCAATGGAGGAAATCGCAATTTCTTCTTACGCGCTCATTCTGGTGCAATTCCTCAAGAAGTAACTGTTAATGCTGGCGAAGCTGTCACTGGTATCAATTTTGGTAGTTACATCCAAAATACTACACCTGTTGGTAATGATGATACTGTAAACACAGATGAAAACAGCAGCACAAGCGGTAATGTTTTAACTAACGATACTGATGCTGAGAATAACACTTTGAGTGTAATCGAAGTTAACGGTAATACTGCAAATGTAGGTAGTCAGATAACTCTTACTTTGGGTGGGCTGTTGACTCTTAAAAGTGATGGTACATTCACCTATAACCCTAACGGTCGATTTGAGTCACTCTCAGCAGGAGCAACAGCAACAGAGAGTTTTACTTACAAAGTCAGTGACAATGAAGGTAGTACCGATACCGCAACAGCAACAATTACCATAAATGGTGTTAATGATGTACCTGTAGTTGATAATTTAATTTTCAATCAAAGAGCTACAGAAAATGTCGCATTCAGCTTCACTATTCCAGCAAATACATTTTCTGATATTGATACAGGAGATAATCTCACCTATAGTGCAACCAAAACAGATGGTTTAGCATTACCAAGTTGGTTAAGCTTTGACCCTACAACAGGTAAATTTAGCGGTACTCCCCAAAGCAGCGATTCTGGTCTAATTGAAATTAAGGTAACAGCAACTGACAGTGGCAATGAATCTGTTTCTGATAGTTTTACCATAAGTGTTGGTGATGTCAACAATCCACCTCAGCTAAATACAAATACTCTGACGATTTCAGAAGGTGCTACAGTTACTTTCACTAGCAGTAATTTAAGCGCGACTGATGCTAATGATGATGATGTAAACCTAACGTTTACAGCTAGTAATATTACTGGTGGAAGCTTTGAAATTGATGGAGTTATAAATAATAGCTTTACTCAACAGCAAATAACTGATGGTAAGGTCAAATTTATTCACGACGGTAACGAAAAAGCTCCCAGCTACGATATCACGGTTAGCGACGGTATTTTAACTGATACTGGTAGCGCAAAAGTTAATTTTACCAATGTCAATGACAAACCGACGGATATCACATTATCAAATTCTTCAGTCAACGAGAATGATACTGCTGCTGTAATTGGTGATTTGAGAATCACCGATGTAGACAGTAGTAATTTTACTTTTAGCGTTAGTGACGACCGTTTTGAAGTTGCAAATTCTCAACTCAAATTAAGAGACGGTCAAAGCTTAAATTTTGAAACCGAAACTTCCATCACTTTGGAAATCACTGCTACTGACGATGGAAATCCTAATCAAAGTTTTATCAAAAGCTTTACTGTTAATGTTAATGATGCTGACGAAAGTATTACTATCACTGAATCTGACAGCAGCACCAATGTCAGCGAAGATGGTGCAACTGATACTTACACAGTTGTATTAAACAGCAAACCAACATCAGATGTAATTATCAACATCGATGCTGGTAATCAACTTAAAACCGATACCACTACTCTTACCTTTACCAATGGAAATTGGGATATACCTCAAACAGTAACCGTAAGTGCAGTTGATGATGGGATAGTAGAAGGAAATCAGACTCAAACTATTACTCATACAGTAAGTAATACTGGTTCCAATTACGACGGTGTTATAATCAATTCGATTAATACCAACATTATAGATAACGACACCAAACCACTTACTCAAACCAACTCCGAAATCAATATTTTTAATATCGGAGGAACTACTCAACAGAAAATACAGCTAACTCTTGACGGTGTAAACTCAGATGGAGTTAACGAACTCGGAGTATTTGTAGTTGAGTGGATAGAGATGCCAATAGCACAACAATTATCACTAATTATCACTAATTGTCACT
>JBCBHT010000148.1:0-18171 GCA_038525335.1 Cyanobacteria bacterium J06621_15 | reverse complement strand
CCCCCTAACCCCCAATTATGGGGGAACAAGAGTTTTCAAAGTCCCCCATAATTGGGGGATTTAGGGGGCTAGGTACACCCAAACTTAGATAGATAGTACTTGTGTGTACACGGTAGCCGATGTTTTGGAGAGGGAAAAGTTATTTATTATTAATTATGAATAATTCGGTTAACCGAAATAAATTTATCCAATAAACCGAACCTTTTTTGAAATTATAATAATCAATAGAATTGTTAACTGCTCACTGATAACTGTTAACTGTTCACTGTTCGGTATTCATCCTGAAAACATTCATAAAAACCGAATTTACCCAACATTAGAATTTGATTACTATAAGAAACAACAAGGCAATTATTAATTCCCAAATAAAGGTAGAACCTCACCATGTCAACATTATTAACCTGGAATCCCTGGCAAGAATTGAACGCTTTACAAACTCAGTTAGATAGAGATTTTGTGAAAGTACCAGCAGCAGAATTACGATTAGATGATGAAACTGTTTATCTAAGATTAGAAATTCCTGGGATAGAAGCAAAAGACTTAGATATCGAAGTTACTGAAAAAGCTGTTTCCGTTAGTGCAGAAAGAAAAACCGAACACAAAAATGAAGGAAACGGTACTTTTAAAAGTGAATTCCACTACGGTAAATTCCATCGTGTAATTCCTTTACCAGCAAGAGTTCAAAATACTAATGTTAGCGCTGATTATAAAGATGGTATCTTGAATTTGACCTTACCAAAGACTGAAGCGGAAAAGCACAAAGTGGTTAAAGTTAGCTTAGGAGATGCTGGTTAATTCTAATCTGTAAATATCATCAGCGTAAGCTATAAACATAAATTTTTAAGGTTCGTAGTAAGGAATTTATCCCTTATCAAAGCATATTAAATGCTTACTACGAACCTATTTTTATGGATTCATTTTAGTGGGTGTAACACACTTCGATAAACCTCACCCCCTTCCCCTCTCCTTAACAAAGAGAGGGGTGTATTTTTTCAACTAAAAACTAATATATTTGTCACTTATGAAATAGAATTATTCTTCCTTTAGATGCAAGAAATTTGATGTGTCAGGTTGTTAAATTGTTAAATACAGGTATTGAATGTGATTAGAAAAAATAAATATGAATAAACAACTGATTTCCGTAATAGTATTCGGATTATTATTATTGCTGCTTCTATCTCCTTTTAGCGCTCTTGCAGCTTTAATGTTGGTATTATTTATTGCTGCAACTTATAACGTTGTTATTAATTTATTTCGAGTATTTGTAGGTGATAGTCAAGCTGATAGTAAGGAATCTTGATAGTACGATTATTTTAGAAATGAAAAAATATAGAAAATTCTTTGCTAAAATCGAAAAACTGTTGTAGAGACGTAGCAGTACTACGTCTCCAGCAATGTGAAAACATCATCCAATATCCCGCAACAGTTCTTATCATTAGTTTCAATCCAAATTGCTACCCTTAACCTATGTTTTCTGCTACACCAATATGTAAAAGAGTGGAAATTTAGATTATGCCAGCAACAAAGGAAAAAGCAAAGTCTATCAAGGGTACTAAGGTTGATGCTACTGTGGTAAGGGTTGTGGATGGCGATACTATCCGCGTAAAAGTGAAGGGTGAGGAAGAAAGTCTGCGGATTTTATCGCTCGATACCGAAGAATCCAATGCAGGTAGTCCGAAACCAGTTTCACCTTGGGGTAAGGAAGCAAAAAAAGAAGCTGAAAAGTTATTTAAAGCTGGGGATAAAGTTAAGTTAGAATTTCCCGGTGACGAATCTGTGAAGGAATGTTTGCAAAAGTATCGAGGAAATTACGGTCGTTTGTTGGTATTTGTTTATCTTGACGACGGTACCGATTTCCAAGAACACATGATTAAAAAGGGTTTTAGCCCCTATTTTATGAAGTACGGTTATGCAGCACTTCCTGATAATCACGAACGATACATGCAAGCCGAAAAGGAAGCACAAATAGCTAATCGCGGGATTTGGAACCAAATCGAGGTGAATGGTTCGGAGGTGCGAAATTACGCTCAATTGGGGATTTGGTGGTATTTAAGGGCTGAAATAATTCAAAATTATCGACGGTTTAAGCAACAAAATCCAGATGCGACTGTATTTAATACCCGTCTTGATTATGAGAAATTAGTAGAATTAGCTAAGAAAGAAGAAAAAGCAACCATTTTTACCGAGCTACGCAATCCCAAACGTGTTGCTGTCAATAATATGTTTATCGGTATTGGTTCTGTCGAAAAACCTTTTGCAATTTTTATTCCCAAAGTCGATGAAACCGCTGGGCTAAAGATAATGAGTTTAATTAAAAACCGCTATATTTCTACAGATGATGAGCATCCACGCAGAAGCTATGCATATGTAAAAGGGAATTTGAGTATTTATCGAGATAAACCCCAGATTATTGTCAGCGACGTTAAGCAAATTATGGATTTACCACTTTTAGATTAGAGGGGGAAGAGGGGGAAGAGGGGAAGAGGGGGTAGAAATTTTCAATTCTTAACTCCTAACTCTTAACTCCTCACTCCCCACTCCTAACCACTAACAACTAACAACTAACCACCATTAAACAGTATCGCTATTTCTGCTTAATTGATTTTCAATAGTTTCAATAGCTGCATTTAGCGCAGCTAATCTAGCTTCTACGTTATCTCTCATAAATTTGAGAAACTTTAATTTGTTCTCTTGATGTCTTGTAGTAGAAAAGCTATCGGTACCACAGCAAGAATTCATCCAGAAAGGAAACATAATTATCACCTAAATTAACTACGATTAAAATAAACTCTATTTATATCTTGCCGCGATTTTTTAAAATTGGGGAGTAATCAATTATCAATTATCAATTATCAATTATCAATTATCAATTATCAATTACCAATTATCAATTACCAATTACCCATTACCAATTACCTATTAAATCGAACGGTCTAAGTTATAAGCAGCGCTAATTAATGCTAAATGGGTAAATGCTTGAGGAAAGTTTCCTAATGCTTGACCGCTGTTACCTGTTTCTTCTGCATATAATCCTAAGTGATTGGCATAGCTTAACATTTCTTCAAAAATCAATCTTGCTTTGTCTATTTTTTTTGAATCTCTTCCTCTTCCAGCACGAGTTAAAGCTTCTACTAGCCAAAACGTACACATGTTAAAGCTTCCTTCTTCTCCTTCTAATCCGTCGCTGTAGTCTTGGGTGTTGTAACGAAATACCAAACTGTTGGATAAAAGTCCTCCTTCCTGGGGTGACTTCATGATTGCATCGAGTGTTTTGAGCATTCTGGGGTCGTTGGGTGACATAAAGAATACCAGAGGCATGATGAGATTACTGGCATCTAAAGTGGTGCTACCGTAGTACTGGACGAATGTTTGCTGGTCTTCACTCCAGCCGTTTTTCATGATATCGAGGTATATATCATCGCGAACCTTCAGCCATTTTTCGCGATTTGCGGGGAAGGAACGTTTTTCCGCTAAACGCAGACCTCTATCGATAGCGACCCAACACATTAATTTGGAATAAACAAAATCTTGTTTTCCGTCTCTAGTTTCCCAAATACCGTGGTCTTGTAAATGCCAGTTATCGCAAACCCATTCGACATATTTATGTAAATTCACCCAAGTATCGTAGGATATTGGGGTTCCATATTTGTTAAAAAGATACACTGCATCCATCAATTCCCCATAGATATCAAGTTGGGTTTGGTCGTAAGCACCATTACCGATGCGAACTGGTGAAGAACCCTTGTATCCTTCTAAATGCTCTAAAATTTCTTCTTTAAGATTTTTTCTACCATCAATACCGTACACTATCTGCAACTGCGAATCATTTTCTAAATGTGACGGACAAAGGTCTATAATCCAATCAATAAAGTTACCTGCTTCTTCCGTAAAACCAATTCGCATCAAACCATAAAGGGTAAAAGCAGAATCGCGAATCCAGCTGTAGCGATAATCCCAATTACGCTCACCACCTATTCCTTCAGGTAAACCGCAGGTTGGTGCTGCTACAATTGCTCCAGTAGGCTCGTAGGTAAGCAGTTTCAGCATTAAAGCCGAACGCTCAACCATTTCTCGCCATCTTCCTTTATAAGTACATTTAGAAATCCACCGTCGCCAATATTCTATAGTATGTTCAAATATCTGCGTAGTTTCTTCTGGATTCAAAGGTAAACCGCAACCTTGCTCGCATTCAACTTCACGTAATATAAATACTGCTGATTCTCCTTCATTTAAACTGAATTCAGCAAATACCTTGTTGTCATCTTGCTTAAGAGGTATATCTGTAACTAATCCTAAATTCAAGCCCTCGGATTTACTGGTAGATTTAAAAATAACTCCACCCTCAGTAAACTGGGTTTCATGTTTATCGCGAGCGTAATTAAAAGCAGGCTGACATTCCATACGAAAAGTCATGCTATTACGAATACAGCTTACTTTTCTTACCAACCAATGATAACCTTTTTCTTCAGGTGATAATCCTACAGGCATAAAATCAATAACTTCACCAACACCGCATTCTGCTAGAAAGCGAGTTACTAAAACATTAGTTTCAGGCCAGTAAAATTGTTGATGATTATCATCACAAACTGTAGGTACAATGCGGAAATATCCACCTTTATTTTCATCAATAATACCGGCAAAAACGCTTGGTGAATCATGTCTGGGGTAACAGAACCAATCGATTGAGCCATTCTTCCCCACCAAAGCGGTGGTATGCATATTGCCGATAATTCCGTAGTCTTCGATTGGTTGATAACCCATAATAATTGGTGATTGGTAATTGGTAGTTGGTAATTGGTAATCGCTTATTAAATAATTAAGTATTAAATATTGAAATAATCTATCAAAATTAATTTTAAGTAGTTACTGATAAAAACACTTCCTCCAATAGATTTAATTTAAATATTTATAATTCAACCAAAGATAGATGCAAATATTTTTAAAACAATATTTCATTTGCTACTTTAAAACAATATTTCATTTGCTACTATTTGTCACAAATTACCAATTACCTATTACCTATTACCCATTTCATTCATCACGCAATACATAACCTACACCTCGTACCGTATGAATTAAACGTTTCTCATTGTTTTCTTCAAGCTTAATCCGTACATATCGTACATAAACTTCAATTACATTAGAATCACCAACAAAATCGTAACCCCAAACTTTTTCTAATATTTGGTCTCTTGTAAAAACTTGACGAGGATTGCTCATCAAATATTCGAGTAAATCAAATTCTTTTACGGTTAATTCTATTGCTCTATTACTCCGAAAAACTTGACGAGTTTGACGGTTTAAACTTAAGTCTTCAAATTTCAAAATATGACGGTTATCTTCTTCGGTACGACGACGTAGATGAGCGCGAATTCTTGCTAAAAGTTCTTCAATACTAAAAGGTTTAATAACATAATCATCAGCTCCAGCATCTAAACCTTCAACTCGGGAACTAACTTCATCTTTAGCTGTTAATAAAATTATTGGAACTTTACTTCCAGTTGCTCGTAAACGACGACACAATTCGATTCCACTTAGACCGGGAAGCATCCAATCTAAAATTGCTAAATCTGGGGTTGATTCTCGCGCTAATATTAATCCTGACATTCCGTCATTAGCAACACTAACTTTATAGCCTTCACTGCTCAACTCCATTTCTAAAAATTGAGCTAATTTAATTTCATCTTCAACTAGAATTATATTTTCACTCATTTTAATTTTAGATTTTAGATTTTAGATTAAGATTACCAATTACTCATTACTCATTACTCATTACCTATTAACCACTACCCATTACCCAATTGCCAACGGTAGTTTTACTGTGACTGAAGTTCCTTGTTCAGTATTTGATTCAATCATAAATTTTCCATTGTGTGCTTCCACAATTCGCTTAGTAATTGCTAGTCCTAAACCTGTTCCAGAAGATTTAGTTGAAAAAAAAGGCTGAGTTAATAATGGTAAAATATCGGGTGGTATTGGTTCACCACCATTACTAACTTGAATAGAAACTTCTTCTTTTTCAAGGTTACTATCTACTTCTAATTTAACCTCTTCTCCAGGTGGGATTGCTTCACAAGCATTCTGAAAAATATTGATAAATACCTGTTTAATTTTATCTTCGTCTCCTTGTATTGTTGGTTTAATAACTGCGGGGCTAAATTCAATATGTTTATTAATAAATTGTGGTAAATCAAGCTGTATGTTTAATAGTTGTTCAATACACTGATTAATATCAATTAGTGAAATGTCTAAAATATGAGGTTTTGCATAAAGCAAGATTTCTTCTAATAATTTTTCTAAACGTTTTGCTTCATCAACTGCTAAGCATAAACGTTTTTTTATCTTATCTGATAAATCAATTTTATTAAAATATTCTAGAACCAGTTTGATTGTACAAAAAGGATTACGAATTTCATGAACAATAGAAGCTGCAAATTCACCAATTGCTGCCAAGCGTTCTTGTTCGACAAGCTTATTTTGTGCTGTTTTTAATTCCTGGGTTTTTTTAGTTACTTCTGCTTCTAATATTTGATTAAACTCTTTCTGCTGTTGATAAAGGTGGTGATTATCAATAGCTGTTGCGGCTCTTTCTGCAAATAATTCAATAATTTCTATTTCTTGAGTGGAAAATTTGCGGGGTTTACCATGAAAACAACAAATTGTACCTATCACTTTCCCTTGGGAAGTGCGTAAAGGTATTCCTAAATAAGCACGACACCCTTCCGGTGCTTGACCATATTCCGTGCAAGTTTTTGTATCTTCAACAACAAGACATTGACCGGAATTAAATACGGTACCAGTTAGTTGACCGTGTAATGAAACATGATTATTTTCTTCTCCTAGTGGGATATTACTGGCTAATATTTGAGCAAAATCATCTTGACAAATAGTGATAACAGAAGAATCAATCTCAATTAGTTCGCTAACACCATTAGCTATTTGTTGTAAATACACCCTAAATTCACCAGTACGATGACTAAGATGAGATAAAATTTCTAAAGTCCTTTGTTTATGCTGCCAATAATAATTTTGATAATTTGAATCGGGATTACTCCTGTTACTAAAACTCAAAAAAATATCCTTATTTCGCAATAAAAACAAAGCCATTAAGGCTCCTGTAACTGGAATACTTGCCCAAAATAAAACATAATTAGACTGCTGAGGTTGAAACATTTCATTGTAGATGGAACCTACAAAAACGAACTGTAATCCCAAAAAAACACCGTAAGAAAATGTTTTACATAAACCGCTCATAAATACTATGATTAAAGCTGTAGCAGTAAACAACACTGGATAAAAAAAGATTGATGTTTCAATTGAGTAAAATCGTGCAAAATCCGCTGTTGTTGGTCGATATGCTAGAAATTTTTGGATTATCAAAGCGAGAAAAAATATTCCAAGACTCAAACGCATGACAAATAATCCGATTTCGAGCCGTTTTTCGTTTGTCATCGCTAAACTCCCCGATTTCTAATACTGTAGGATGTTGTCAAATGTAAGCTGCTATTAAAAGCTTTGTATGGCTTGATTACGCAAGCCTTAACTTGCAAAATATACAAGCCTGCACTTTAACATACTACTAAGTAGACTTGTTAGTCTACCGGATTATAAATAATATTATCAATCTATGAGCGGTGAAACTAATCAACAGTCCCAACG
Source organism: Cyanobacteria bacterium J06621_15 (assembly GCA_038525335.1). Taxonomy (GTDB): domain Bacteria; phylum Cyanobacteriota; class Cyanobacteriia; order Cyanobacteriales; family Nostocaceae; genus Rivularia. Next base: position 10,512 of record JBCBHT010000148.1, on the reverse strand, counting down.
GAATAGTTCGCAATTTTACGAAAAAATTTTAATTGCAGCAGCAGAATTGTTTTACTTTAAGGGTTTTAGTCAAGTTACTATCAACGAGGTGATTGCAAAATCAAAGGTTTCCAGACGCACGTTTTATAGATATTTTCCATCAAAGAATGAGTTAATTCTAGAAGTCATGCGTTTTCAAGCAAAGCGATGGCTTAAATACTTTGAAGAAGAAGTTAGCAAAAGAGCAAGCAGTCCTAGAGAGATGATATTATCAAGCCTGGACGTGTTACGAGAATGGTATGAAAGTCCTCAATTTCATGGATGTCCTTTTATTAAAGCTGCTTTAGAAGTTGCAGATATTTCTCATCCGGTGAATCAAATTGTTGTAACCGCTAGACAGTCAGTCAGGACTTATATTTTTAAACTTGCTCTTGAAGCTAATATTCCTCAACCAGAAATCTTTTCTCACCAATACCTACTTTTGATGGGTGGTTCAATTTTGATGGCTAGCATTGAAGGTAATACTATGGGTGTTGAATATGCTCGTGAAACTTTAATGGCTTTTATGGATGGTTCGTAGTTGCGCTACTCTCCGAGCCAATAGGTAAACAACTCAGTCTACTTTTTGTCTAATAATTAAACCAATCATCAAACTAAAACAGCAGACTCAACATCCGAAGGACGTTTGACCCCTCTTTGACGACGAATATCACCCCAAATTCCCGTAGCAGCAATAGCACCATCGGAAGCAGCAACTACAACTTGATTAAGTCCTAGTTTTAAATCTCCAATCGCAAATATTCTGGGATGGGATGTACGACACATTTTATCTGTGACCAGACTTTCACCTTGAGTTTTCAGGTTTAATCCTGAAAGATACCCAGAATGAAATTGCGAACCCATCGAAATTAATCCAGCATCCAATTCGATAATAGAACCATCTGTCATTTGTACCCCAGTCATTTGATGGTTTTCACCAATAAACTGCTTAATTGGTTTTTCCACCAGTTTATATTCGTGTTCCCACAATCTATCGCGGAATTGGGAACTGACTTCAAACATATCTTGAGTAAAAAGAGTAATATACGGTGTAAACCAACCCAAACTAAAAGCTACTTCTAAGCTACGCTGATTTTTGCCGAATACACCAATTCTTTTATCTTTCATTTCATAACCATCGCATATCAAGCAAACATGCAGATTATATCCTGCATATTCGTAGACATTCTGCATATCATCGAGGAAAGGTAAATTATCGATGATACCGCTAGCAGCAATCAAATATTTTGCTCTAAATACTTGGTAAGTACTGTTTTGACGACCTATTTTAACTTTGACTTCAAAGAAATCTTCCTTATCAGTGATTTCCTCCACATAACCATTGAGAGAATCTCCACCCAAAGATAAATAATGGTCTTTACCATGTTTCAAAAGAGTCCGACCTTGAGTATCTGGTGGTAAACCAAGATAATTATGAAGTTCCTGCATCCAGAAAGAGCGAGCTTTACCTTTATCTATAATTAAAGTATCCAAAAGATATCTTTGTAAATAGATTCCAGCAGACAAACCACCAACACCACCACCGATAACAATCGTATCGTAAATTTTATCAGTACTTGCTTGTAAATCTTGTTTTGATAACTGCATAATTACACCTTTTGGATTTTGGATTCTAGATTTTGCGGAAAGTTAATGGGGTCGGTTTCCGTCCCATTAAACTTTTCAAGACGGATTTTGGATTGAGAGTTAGGAGTGAAGAGTGAAGAGTAAGGAGTTAGGAATTTTAATTACTATTCACTGATAACTATTCACTGTTCACTGATAATTGATAATTGATAATTGATTACTGAGTAGCTTTTTCAGCTAACATTTTCAAAGCATTGCCAATATTTTCTAATGGTTTGTCAGCACAACCACGTAATTTATGACGACGAGATAAATAATTTGGACTGTTGTAACCGAGCCAAACTTGTCCGTTTTCGTCTTCCCAAATCAGTGCTTTTTGAGGTAAGTCAATTCCGGTCGTTTGATTGCACTGCATTAATGGAGTACCTGCTCTGGGATTACCAAATATAATTACCTGTGTAGGACGTAATTCTAAACCAGCAGATTCCGCTCCAGCTTGGTGATTAACGGTACCAAAAATATTTAATCCTTGTTCTTTAGCAATAGATTCAAAGCGTTTAACTGTTTCTTCTACGCTGTAATTACTCTTTACTCTAACAATACCATCTCTTCTAACCCGATTAATTCCATTTTTTCTACCTCTAGCTATCTCTTGTTGAGAACTTTCTCTAATTCCTTGAGTTGCATAAGCTGGGAAAACCAACAAACCTAATGCAGCAACTGTTACTAATAATTTCTTCATTTTTATTCTCCAAAAATTACAAAATTTAAATTGAGGGAACAGGGAACAGGGAACAGGGAACAGTTATGAATTACCAATTATCAATTATCAATTATTAATGACCAATCCCCAATGCCCAATGCCCTATTTTCAATTAATAAAAAGCCTTGATAAGACTTAAACTAAGTACGGAAATAAATATCCATGCAACGGCACCTAAATAAAGAGGTTTTATGCCACTTTGTTTGATGTCTCGGATACTGGTTTTTAAACCCATTCCAGCCATTGAAATGGTTAATAGAAAATGATTAATTTCTGCAACAGATTTTTTTAAGCCTTCAGGAAAAACATTACCACTATTCAGTAACATTAGAGCAATAAATCCTAAAACAAACCAAGGGATTGGTAATTTTTTTGGCTTAGTTCCTGTTGATGAACTGCTTGAAGATGGTGATACAAATCCTAAAGTTAATACAACAGGAGCCAAAAATATAACTCTCGATAATTTGGCAATCGTACCAAATTCACCACTAACTTCTCCACCTTGAAATGCTGCTGCTATTACTTGGGCTGTTTCGTGAATAGAAACACCGCACCAAATACCAAATTCTTGAGATGTTACCTGTAATAAACTAAATAATGCAGGATAAATCAGCATGGAGAGCGTTCCAAAAATTGTTACTATTGCCACAGCATAAGCAACATCCTCGTCTTTGCTTTCGACAACTCCATTAGTAGCAACTATAGCAGAAGCCCCACAAATAGAAGTACCAGCAGCAATCAATTTGGTCAGCTTTGGATTAATTCCAATTCGTTTACCAAACCAACAAGTAAAAATAAATGTACTGACCAAAGTTACAAATACAATTGCTAACCCAGCCGGACCAACTGCTAGTATTTGAGGTAGACTTAATCGCAATCCTAAGAGAATAATAGATAGTCGAAGAATCCGCTTTAAGGAAAAGGTAATTCCTGGTTTAAAGATTTGAGAAACTCCAACTGTATTCTTGAGGACTATTCCTAAAATTATGGCGATAATTAGCGAACTAAAAAGTGAAAGTGAAGGAATTTTTTTGAGATACTCTGCTAAAATCGCAACTCCAACAGCCAATAATAATCCTGGAATGATTGCGTTAAATGGTAAATATTTTGCGATTTCTGGTCTAAGCTTTTGAGGTGGGCTTTCCATTTTTATAAATCCAATTAATGAAGATTAACAGTTTCAATACAGTGAAGCGAATTTGTAGAAGAAAAACTTCAATAAAAACCTCACCCCCTTTCCTCTGCTTGTTAAGGAGAGGGGTGAAAGAGATATTAGATGTAATCTAGTTCGGGATTTTGAGCCATAATTTCCGAAATCTCATCTGATTCAGAAACTACAACGTTGAAAATATCTTTCATGAAGCGATAGTAAGCAGTATAAATTTTAGTTTTACCTTCATTTTCAACAATAAAAAAAGGTGCAGAAGGCACATCATATTTTTTTGCTAAATCAAATCCTTCACTATTAGATTGACGCTCATCTGCTGCGATAATTTCATCGATTTTGTCTAGTAAATTTAATTCTTGAAGTTCGTTTAAAACTCTAGCTGATTTTCTACAAGAATTACCGTCTGATTTGATTTTTTGAACTAATTTGATATTCATAATTTTGAGATATTCTAATTGGTTATAAATTTCTGGTGTAGAGACGTAGCACTGCTACGTCTCAATCAATTTATGAAGCCAACTAACCGTTATTTTCGGTTAAATTGATTTCGTGGAAACCACATTCTTTGTCAGCAGCTTCTTCCCACCACCAACGACCTAGACGTTCGTGCTGGTTGGGTAATACGGGTCTTGTACAAGGTTCGCAACCGATGCTGATAAAACCTTGGGAATGCAGTTTGTTGTAGGGAACTTCGTTTTTGCGGATGTATTCCCATACTTGAGCAGAAGTCCAATTTGAGAGAGGATTGAATTTAATTAATGTGTTGTCATCTGTTGAAAAAGCTGTGTCAATTTGAATTACGGGAACGCTATTTCTGGTAGCGGGGTTTTGGTCTTTTCGTTGTCCGGTAATCCAAGCTTCAACTGTTTTTAACTTGCGACGTAATGGTTTAACTTTACGGATAGCACAGCATTCTTTATGACCGTCTTGATAAAAGCTGAATAGTCCTTTTTCTTTTACTAATGCTTCAACTTCTGCTGCTTCGGGTGAAATTACGTCTATCTTGATTCGATATTGTTTTCTAATTCTATCTATGAATTGATAAGTTTCGGGATGCAAGCGACCTGTATCAATCGAGAAAACTTTGATATCTTTCTTGATTTTTGAAGCCATATCTATTAACACTACATCTTCTGCACCGCTAAAAGAAATTGTTATGTTATCGAATTGTTTGAGAGCAAATGCAAGTACTTCTTGAGGACTTTTTTGCGAGTACTGGGATTCTAATTCGGTGATGTTTTCAACTATGGAAAGATTATCAGCTAGTGTCATGATTCTCCTCTCTTTTTAGTGATAATATGTACGGTTTTTGTAGTCAGGAATTTATTCCTTCATCCAATAATTAAAGTTATTGGAAAGTTTGTAGTAAGAAATTTATTCCTTAATTCAAGAACTGAAATCCTTACTACGAACTTAGAAATTAAGCAGTAACTAATTTCATTGAAGAAGCTAAGATTTCTGCAACTTCTGGACGTGAAAACTCTGGTGGTGGGGTTTTACCTTCTCTGAGCATTGCTCGTACTTTTGTACCAGATAGATGTATTCTTTCTTCCTTAGAACTTGGACTGGTTTTACCTGTAGCCATTGATTGGCTGCGAATACAATAGAATGCGTGTTCAAATTTTAAAGGAGTAATTTGTAACTCGTCTTCTGTAAATTCATCAAAGATATATTGCGCGTCGTAAGTGCCGTAATAGTCGCCAACTCCCGCATGGTCGCGTCCGACTATAAAGTGTGTACAGCCGTAATTCTGGCGTGCGATCGCGTGCATGATTGCTTCACGAGGTCCGGCGTAACGCATGGCGGCAGGAAACACGCCCAAGCATACGCGATTTTGCGGATAATATTTTTGCATGAGTACTTGATAGCACCGCATCCGCACGTCGGCAGGAATATCATCTGACTTTGTTTGACCCACCAAAGGATTAATGAAAAGTCCGTCAACAAGCTCTAAAGCAATTTTGGTGATATATTCGTGGGCACGGTGGATAGGATTTCTGGTTTGAAACGCAACAACCGTATTCCATTCACGTTTAGCAAATTCTGCTCTAGTAGCTTCAGGAGTCAAACGATAATCGAGAAAATCTTGATAAGGAACTGAATTGACAAGTTTAATTGGACCACCAAGATAAACATTCCCTTCTTGAAGCATCGCTTTCACTCCAGGATGAGCTTGTTCGGAAGTTCGATAAACCTGCTCAGCTTCAAAATTTTGGTCTGGTTTAAACTTGCTATTAACAGTCATTACAGCAAGTATTTCACCATTAGGATAAGCTAAAGCAATCTCAGAGTCTAACTTATATTGTTCCGCTTCAGATTCAGAAATTTGCAAAGTAACCGGAATACTCCAAGCAAGACCGTTAGGTAAACGCATATCTCTAACGATAGAGTTATATTCTTGCTCGTTAACAAAACCATTCAGAGGACTGTAAACACCACTAGCAATACATTCTAAATCAGCAATATTACGGATAGACAGAGTTAGACGAGGTAGATTAATCGCTCTCAACAGAGTTTCTTTTCGTTCTTGCTCGGACAAGTAACAGTTGATGAGTTTACCACCGTGGGGTTGAATTAAAGTTTTGATTTGTGACATGGTTTTAATTTGGTAATAGGTAATAGGTAATGGGTAATTGGGAATTGGGGATTGGTAATTGGTAATGGGTAATTGGGGATTGGGGATTGGGGATTGGGGGAGAGCGATTCATAGAATTCAAAATCCAAAATCTAAAATCTAAAATCCAAAATCGTTAAAGTCCGTAGAACAAAATTATTAATGGTGGTACAATTATCGTCATTAACAGATTTAATGGTGTACCAACCCGCATAAAGTCAGTGAATTTATAACCTCCTGCTCCATAAACCATCGTGTTCGTTTGATAACCAATTGGTGTCATAAAGCTGTTAGATGCTGCAAAGATAACAGCTAACATGAAAGCGAGAGGATTAAAGTTGAGTTTTTCTGCTACATTAACTGCGATTGGTAACATTAAAACTACTGCTGCATTGTTGGAAATCATTTCTGTAAATATGGAAGTGAGAATAAAGAAAAATGTCAGTATCCAGTAACCAGAGAGACTTCCACCGATTCCCACCAAGCTGTTTGCTAGCCATTGAGTAGCACCAGACTTATCCATTGCTATACCCAAAGGGATTAAACCAGCGAGTAGAAAAATAATGTCCCAGCGTACAGCATCATATATTTCCCTGGGTTTGAGACAACCGGTTAAAACCATCAATACAACACCAATCAGAGAACTGATAAGAATTGGTAACCAGTTAAAACCTGCAACAACAACAACTCCCAAACCAATACCAATCGCTATTGCAGCTTTGTCACGTCGTAGCGTTTCTAAATCTCGCTGTGTTAGAACTAATAAGTTGCGGTTGATTTGCAAACCTAAAAGACTTTGTTTAGGACCTTGTAATAAGAGGACATCACCGAACCTTAATCGGATTTCGCTGAGTCTTTCTCTTGTAACTTCTTGTCCCCGATGAACTGCTAAAACCGTGACATTATAGCGCTGTCGAAAACGTACTTCTTTGATAGTTGAACCGATAAGATTTGAATTTGAAGGAATAAGAATCTCTGCAATCCCTTCATCTTCAGAACTCAGTTCAGCCTGCAAAGACTTTTTATTGCGGATGAATTCGGGTAGAATTTCAATACCTTCTTCATCCTTAATTTTGAGTAAATCCTCTCGACTGCTTCTAACTAAAAGTACCGAACAAGCAGGTAACTTTTTATCTTCTAAAGGTTGATGAAAGCGAGTTTCGTTAGCAATTATTTCTAATACATCTACATCAAATTTATGCTGTAGACCAGTAGAATCCAAGGTTTTTCCGACTAAATTAGAACCGGGTGGAATTAGTATTTCACTAATATAATCCTTTAAACCGTAGTCTTGAGTCAAGATATCATCGGTATGTTTTTTACGGTTTGGTAATAACTTTGGTGCTACTACTGCTAAATATATTAAACCAATGCTAAACGTGACTAATCCTAATTTAGTAAATTGGAATAAGCTAAATGTACCGTATCCCAACTGTTCGGATAAACCGCTTGCTAAAACATTTGTAGAAGTACCGATTACCGTAATCATTCCACCTAAAATAGCGGCATATGATAGAGGAATTAGTAACTTAGAAACTGAAATTCTTTGTCTTCTACACCATTCTTCTACAATGGGTAAAAATACAGCAACAACGGCAGTATTATTAATAAATGCTGTTGTTGGACCAACAATAAACCCTAATGTAAAAATTTGCTGAGAAGGGCGTTTTCCACCCCATTTAAGTAAGAGTTCGCTAACGATTTGGATGGCTCCAGTACGAGAAATACCCGCACTTAGAATAAACATCGCCATTACCGTAATAGTTGCAGAATTACTAAAACCACTAATACTTTCTTCCGGAGTGATTAAACCTAGAACTGTTAAAAGTAGAGTAGTAATGATTGCAACTATATCAGACGGAACCCATTCAGCAACAAATAAAATCAATGCCAAGACAACAATGGCAAGTGTTAGAAAAATTGTCATGTAGTTGCTGTCTTATAATGCTTTTACTATTATCGAATCCAATTTTCTAAAAGTATTAACTTGAACTTATTGTAGAAGCACTTTTGTATTGAATTTAAAAGCAACATCAGACACCCCTTTTGAATCAAATTATCTTGCGGAAAGTTGAATTGTTTTTAATTTGCCCTACTAATCTGAGAAACTATTGATAGCTTTATGAGAGTTTCCTGAGAAGTTAATTAATAAAATCACATTTTCGAGAGAAAATTGGGAATAGTAAGTAGCGACAAGGGGACAAGGAGACAAGGAGAAGAGTTAGGAGTTAGGAGTTAGGAGTTAGGAGTTCCCTATTCCCTGATAACTGATAACTGATAACTGTATGTCCTTCCAGGACACGCTACGCTAACACTGTTCACCAATTTCCATCGCTTCATCAAGTGTTGCTTCGGGGTTTTCTTGTTTAGCACGCTGAACGTAATTGAGCTTTAACTCTTCTAATAAGTCAGAAATCAACGGTTGTAATTCTTGTTGAAGTTTCTCATCTTGAAGTTGCTGACGTAAAGCAACTCGAAAATTCTGGGTTAAATTCTCAAATAGCAAACGTCCTTGGGTATCGGCATAGGAAGAAGCTAAAATTTCATAAGTTGCTTCAGCAATATAGTCAGCTAGTTGTTCGCTCAATTCTGTAGGAATCATCTCGATTCCCGGTACATTTTGTAATACTTGATAAAAATCTGATTCCTTCAAAGCACTTTTGAGACTGTGCTGTAAAAACACTTCTACATCTGGCTGAATTTCTGGTAAAACTCTGTAAATAACTAATTTTAAAATACGGTCTGTTATCTCATCAAAATTATCAACTTCACCAACTTTTAAGTATGCTTTTGGTTTAAATAAAGAACGTACTGCATCTCCTGATTCTACTGCTTCTTGAGTTTGATTGATTAAACGCACCATTAAAAACATTGATGCGCGATTTGCTAAATAAGCAGCAGGTTCGTGAGTAATTTGTGCTAAAATCCGCTCCGTATTAACCAAGCTTGATTTGTGCAATTTTACCGCAACCGGAACTACCCGCAACCATTGCCATTTTGGTAATAAAAATAATCCGTCGTACCAGTTTCTTAAAATAGCGTCCCACCAGCTGACATTATTCTGCTGTCTAGATACCCAGAAAGTTCTAGCTAAAAGCTCAATAACAAAAAAGCTCACAAATCCAATATCAATAAACCAAAATTTATCGATAAATTTACCGTTTTCATCAATAACGCGATAATAATTAACTTCTAAAAGCGGACGAATTTTACTATCAAAAAAAGATAATGCTTCTTCAATACCAACTTGATGAAAATAATCCTGGCTCCAAAATTCAGTAAAAGATTTTCTCGCCGATAAAGTATCCATTTGATACTCTATGCGTCGGTTCAAGGTTGCAAATGTACTAAATTTATTCGCAGATAAAAATGGATTTTCTGTAAGTATATCTATACTTTGCTGTCGTAAACTAGCAAATATCGAAGCGCTTGAATTAGCTTGTAAACGATTTTTCTGAAGATGAGTTTCTAATAAATCAACCGTATTTAGATAACGTTGAGTAACTGGATGCGGTTCTATACTTTTAACCGAATCATAAATAGTAATAGCAGGAATATATTTTAAATAAACATCCCTTAAAGGAATATAGCTAAAATCAAACAATACTAATAAAAGATTAATTACCGCAATTACAGCAATTAAATTATTCCACCAATTGCTTTTTGAACCTCGGGGTTGCTCGAAAGTCGTCTGCATCAGTTTGAAAAATTTTTTGACAATCCGAGTGTAGCAAATAGCTTGTACAAATATCCTTGCAGTTTATCCGATTAATTATCACGGATAAGGTTAGCTATTAATTAAAAGCGAGGTAAAAAAGCAATAAACGAGAGTTCAATTTCAAATTTGTCTTTCTGATAAAATTAATTGAATCTGAACTTACAAAAAAGTATATATATGTCCCAACAGATTATATCAAAAAAAAATCTCATTTTTCTACAACTTTGTCTTGAAAAGTTGCTCCACTTGGGGAGACCCCAAGACCGCACTTTTCGCTTTTATACCGACACTCAAACAAAGTATTTCCGTTGATTAAATGACATTATTCTCATTATTATTGATTCTATTCTCATTTAACGAAAATATTGTAATTTTTTATTACAATATAAGACCTCAAACCCATTAATTCAAATTTGAAATACTAAGTTTTGTTAATCAAAAATTATTTGATACATAATCTTAAATATAAACTCCGAGAATATTCAAGCCATTATCAGTTTCTATATAAAAAACGGGAAGAATATCTCCCCGTGTGAAAAAAATTAATTTGATTAAATGTAAGACTTCTAGAAAAATTTTATTTCTGAGATTATCTAGATTATCCTGTTTATCCAAGAGAAATATTACGGAATTCTCCAACAGCA
>JBCBHT010000147.1:0-18204 GCA_038525335.1 Cyanobacteria bacterium J06621_15 | reverse complement strand
GTAAAAATATTGCTATAAATAGCAAGCAAGAGAGCAAATTTAATTTTCCCTTCAGCCAGATTACCCAATGCTACTTAATGCTTTACTAACGAAAAAAGTATTCCGAACTCAGGTTAAGCATGAAAACTTTTTATACCTATACTTAGGTGGCAGACACAAGTATCTCATACTCATATAGTACAATTGAACTATAAAAATGTCAACTTGCTTGCAGCACCTTACTCTTGTTTTCTATTCTTTTGTCATAGTTGCAATTTTTTATTTAGTGATTAATTGGATTGATTTTTATTAGTTGGTTTTCTTTTAAACAGCGGAAGTAGCTAACTTTTTATACTCTTTCTTTCTGAAAGTGATTGAAGCAAAATCTCATATATAATTGCTAGATTATTTAGTTATCCTGTAAAACTTTTCTGTCTTTACTTTTCTTTACTTTAATAAACAAAACTTAAAATTACTGCTAAAAGATATTGAAATTATTATTTGACTTATATTTAATAGCAATCAAAAAAATCTTCTATCGAAAGTATGATAAATACTTGCAAATAAAACTATCTCAAGGATGGTATTATCACTATTAATTAATAATAAAATTTGCTCAAAAGATTGATGTAACTATTGACTTCCTTGTATTACAAGAATAAGAGGGAGATAATGGGAAAGATATCTGGTGATGAAATCTTATGGAATAAAAGATAAATTTCATATAGCAAAACACTATTATCTATCAGTGCTAACCTGTATTCTGCTGCTGAGCGCTGTATGGTTTGAAGTATGGTTTGGCTCTGTGCAAGCAGCAATTGCTGCCCCTATAAATGATTGTTCGCAACAGTTAATTGCAACCAATCCTTGGGAAGGAATGGGCAATAATTTAGAGAAAGCAGACGAAAACACTATTGATGCTGTAAAAGATTTTTTTGGTAACTAAAAGTAAATAAATAATAATATCGTTTTCTAACTTCAGACTAGTTGTCTGATATAGTTAAAAAGGTTAATAATAATGTTGAAAACCAAGCGAGTTTGTTATATCAAAAGACAACTCGAATTATTCTAGGATAAACTTTACGAGTTGGAGGTAGAAGCAGCGTAGCTACAATTAAATGTGGATTATTGAATGTCTATGTGAATGCTACATGCTAGCATGTTATGTTATAGCTCAAATCAATTAAAGCTAGTTATAGATAACTCAATATAGAAGCTTGAATGTTCGGGAAAAGTTAAAGTTATATTGATTGATTTAATCCTTTCCCTTCATGTATATAGCAGCGTGGTTTCTAACTTTTAATTAACCGACAATAGTTTGGTTTTCCTAATTAAAAAACTTCCGTAACATTGGAGGAAACACAGTGAATTTTACTCGTTTTAAACTAAGCAACTTACGTCCACTTCGTATTGCATTTGCAGCATTAATGTGCGTAATGCTGTTATTATCTTCTGCACTTCCTGCTGCTGCAATTGGTTCTTCTAAAAGTTCTCCAGATAAAGGAGCAGCACAGTTAAACGAGATTGTAGATAAAACTCAAGAATTAACAGAAAATAACGCTCCTTCAAAAGAAAGAGTTGTCAGAGAATCCAATAAGGGATTAAATGAAGTTCAAGGAGCTGCTGCTGCTGACAAAATGAACCGTCCGTCTAACAGTCAAGATGCTGTGACTGTAGAAGATAAAGTGGAAGGTTTTCTTGAAAAAATCACAGGTGATAAGTAGTAATTCACCTAAATAGTTTGAGACATAGAGAATAATCAAATTTTTCCTATATCTCTTTATAATCAAAAATTTTGGTCAAGCGTATATTTTTCCTTGACCAAAATTTTTTGCATATGTTTAGATTTAACTATTACCATTAAAATCCCAAAATCATATTCACCCATAGATAGAAATAATATTTACATCGCAAGAACAGTTATAAATTATGAGTATTTTCTGTAGCATAAAGTTTGTAAATAAAAATTCTATAACGCTAGGTGTTTAATATGAGCGAATCAAAAGTTCCTAAGACTGATAGCCTTCCCAATCAAGAAGCTGAATTGACAAAACAAGCTATTAACGAAAAGCAAGAAAAAACTGCTGATGTCGATGTTGACAAAGATTACGAAGCTGCTCAACAGTATAAAATTGGAAAAATGAGCAAGAATAATGGTTAAGGCGATAATCAAGTTACTTCTTCACTTTAAAATTTTCACTTTAAGCTTTATAAAGCTGTTCGCTTGAGCCTTATTTTGAATTTTAATTTTTATTAGTGATAAATAAGGCTCGTAATTTTTGTGTAGCTAAATTACAAATTTTATTTAGTTAAAAATGCTCGATTCCTTATATAAGTAGTTAAACATAATTAATTGCACAACGTCATTGCGAGTGTAACGGAGTGAAACGAAGCAATCGCAAGGGTCAGACTTAATTATGTTTGACTACTTAAAGGAACTTGCAGCGAATTTGATTCACTGCGATCGCAATTTTTTAGATGGTTATTAAAATTACTCAAGAACTTACACCAGTCAATCTAGAATTTTAACTCATAATTGCTAACTCCTAACTCCTACCACTGATTACACGGATAATTATTGATTAACTCCTAACTCCTAACTCCTAACTCCCCACCTCTCCGGTACGGAATTCCACAAACGCGAAACTAAGCAATATTCATTAAATTAGAACTATATATAATGGAATATTTGTCTCACACACGCATTTATGACTACAAACGTTGCTATTTCGGATAATCCTTTACTTAAATGTTCGGGTTTACCCCCATTTGCGGAAGTTAAACCGGAACACGTAGAACCAGCTTTAAATCAATTACTCTCGGAATTAAACGAAGAACTGACTCAATTAGAAGCGAATGTCAAACCAACTTGGAGCGATTTGGTAGAACCTTTAGAACGGATAACCGAACGCTTAACTTGGAGTTGGGGTATTGTCAGCCATTTGATGGGTGTGAAAAATAGCCCGGAACTACGTCAAGCTTACGAAACTTCACAGCCACAGATAGTACAGTTTTCTACCCGAATTGGTCAAAGCAAACCTATTTATGATGCTTTCAAAGCTTTGCGTGAAGGGGATAAATGGAGCAGTTTGGATTCAGCACAGCAAAGAATTGTTGAATCATCTATCCGGGATGCGGAACTTGCTGGTATTGGTTTAGAAGGTGAAGCACAATCACGTTTCAACGCAATCCAGATGGAAATGGCTGAACTTTCTACAAAGTTCTCCAATCATGTTTTAGATGCAACCAAAGCTTTCAAATTGAAACTTGTAAATCCCGAAGAGGTCGAAGGTTTACCTCCAAGCTGGCTGAGTTTAGCAGCACAAGCAGCAAGAGATGCAGGTGATGAAAATGCGACTCCAGAAAATGGTCCTTGGTTAGTTACTTTAGATTTTCCTAGCTATGCTCCTTTTATGCAGCACAGCAAGCGTCGGGATTTACGCGAACAAATGTACAAAGCTTTTGTATCTCGCGCATCTAACGGAGAGTTGGATAATAGACCGATAATTAAGCGTATTTTAGAACTCAGACAGGAATTAGCTGAATTACTCGGATATAAAAACTATGCCGATGTCAGTTTAGCTAGTAAAATGGCTCCAAATGTGGAAGCAGTAGATAAACTTCTCGAAGAATTGCGTCTCACCAGTTATGATGCTGCACAAAAAGAATTAAAAGAATTAAAAGAATTTGCAGCTGCTAAAAATGCTCCCGAAGCTAAAGATTTAAAAAACTGGGATGTTAGCTTTTGGTCGGAACGTCAGCGTGAAGAAAAGTTTGATTTCACCCAAGAAGAATTACGTCCTTATTTCCCCTTACCTCAAGTTCTTGATGGCTTATTCGGATTAGTAAAACGCTTATTCAACGTTAGCGTTACTCCTGCTGACGGACAAGCTCCGGTATGGCACGAAAATGTCCGTTATTTTCAAATCGCTGATGAAACGGGAAGTCCCATTGCTTACTTTTATTTAGACCCCTACAGTCGTCCTGCGGAAAAGCGCGGTGGTGCATGGATGGACACCTGTTTAAATCGTCGTCAAATTCAGGAAAACGGTAAAACTGACATTCAGCTACCAGTTGCTTACTTGGTATGTAACCAAACTCCCCCAGTTGACGATAAACCTAGTTTAATGACCTTTACGGAAGTAGAAACCCTCTTCCACGAATTCGGTCATGGTTTGCAGCACATGTTAACTAAGATAAATTATCCTAGCGCTGCCGGTATTAATAATGTCGAATGGGATGCCGTAGAATTACCCAGCCAATTTATGGAAAACTGGTGTTACGAACGCCCAACTTTGATGGGAATGGCGAAACATTATGAAACTGGGGAACCTCTACCGGAACATTATTATCAGAAGCTGGTTGCAGCACGTAACTATATGAGCGGTAGTGGTATGTTGCGTCAGTTGCATTTTAGCTTGCTCGATATCGAATTACATCATCGCTATCGTCCCAATAGCGGAGAAACTCCCGAGGATGTACGCAACCGCATTGCTAAAAACACAACTGTACTACCACCGCTTCCTGAAGATAATTTTCTCTGTGCCTTCGGACATATATTTGCTGGGGGATATGCAGCCGGTTATTACAGTTATAAGTGGGCTGAAGTATTGAGTGCGGATGCTTTTGCTGCTTTTGAAGAAGCCGGATTAGAAAACGAACAAGCAATTAAAGAGACAGGTAAACTTTATCGCGATACCGTGCTTGCTCTTGGTGGTAGCAAACACCCAATGGAAGTATTTAAATCCTTCCGTGGTCGCGAACCAAGTACTGAACCTCTACTAATGCACAATGGTTTGAAAAGTGCTGCTTAGATAATTACTTTTATTGATGATTCTCATCTGAATCACAATATGAAAATGTGATTTCACATTGAAAGAGACGTAGTATTACTACGTCTCTACATCAGTTTTATATTTACTACAAAATATAAATGGAATTAGATTATCAATTCTTCTCTGGAGTTTTTATTAACAACTTTCACAATTAACGAATGCACAAAATAGAACAATAGATTCTTTTTATTTATAAAAGTTTATATCTTTGCGTTTTTATGTATATTCTTTACAATATTTTACTTAGTTACAATTAACTTTATTAAACATAGATTACGACTAATAAATTTTATAATTATTCATTAAGTTAGTAGTGCAAAATAAGAAGTAGGATAAATCATATAGAGCCGAGATTATAACTTCCAGTAATGCCGGTTCAAATCTACATAACCGTCCTTTGCCCTTTGTTACTTGCCTCTTCAAGGTAGTAACGAAAAACAGAGTAAATTAAAGTAAGGCGGTGAAAACCTAAGCTAGGCAATAATAAATATGTCCCTATGATGCAAAATATTTTGCTAGCTGTCTCAGGATTGGGACATGCAGAAGAAATGCTTAAATTAATGGAGGAAATACCATCAATTCAACGAGCAAAAGTTACCGTTTTGCACGTTGTTCCTCCACAAACTACCGCCGAAACAATGACAGCTAAGTGGGAAGAAGGCGGTAAAATTTTGGCAAGCGCCATTCAAAAGCTGCAGTTAAATCCAAATCAAGTAAGTTCCGTGCTGCGTCAAGGTGAACCTAAAGATGTTGTCTGTCAAGTCGCAGATGAAATTGATGCTGATTTGATTATCATGGGTTCTAGAGGACTCAAACGCTTACAATCAATTTTGGCTAATTCTGTTAGCCAGTATGTATTTCAACTGTCTTCCCGTCCAATGCTGCTGGTTAAAGATGATATTTACGTCAAAGCTATTAACCGAATAATGGTAGCAGTTGACAAGTCGGAAGCATCACAGTACTGTCTAGACTTGGCTTTGTTCTTGCTAAGAGATATCAAAGGTGGTGAGTTGATTTTGACTCACGTTATGACTGACCTAAAGAGTCCATCCGCAGAAACCGCACAGCTGAATGCTGACAAACACCCTATTTTAGAAGCAGCAACCAAGAAAGCTCAAATGCAAGGTGTTAGCTCTCGTAGTATACTCAGCATTGGCAGACCGGGTGAAAAAATTTGTAATTTAGCAGAGGAAATGAACATAGACTTATTATTAGTCGGTTCCCCAGACCGTCGTCCCTCGATTGCTAAGAATTTTGTAGATTTGGATAAGCTTATAGGTAGTTCGCTGTCCGATTATGTCAGAATTAATGCTAGTTGTCCGGTTTTATTAGCGCGTACTGAAGCAGCTTAAGCTATTTTATATTCAATTCATTTAACTATAGATTTCGCGGTTGATAAATAAAACCCCTGCACCTATCAATAGTGCTGGGGTTTTTCCTTTCAACAAATGAAGTATTTATTAAGAATCGTTGCTTCCGCCTTCACGGCTAACTGTTAAGGTGTAAAGTAATACTAAAAAAATTGCAGGAACTAGCACGAACAAAATGCTCGCAATAAATCCCAAATCATTAGTTTGCATAGTTTAAAAGCCTCTCTTTTTATTTGCAGCCACTAGGTTAAGAATACCATTACTGATGATTAACTGATTGATATTAACAAAGACAGTTTACAGAGTATAGTCATTAAGGTTTAGTTATTACACTTACGGCACCATTAACTAAAGTTTGACAAGCAAGACGGTAGTTTTCTGGCTTTTTTTTCAATATTTTGTTTTCTACATTGGTACGAGGTGAAAGATTCTCTGCTCCTTCGGTTATCTCTACAATACAGCTTCCACACTGACCTGCACCTCCACAATTCATCATTTTTCCCCATACTTTA
This sequence comes from Cyanobacteria bacterium J06621_15, assembly GCA_038525335.1. GTDB lineage: Bacteria > Cyanobacteriota > Cyanobacteriia > Cyanobacteriales > Nostocaceae > Rivularia. The sequence goes on along the minus strand of JBCBHT010000147.1, from coordinate 11,508 downwards.
TAGATATCAATATTGTTTTGCATGGCTTTCAATCGTAAATTCGCACCATCAGCCGCAACTATTTCTTTATTTTCTTTGACAAAGTTTATGTTAGCCATAATCAATACCTTATTCAATATTATCCTGAGAATAATTACTGTATCTATTATCCAATTTATTACAAAAAGTTAATAAATATCAAATTTAGCAAAGAATATGTGACAAAAAATAAGACAGACCTTTAAAGCCTGTCTAAAAATTATGTTTTCAGTTAACTTACTGAGTTAACTTACTTGAAACCTACAGCAGCTTGCCAAACGAAAGCTAGTAACAAGAAGAAAACGGGAATAACTGGGAGAACATCCACTAAAGGGTCAAAAACTTGATAAGCTTCTGGCAATTTCGCTAATAATACTGTTACTTCCATGTTTGTTTAAATCCAAGTATCCAACACAGTTTTCATATTTGAGCAATATTCTAACATGATTGCTGAGCCATTCCCTGCTCTGAAGAAATGTGATGTTATGGCTAGAAGTCGGGTATGGCTTGCTCGGTTCCATTTGCATAGAACAGCTTTGCTGGCTATACATTTCTAGCTTTTAGAAGAACCCTACATAAAAACTTACCTGATAACTAGTCCAAAAAAATATCCCAGTATTTTCAACCGTGGATTATGGACAAAAATTTTGACCTAAGCGCGGCAATTTAATAGTATCATTTCACGGCAATTAAAATTGCAAAGTCTGCCGGAAGAATTTTCGAGGGAGCGAGCATGGTTTTGTTTTTGTTTAAACCTTGCTGCATTTTTATTCAAGTCTTAGGGTTATAAAAATATACGCATACAAATTCATAATCACCGCTATTCTATGACAACAAAGCAGCAAATATACACTTCATTAAGTTAACTTAGAAACAAATATTACTAATAATTTCAATTAAATATAATGATTAAGAATTTGAACCGTACCGTTATCAAAAACGTAATTAATACTCCCTAAAACTTAACCGAAATTAAAGTTAGTGTGAATTATTAGTAGCTGTTTGTTGCTCGCTGTTTCAACCAATGACCGAATTCCTTAGTGAAGGTATTGTTTAATATACTTTCCCGAATTCTTTGAGTAAACCTAATCAACTCGGTAATATTGTGAATGCTCAACAGCGTATAAGCTAAAATTTCATGCGCTCGTATCAGATGCGATAAATAAGCCCGAGTAAAGTTTTGACAGGTGTAGCAAGGACAAGTTTCATCAATAGGAGTAAAATCTTCACGAAACTTTGAGTTTTTTAGGTTCCAACGCTCTCCTTTTACCATAGCTGTACCATGTCTAGCCCAGCGAGTAGGAATCACACAATCAAATAAATCGACTCCGGAAGCTATAGCAACCACCATTTCTTGATGCGTACCTACACCCATTAAATAACGCGGTTTATGAGCGGGTAATAAAGGTGCTGTTTGTCGAACAATTTGATGAATTAACTCTGGTTCTTCCCCAACGCTGACACCACCAATTGCATATCCTGGTAAATCTAATTCAGTTAAAGCATTTGCTGCACTCGAACGTAAATCGGCATAGATTCCACCCTGTACTATTCCGAACAATGCTTGCTCGCTTTTTTTATGCACTTCCATGCATCTCAACAACCAACGATAAGTGCGTTCTGTAGCAGCTTCTACTTCCGTGCGGTTTGCTGTTGCAGGGGGACATTCATCAAATGCCATAATGACATCCGCACCCAAAGTATTTTGAATTTCTATTGATTTTTCTGGGGTAAAGTTTATAATCTTTCCATCATGAGGCGAGCGAAAAGTTACTCCTTCTTCAGTAATTTTACGCATTTCGCTCAAACTAAAAACCTGAAAGCCACCGGAGTCGGTAAGCATGGGTTTGTCCCAACCCATAAATTTATGTAAACCTCCCCCTCCTGCTACGATAGCTTCTCCTGGTTGTAGATGAAGATGGTAAGTATTTGACAACACCATCTGCGCTCCCGTTTCCTCTAACTGGGCTGGAGTGATGGTTTTAACGTTTGCCAAAGTTCCCACCGGCATGAAACGTGGTGTTTCTACTACACCATGAGGGGTAGAAAATATCCCAGCACGCGCTGAAGTATTGCTACATTTAGCAAGGGATTGGAATGAAAAATTTGCGCTCAAAATTAAGAAAACCGAGATTGCTCAGAAGAATGATTTAACTTATTAAACCAAATTTAGAACATATCTGAACTATCATCATCAATTTCAGCATCCCATTTAGCTGATAATACCTGTTCCATCATTGCTTCGATGGCATTTGCATTCCAGCAACGTTCTTGTCGTTCCTGCATGGGTGTAGAAAGGGGAATCAACCGCAATCGCATCCCTTCTTGAACTAAATCAAAACAGGCTTCTTTGTCGGACGACTGATGAAGTTCTAGATAGTCAAAGCTGTAAACGTTTAAATAAAGAGCATTATTAGCCACTAACGTGGAGCGTCGGGGATTCGCGAAAACTTCCATTACATCCCCTTCTCCCTCACCGCAAACCTCACCATCTTGGGTGTAAGCATAGCGGACACGACCTAAATCTCCTAGCAATCGTCGCATATCAAGTTTATTTACGATGACACCTGTATTTACAATACATGGAGCTGGTATTTTGGTCTCGGGTAGATGGTGATTCATAATCAAATAGCTTTTTGAGCAAAGGTGAAGTACAACGTCGTTAAGCCTGCATAACCAATGACTCAGCGGTAATCTTGCCTTGCAATATATAAATATCAGATTTTGGAGACAATTTCTTAACTCGCTGAGATTAATTACAATCGCTTTCTTTTTCAAAGTACAAAAAACACTACCACCGATTGAAATACAATTTTTTATGCCTCATAAAAATGTTATAAATATTACTCACTTATTTTTTCCTACTTAGATAAGCATAACAAATTTTTTGGCTCAGTTTCTCATACAAGTAAATCTTATTTCAAGTTTTAAAATTTGATACTGTTGTTTGTGCGGTAATCGTAGGTGCCATTATTCTAGCTCTACTTAAGTAATAATTTTGACAAGTATGCATGTTCTTTATCTCTGGTGTAGAAGCAAGTTTTTAAATCTAATTGCAAGTATTATATTTTATACATCTATCCCAATGCCTTACGTGGAAAACTTGGAGTTTTCCGGGGTAGCTCGTTGTGCAACCTTGATAGGAGTCATGATTGGAGCAATATTGGGATTATTTGATATTGTAGCTAATTATTTAGGAATGTCAGTGTTAACTCGCAGTGCATTGATAGTAGCAATCTGGATTGCAATTACGGGAGGACTGCATTTGGATGGAGCAATGGATACTGCCGATGGGTTAGCCGTAACCGATAATCAGCGACGTTTGGAGGTTATGACAGATAGCGCGACGGGAGCTTTTGGTGCAATGGCAGCTATCGTCATAATTTTGCTTAAAACAGCAGCTTTAACAGAAATACAAGGAAATCGTTGGCTGATATTAACTGTTGCTTGTGCATGGGGACGTTGGGGTCAGATACTTGCCATACAAAGGTATGATTACCTGAAGCCAACTGGTAAAGGTGCATTTCACAAACAAGCTATCCGTTCTTATAAAGACGTTTTACCTTCATTTTTTTTACTTTTAAGTTTAAATTGTGTGAAGCTAATATTTAGTCAATTTAGCCGAAATTCCCTGTTGACGGCAGTAAGCATGATAATTGCAGGAATTACAATTACATTCTTTATTGGTGCTTGGTTTAACCATAAATTAGGTGGTCATACGGGCGATACTTATGGTGCAGTCGTAGAATGGACCGAAGCACTATTTCTTTGTGCAATGACGATTCAGTGAACAGTGAACAGTTATCAGTGAGCAGTTATCAGTTATCAGTGAACAGTGAGCAGTGAACAATTAACTTTTTTATAATTATCAACTCCTAACTCCTAACTCCTAACTCTTAACTACTTAACCGGTTTCAATCGGGTTACTTTTAACTTAAAACTACCAATTCCGGTTTCTCCGAAGGAACGAACTCTAACAATATAAGTTCCGGCTTTGGTAACGCGGGTGAAGAGTAGGGAATTGCTACTACCGTCAGGACCATCGTCATTTTCTGCGATTGTGGAACCGTCGGGACCAAGCAGTGTGATAATACTGTCAAAGCTATCTGAAGAGAGGTCAATGGCTAAATTATCACCTTTGGCTAGTTTCACAGTATAATCGCGAGCAAATCCACCTTGTCCTGTAGGAATGTCATTAACGGAGAGCGCGTCGGAAACTTCGTAAGTGCTGGGTAAAGGTATAGGATTATAAAATTTATTAGCTTGTTTATTTGTTTGAGCAAAAGCTGCTGCTGTACTCATGCCTAATACTATTAGTGTCGCAGGAATAAACCCAAATTTTCCTAAATCCAGCGCTTTAAAGTTACTCATAGCTTTATGTAGTTTTCCCGTAAAAATAATCTTAATGTTGGTTAATTATAATTTTTATTAGGCTTCCTCGCTATGAATTGTTGTTATAGTTTCCTTTACAAGGAACAGCCACTGCTGCAACTCCCGAAACAATTATTTTATTTTTATTTAAAGTTTCCATTGCAGACTTTACGGTGGTACCCGTTGTGTAGATGTCGTCAATTAAGATTACAGGAAACTTGGGGTGTTTACGAAAATCTTTTCCTATATCGAAAGCTTCAGCCAAAGTTTCTTTACGTTGGGTTGGCGATAATCCAAATAATGCTTCGGTTTTTCTAACTCTTTGCAATCCGTGTAACTTTAATTTTAGTCCAGTAGTTTGACAAAAACTCTTGGCAATGAGTTCTGCTTGATTAAAACCTCTTTGTTTTTGTTTTGCTGGATGCATGGGAATCGGAACTACTACAAAAGATTCTTCTGTTCCATAATTCTGTAACCACACTTCTCCCAACCATTCACCTAAAGGACGAGCAATTTCTGGATGATTTTCGTATTTCATCGCAGCAATCGCACGTTTCATAGCTCCCCCGTAAGCACCCCAAGCAATTACTGGTACATCATGGTTATTACGATTTGAGTTGCTCAAACGACACTTCTGTAATTGTTTGTGGCAATATTCACAAAATTCTTGGGAAGCAGGACGCTGACATAAAGGACAATTAGACTGTAAAAAAAGATTAAGAAAACTTTTCCAAATTTGCATTTTAATAGCTGTTAATGATTAGTAGTTAATTGTTAGTTGTTATGAATTCAGGAATTACGTAATTGTCACATAGTTTGGGTGGTGCGTGACACTAAAAAGGTTATTAATACGTTCAGTATCAGTCAAAGTGTCACAGCATCCTACAAGATAAATGTGTCGGTTGCGTAAGTTCTAAAATTTATTTATCACTCCTAACTCTTAACTCCTAACTCCTAATTCATAACTCTTTAAAGTAAACTCGGTCGCAGCGTTCTGTTTCCACACCTGTTGCTGGTTTGTAACCGCTACTTTCATAAAGCTTGACAGCTTCATTCAAAACGCTAGCAGTTTCAATCCAAATTTGTTTGAAACCATGACAACTAATTGTTGCTTCCAACTGTTGTAACAAATATTTCCCTAACCCAAAACCCCTAGCTTTGGGTAATAAATACATTTTTCTAACTTCAACAGCATTTTCACCACGTTCAATAGGATAGTACGCGCTTGTGCCTACTACTTCTCCTTGATATTCAATTACCCAAAATTCTCCACCTTGCTCCAAGTAAAAATTTTCCACTTCCAGCACATCTCTATCAGCTCCATTTGGTTCCCAACCCAAACCGTACTCGGATAATACAGAATGAATCACTTCAGCCGCAAAATTGCGGTCACTTGGTTTCCATTGACGAATCAAAAAATCTCGAAAATAAAGACTTACCATTTTGGATTTTGGATTTTGGATTGGGAGTTAGGAGTTAGGAGTTAGGAGTTAGGAGTTAGGAGTTACCAATTACCTTCTCATTATTCCCTGTCTTGGAAAATTGCTCCACTGGAACCCCAATGTCCAAATTGTTAACTGTGAATCCTTGGCTCATGATAAAGGGTTGCAAGTATTTCACTTTCAGCAATGGATAATTCTTCTAATCTCTGCATGACAATTTCACGGTCATAATAGGTATCTGCAAGCACCCAGTAAATACCATAATGCCTTGCTTCTGATGCCATCAAACCTTGATAAAATTTAGCTAAATCTGGTTCTGGACAATGTTGAGCTAATAGTCCCAAGCGCTCGTGACTGCGAGCTTCAATTAAAGCACTTATGAGTAGAGAATCCAAATAACGACTGGGTTCGGTAGGTCGTATTTGAGCTTTTAATTTCGCACCGTAGGGAGGTGGGGTGACTGGACGTAAAGCAATACCTCGTTTGTCCAACCACTGATTCACTTGTTCAAAATGTTCTAATTCTTCTTTGGCAATTTTAGTTAACTCCTTGACCATTTTGGCATTGGAAGGATAACGAAACATAAAATTAATTGCTGCTGATGCTGCTTTACGCTCGCATTGGGAATGGTCGAGTAATATTACATCTAGGTTAGATACTGCTAATTTTACCCAAGCTGGATTTGTGGGTTGCTTGAGGATATTGATTGTTGGTAGTTCGGAAGTTAACACGCTTAAATTTATTTTTAATTAAGTAATATACAGCTTTCTATTTTAAGGGAATAAGCGATGAAGATGCTTACTGATACATTTAGCTTCTAAATATAGTTTGCTGTTGAAGCAAAACCTTTCCCAATGTTTTTCAGATTACATTTAATCATAAATTTTTGATTTTAATTGAGTCTATGTACCTCTTATTACTTAATATTTAGTAAATATTCGTAATTATTTAGTTTATTACAGATAGTTAATTAGAGCTAAATAGTTGGAGAATCAAGTTTATATGTCAAAATTCAATATTTTTCAAAAATAATTATATTTTGCTCTCATGTGTCATCCAGAAAGCAAATTACTACAAAATTACTGAGAACTAGTTGGAAAGTTGCATCTTATTTGAAGTTTGGGCTACCAAATTTTCTGTTTACCCAAAGTTCACTTATTAAGAGGAAATAATGAATTACTATTTTTTTCGCTATGTTACTTTTTCTATTCTCGCTTCGTTGTTTGCTTTTAACATTGGTATTAATAAATCTGTAAATGCTCAAGAGGGACAAGAAAAATCAAACAGTTCAGAAGCAGATTGTTCTATTCCTTCTAGATTTACTGTAGAAAAACTGAGAATTGCTGTTGCTAGCTTTACAGTTAGCGGTACAGCGACAAATAGCCCTACAAACGTTTATACCTATAGAAAAGAGATAAATAGAATCAGTGACACTATTGCAAGTCGTTTAGCTAAAGAAGGTAATTTTACTGTTGTTGAAAGAACCCAAATTAGTGAGCTTTACCAGAATAAACAGTTGTGTGAAATTCGCAATCAATTTGGTATAGAAGCTTTAATTATTGGTTCTATAGATAGATTTGATTTAACTAAACGAACATCTGGAGGAGGATTTCTTGGATTTGGAAAAAAAACTATTAATACTGATGCTGATGTTGAGTTAAACGTCAGAATTATCAATACTGCGACTGGTGAAATAATAGATACTTTTTCTGAAATTGGTAATACCAAATCTTCTGATAGTAGCTTCAAAATTCCTAAAATGAGTGTGGGGCTGAGAAATAATAATAATTATAGTAATACAATTACTAACCAGCAGTCTTTCAATAATGGTTATAACGATGTCACAGATACTAATTTTTCTCTAACATTAACTACCACAGATACAGAGGAGGTTAGTTATTCTTCGACAGTAAATGAAGGAAGCTTATTGACTTTAGCAACAAAAAAATCTATCAGTCGGATTGTGTCAACTTTGAATGCTAATCGCGATAACTTAACTTCAGCCTTGAGAAAATCTAGTTATAACAATGCTTTGGTTGCTGGTATCATCGGAGAAAAATTTGTTGTTTTAAATCGAGGTAAATTTCATGGTTACAAAGTAGGAATGAAATTAGTGATTAAAGAAGTAACTCGAAAAATTGTAGACCCGAAAACTAAACAAGTTATTCGCGCTTTTACATTACCTATTGCTAGGGTCGAACTGATTGATGTAGATAATAAATCAAGTATTGCTAAAATTATTTCCGGTAATAAATATCAGATTATCTTTAGCGAGGAAATTAAGAAGCAAATTGAGAAAGGACATATTATTGCTAAACCAATAAGGTAGATTTATTGTCTGTATTAAAAGACTAAGATGGAAAACAAAAAATATATGGTTAATCAAATTAATACCTAATTGCTGTTGATAATCCGGAATAATTAGTCAAGTTTCTGTAGAAATTAGTAAGTTATTGAGGAAACACTTTAAATTGAAATTTGGGCTACCGAATTATCCGCTTACCCAAAGTTCACTTATTAAGAGGAGAATGATGAATTATAATTTCTTTCGTCGCGCAACCTCGTCTTTTATCGCTTCGTTATTTGCTTTGAGTTTTGCTGTTGGTAGCGTTGAGCCTGTGAATGGTGAAGAGAATCAAGTAATAAATACTTGTCAAAAAAATTCAGGTAAATTTCGCATACCTTTAGCAGATAAAAAACCTCTAAAAATTGCTATTGTTAGTTCGGGAACTCTTGATTTAAAAGTTGCTGTAGTCAAAGGAAAATCTACACCAGAACAATACAAATTAATTGGAATCGATAAAATTATAGCTGGCAAGTTAAGTCGGAACAACAAGTTTGAGGTTGCTGATTGGGATAGAATCAAACCTTTCACTAAAAATAATAAAACAGGTGTCTCCTCTGAAACTTCAGTTGATAACATTACGAAAAAACAATTACATGATATTAGAGAAAAGGATGGTGTAGAAGTAGTAGCTTTTATAACCGCTAACCAATTTCATGTTAATAAGACTGAAGCGAGGAACTATTTCTTATTTAGTAAAGATAAAGAAATTAATCAAGTTTCTGTAACTTTGAATTTCCGATTAGTCGATACAACTACAGGCTATATTGTAGGCTCTGGTGAAGTAATCATTGATAGAGACGATTCCTATACAACTAGCGTTAAAACACCTACAATCAATATTCAACAAATTGGTATTAACTCGGGTCAAAGCTTTAAGCCTAGAATTACCATAACATTTACAAATAACAATGCTAATTCTAATCCAACTATTCCTAATTATCCTCTAGGAAATGACGGCTATTATCAGACACCTAATTATAGCGAAAATAGTTCTGGACACCAATTAGTTAAAGACGAGAAAACAGGGATTGAAAAAAAATTACTTGTACAAGCTTTTCAAGATGCAATAGAGGGAGTAGTTGAACAATTAGATACAGTTTCCAATCAAACTGCTTGCTCACTGAGAATACCAACTGTAGTTGTTGACGTTGACAACGATGAAAAAACTGTTACTCTCGCTAAGGGTAAATTGCATGGATTTTCTGAAGGGATGGAGTTATCGTTTCAAGGGTCGCGTCAACCACTTATACATCCGATAACAGAAGAAGTTGTTCGCATCAAAACCAAGCGAATAAAAGGATTGAAAATTCGACTTACCGATGTCAAATCTTCTTTCAGTGTAGGAAGAATAGTTCCTGATTCAAGTGATAATAAAACTGAAGTTGATTTAGTTAAATTCAGAGAAATTAAACGTCTGTCCGAAAATCATCAACTTTTTGCAAAACCAATTCCTGAAGAACTCAGTGCTTCTTCACAAAATACAGGTGAAAGTAATACGAATTCTGAAAAAACTAAAAATCAGAGTTCAATAACTTATCCATACAGTAAAGCATCTCGCTCTGCTAGCGATTTAAAATTACAAAATATGTTTTTTAATCTTTAGCAGATTTGCAACAACCAAATAAGCAGAGGAGACGTAGCAATGCTACGTCTCTACATCAAATCAAACTACACAATTAGATTCAAATCGCCAAATTCGTGCCACAGATAACCCCGCTCGACTGCATCTTCATAAGCAACCCGAATCTGTTCTGCTGGTAAAAATGCTGTGAGTAAATCTAAATGACTGGCTTCTGGTTCGTGCATTCCTGTCAGTAATCCATCTACTGCTCTTAATTGATGTTCCGCACAAATATGCAATCGAGTGTAATTGTGCTGTGGTTTAATCAAACCGTTTGTATCTACAGCCGACTCCAATGCTCTAACTACGGTAGTTCCAACAGCTATTATTCTTCCTCCTTCCTGACGAGTTCGATTAATTTTCTGTGCTGCTACCTCACTGATAAAATACTCTTCTTCAGATGCTGGATGGAGAGCGTCTAGTTCGTCATCCATGTAGGAAGATAAGCCTGTATGAAGAACGATTTGTGCTGTCTCGATACCCTGTCTTTTTAAGTCAAATAATAGCTTCCATGTAAAAGCTCTTCCCGCTGATGGCATTTCTGCGGAACCTGGTTCTTTTGCGTAAACGGTTTGATAGTAGTCTAAGTCCCAAGGTTCAGATACGTATTCGTAACGAATTGGGTTTCCTAAACGATAAATCAAATCCATGAATTGAGTTCCAGACTTGGAAAAGCGAATCTTCCACAATCGAGGAATATGAGTATCTCGATTCTCTACTGTTGCAGTTAAACCTTCTCCGAAATCTAAATTCATACCCTGCTGTATACAAGCAAAAGGATTCTCTTGGTTACACAGTAGTAAAGCCAGCCATGAATCATCTGCAAGATGCTGCGCTAAGCGGATTTCAAGGCATTTATTCAAACTGTTGTCACAACCTGAAAGTGAAGCTGGAAGGGTACGACTAGTATTGAAAATTAGTAAATCACCAGGGCTAAGAAACTCGCTTATATGGTCAAAACGCGAGTGTTGAACCTTACCAGAATTACGATTAACTACCATCAATCGCACTTCATCGCGAGCTATTCCTCTTCGCTCTGGTGGTTCTTTGGCAGAAAGCTCTGTTGGTAGTAAAAAAGTAAAGGGTTTTGACATAATACTCGGTTTTGCTTGTAAATACGGCATTTTTGGCGCTAAAGCGCAACTACGAACCTTGTTTCTTGTCCCCAATTGTCTTCTTGAGCTTGAAACCTCTGTCCGTTGATATGACTCGATTGGTCGGAAGCTAGATAGATAAATACTTCTGTGACCTCTGCGGGATTAGCCCATTGGTTTGGGTCTTCTTCTGGTTCTGCTGCTCTATGCATGGTTGTGTTCATGTCTCCTGGGTCTACCCAGTTAATCCGTACTTCGCTGTCTTCTAGTTCCGCAGCCCATGTTTGTGACATTCCTTCGATACCAAATTTGGAAATACCGTAAGCACCCCAACCGGGATAACCTGTTACTCCTGCATCACTGGTAACGTTGATTATGGAACCACCATTTTCAATCATTGCTGGTAATGCTTTTTTTATTAGCAGAAATGGAGCAATTAAATTGGTGTTGATAACGTTACGGAAATCCTCTAAAGGATAATCAAGCAGATATGGCATTGGTGACAGTCCGATACTCGATGCATTATTAATTAATACATCCAATCTGCCGTTGAATTCATTCAATGTTGTAGCTACTGCTCGTTCGATGTCTTCTTGCTTGGTTAAATCAGCACTT
>JBCBHT010000146.1:0-18222 GCA_038525335.1 Cyanobacteria bacterium J06621_15 | reverse complement strand
ACGCGACAACACACCCTACGTATGTTATGTCCTTCGGACACGCTCCGCTAACAAAAATCAAATAGTAATCCTATATAACTGTATTTTTACTTACTACTTACTACTTACTACTCACTACTCACTACTCACTACTTCAGCCCGAATGCGGTTCCCCGAATAAAACCATCGAACAGTTATTAATTGACGAAAGTAATTTATTGGTCACATCGCTAACTGCTAATCCTCCAGCAGTGCGACGGTGAACGGAACGTAAAATTATCATGTCGTAAGAATTCGATTCTTTAATAATTACTTTCGCTACATCATCGTGACGAATTGTTCTGATAACTACTTCTTTCTCGGATTTACTATTACTTAAATAGGAAGAAAGTTCGGATTCAAATAATGCAATTTCTTTATCTGTAGTTTTGCGCGGACGGATATGTAATAGTGTAACTGATGCTTGGTTTGTATCGGCGAAAAGTTGAGCAAATTGAATTGCACGTAATATTTCTGGTGTAATGTTACCAACAGGAACGAGAATACTGTGAATGTTTATCGGTTCATCTAGCAATCGCATCACCGCAATTGGACAATGTGCTGCCCAAAAAACATTATCGATTACACTACCAAATAAACGTGCTTGTAATCTACTGGTAGGACTCCAACCCATTACAATTAAATCGGCATTTTGTTCTCTAGCTGCGCGACTAATTCCTCTTGCAACATCATCATCAATCCGAATCACTGGTTTAGCTTTAGCTTGGAATTCTTGACTGATTTTTAAAGCTTGCTGCAATAATTTTTTGCTTCTTTTGATAGAAAATTTTAGCTGGGGTTCGTCCATATGAACGTGTGCTTTAGGAATCGATAAAGGCACAACTATCCCTTGTTCGTGATGAGCTAATAATGCTCCCATTTCAATTAAATATCTTTCTGTATGGGGATTATATACCGGAACTACTACTTTAAAAAGACTGTTGTAAATGAAATTATCTGTATCTAAGTTAAATTCTTCATCAACTGAATCCTGTTCCTGTTTTTGAGTATTTTCCTGTAAACTCGCTTTCGGAACTGTTAAATTACTACCGAATCTTGCTGTTAATATGGGTCCCAAAATAGCAGTAACTAACATCAATACAATTACGGTATTAAATACCGCATCTGTAATTATTCCCGCAGTTTTTCCTACCAATGCAGCGGCTAACGTTGCAGCTACTTGTGGTAAAGATAAAGACCACATTGTTAAAGCTTCATTCCAGTTGTAGCCATAAAGTATTTTTGCTACAAGTGCAGCCAGAAACTTACTCAGAATTAACGCTCCCACAATTCCAATTGTCAAAGGTAATTGTGTAGTCAGACTGGAAATAAAACCAGTAAAATCTATCAGCAATCCCATTCCTACAAAGAAAAAAGGAATGAACAAAGTACTTCCCACAAATTCCACTTTTTCTTCTACGGGAGAATGTCCTACCGCATCATTTACCGCTAACCCTGCTAAAAATGCTCCCACAATTTTATCAACATTAATAATTTCCGCTCCCACAGAAGCTAAAAATACCGCTAATAATACAAACAAAAATTGATTACTTTGTTCGTCTCCAGTTCGACGAAAATATTCTTTACCAGCCCAATCAAAACCAAATAAAACTATTGCTGAATAAATTGCTAAAGTAGTTAATTGAATAGTTAAACTAACAGCAGAAAAATCTCCAGCGCTAATGGAAACGCAAACCGCAAGCACTAACAATGCAGCAATATCTGTAAAAATTGTTGCACCTATAGTTACAGTAACGGCTTGATTGCTAGTAACTCCCAAACGGTTAACTATAGGGAAACCTAAAAGAGTATGAGAAGCAAGAAGAGAACCAATTAGAATTGCAGGATTCCAACCGAAACCAAAGAACCTTCCTACCATTGCACCGAAGATTAAAGGTATTAGAAAAGTTGCAATTCCAAAACCTAAAGAACGGTCTTTATTTTTACGAAAGTCTTCTAAATCTATTTCTAAACCAGCTACGAACATCAGATAAATTTTGCCAATATCCGATAGCAATTTCATGGTTTCTGCTTCTGCATTCAACAAATCTAAACCATCGGGACCTAAAACCACTCCTGCTGCTAGCAGTCCAACCAATCCTGGAAGCCGCAAACGTTCAAAAATTGGCGGTACTACCAAAACTACTAATAAAAGAATCGTAAACCCTGCTATCGGACTTTTGGCAATTTGTAATATTTGTTCCATAAGAAAAGGTTTTACTGGTGATAGGTAAAGCTAAAAGCCACTATAAGGTAGGTAAGCATTATTCAAGATATTTTTCCTTAGTATAATCGCACCGACACCTTGAATAATCTGGTCTCCGAAAAATTGAATTTGTTCTCTCTATTAGTTTTTATAGCTGCGTCTGACTCTTTACTTACTACTCACTACTCACTACTTACTACTTATTAAAAAGCCGAGGTCAAGGCTTTCCTTAACTCCGGCTTTCCTGATGGGTTGGGTTTTGAATCAGAACTTGTGTGCGTGCAGTACCTCCATCACGTCACAGAGATAGGCAATTCCCGAGTAATCGTCGAAAAACTGCGCTGCAACCTCATCCGAAATCTTTACAGCCATTTCCCGATTGGGGGTGAGTACCTCGAATTTTATATTCGAGAAGTCGTCCGCAGAAACGCTGGGTCGTCCCGAAGAGGGCATGTTACGACTGCCTTTACCACCTGCGGGAACCACCGTATAACCGCTAGCTCCGGCTTCGTTGATAATCTTGGCGACTTTTTTCATCAGCAACTTTTCTGTGACGATGACGAGCTTAGCAGCTTGCTGAGTCATGTTGGTTACCTCTCAATGTGTGTTGTATATTAATTAAAATTAAACTACATAGAAACTCGGGGTCTAACCACCCCATTGGTCGCCGGAGAAAGCACCGGCAGACCTTTACCCATCCGGGATTAGCTAGCCCGGTAAAGCCTGGGCAAGTCCGATGAAGAGGGGTATTCCGATGGCAAGCGCAACTGGCGTACCGACAGCTGTGGAAGAACCGATATAGGCGGAAGGATTTGCTGAAGGGATACCGGCTCGTAAAGTAGGCGGTCCTGAGATGTCTGAACTGGAGGCAGCTATAACGGCCAGAACAACTACGCCGCCAGGGCTAAATCCTGTGGTCATGTGAGCAATCCAACCGAAACCGAAAGCTATTAACCCATGCAACAGCGGTGCTATGAAGGCATATATTGCGTACCATTGACCCACCTTGCGTAGCTCGCCTATCCTTGCCCAGGCTTCCATACCCATTATCAACATCAGTATCGAAAGCAGACCACGGAAACCTGGCTCGAAGAAACCCTCAAATACTCTGTCAGGTTTGGTTAAAATGCCCAAAGCAAGACCGAGCAGCAGTGCTGATAAGGCAGAACCTTGGAGGCTTTCTTTGATAATGGGCCATATCTTAACCCGCTCAGCTTTACGCTTGGGATAACCGCTTGCGGTAATGCCCTGCCCACCAGGATATCCACCTGCATTGATGCGTTGCTCGTTAGGATATCCGCTTGCGGTGAAACGCTGCTCGCTAGGATATCCGCCTGCGGTAGCGCTCTGCTGGCTGGGATACCCACCTGCGGTAACAGTCTGTCCGGCAGCAAGAAGCTTCTGCTTGCTCAGAGAGTCGTTTGCTTCATTGCGCTTCTTACTGGTATAAATACTAGCCAAAACAATCGCAGTCACGAGGGCTGGGATGTCCATGAAAGGATAGAGCGCACCAGCCCAGGGTTCGTAAAATATATTTTCTGTTTCCAATATCGTCAGGGCGGCAGCCATGGTTGAGCCACTCACGGCTCCGAATAACCCCGCAGTCGCTATGGCATCTACGGTTTGGACGTTCGGCAACTTAGCCAAGGTGAAGCGCCCGATAAACACGATAAGTATCCCTACTACCATGGCGAAAAATGCAGGCAACAGCATCTGCAATATATTGCCGTCACGAATCGCAATACCGCCGCTCAGACCAACTTTTATCAGCAGCATGAAGACGATAAACTTATAAACCGGATCTGGAATTTGCAGTCGGCTATTGACAGCGGCAACAATCATACCACCAATTAAAAATCCAAGAGTCGGAGACCGCAATTTATCTACGAAGAGCGCCAAGAAATCAGACAAAAAATCCATGCTTTAATTCCTCTTAGAATGAAAAGTTTTAAGGGTTCAACTAAATACAGACAAAAGTCTCAGATTGACCCAGAATTACCCTATATTTATACTTCTTGTAATTGCGACGCAAAAGCATTTTATACATTAAATTATTTTTATTTTTCAAAGCCCTGCGCCGTAAAGGTCGGACAACATCGGTTCAAATTTTCAGGGTTCAGGACGGAGGCAAGAGTAGCCTCGAATCCTGTTGCTAGAAGTTAAGGTAAAGCCACCATTAGTGGTGACTTAATTATTTTCAGATTAGAAAAGTATCAAATCTTTAACTTGCAGCGTCCGCTTCTTCTATAACCTCTTTAGGTGCATCTCCAAAGGAAAACCTGAGAAAAGGTGGTGCTAAAAAGGTTGTTAAAATCACCATAATAATTATGGCTGCTTGCAGAGGTTTATCGAGGGCACCACTAGCTGCACCGATACCAGCAAATACCAGTCCAACTTCACCCCGTGGAATCATTCCTACACCAATAGCCAAACGATTAATTCCCGGTTTACCAAACACCGCCCAACCGGTGATGATTTTGCCGATAATCGCAACTACAATCAAAAATACAGCAAGAATTAAACCCTGACGATTTTCAGGAACTATGGGATTGAGTACGCTTAAATCAACTCTGGCTCCTACAGACACGAAGAAAATCGGCACCAGTATATCTGCGATGGGAATTACCTGTTCGTCTAATTCATTACGTGTATCGGTTTCATCCAAAACTAAACCAGCAGCAAAGGCACCTAAAATCGCTTCTAAATGGATTGCAGTTGCCAGAAAAGACATTACCAATGCAAGGATAAACGCTGGTATTACAATATTCCCTCTAGTTTGAAAGAATTCAGCACTTAGATGGAAGACTTTGTTAAAGAATTTACCCAGCAAAATCGAACCAACTAAGAACACAGTAGCACTGATAATCAGATAAATCACATTGAAAATATCAACTTCACCAGTTTTTGCCAAACTTGCTACCACTGCTAAAACGATAATACCTAGAACGTCATCGATTACTGCTGCACCAACAATAATCTGTCCTTCTGCTGACTTGAGATGTCCCAGTTCCGATAAAACTTTTGAAGTAATACCGATACTAGTTGCAGTTAAAGCTGCACCTGCGAAAACAGCCGGGATTGTCGGGACGTTAAACAAAAACATCAAACCCGCAGTACCAGCCACGAAGGGAGCAACTACTCCTACTATCGCAACAATTGCAGCTTGATAACCAACTTTTTGCAGTTCTCTTAAATCGGATTCTAAACCAATTTCAAACAGCAGAACAATTACACCCAATTCTGCCAAAATCGAAATTGCTTCGCTTTGACTTGCAAAAATTGAATTTACCGCTTCTGGACTAATGTCGTCAAATAACTGTAAGACACTCATCAGAACCGAATCGGAAGCAGTCGCACCGCTTTCAGGGAACACTAGGAGATTTAGAGCCGAAGCACCAACTACTACCCCACCAACTAATTCTCCCAAAACTGGAGGAAAGTCCAGCTTCCTGGACAACTCGCCACCTAATTTACTTGCAAGATAGATTACAACTAAACTCAGTAGTACCCCTGCAAGGACAATAGGCGCATTTTCAGCTTCGGCTGTTGCCAATAAGTAATTGCTTGGCAGCAGCTGTTCAAGTGGATAATTCATCAACGTATCAACTAATTCTCCGGGTAAAAGTTTTCTTGTCTTTGAAATTTTAAGCTAAAACACATCAATGCGAACCAAATGTGGAATAGCTATTTCAAGAATGTTGTAGCAACTTGCTCGCTATCTAAAATTATCCTATCTTCCTTAATCCTTTATTTTCAATAATGTTGAATTAATCTCTTTTATTCACATAATTATGCTAATTACATGACCTACAATTTTGAGATGATGGATAAAGAATTTCAGTTTTGAGGCTTGTGATACAAAGCTTTGAATCTATAAAGCCTCTGCATGTAATTCCAGATATAGGATTACTATTTGATTATTGAAAAACACGTAGGGTGTGTTGCTTGCTGCGCGCAACGCACCATTGGGTCTTGGTTTCGGTGCGTTAGGCTAAAGCCGTAACACACCCTACAAATACCTAATTTTTTTCAGAAATCAAACCGGATTCCTATAATTTCAAAGTATTTTAGTTGTATTTATCACTGTTAAAGCGTCTTTATACTGCGTTTTTTATTTGGAGTCGGTTCCTATTATGAACCGTACTCCCGCATTATTTAAGGGAAACAGTCCTTAATAAAAACATTTCTAATCTGAAGAAGATTAATTCGATGCTGTACTATCCAATGCTGTTTCATTAAAGTCGGTGGGTGGATAATTAGAAACATCATCGCTGTTGTAGTTAACTAAGCTGAGTGCTTGTCTTAATGCTTCCTCAAGTGCTTCAACTATGTGACTTGGAGGTAACATGTTTAAGATGCCCAGCTTTTGCAGTCTTTGCTTAATTTTGCCCTTAGCACCAACAATAAATACATGACGACCGTCGTCAACAGCTTCTTTTATGGCATTCTCTATTGCTAAAGAACTAGTGACACCCATATGAGGTACTTCACTCAAGTCCAAAATCAGTACGTCATGGTCTTGCATCGCGGTATGTTCGCGGGCTATGGCTTTAGCAACACCGAATATCATCGGTCCCTCTAATTGGAACAGCAATACCCGATTGTTTGCACGGTCTAATAAATCCCTTTCCACATCGCTCAGAAGAACCGCATCGTCAGCATCAGTAATTGTCTTAACTTCTTCCGAACGAAGGTTGCTTAAACGTTCGATGGTTAAGATATTAGCAACAAATACTCCAACACCTACTGCAACAATCAAGTCAACAAATACGGTAAGAATAATTACACCGTACATAATCAAGGCAGCTTTCAAAGATACCTTGTGAGCGCGTTTAAGGAAACCCCAATCAATAATATCTATACCTACTTTCAGCGCAATACCTGCGAGTACTGCTTTCGGAATTACAGCAATTACAGGAGATGCTCCCAAAACTACAACCATTAAAACTATCGCCCGAGTTAAGCCAGAAAGTGCCGTGCGAGCGCCAGCCTGGATGTTAACTACCGTTCCCATGGTCGCACCTGCACCGGGCAAACCGCCGAATAATCCAGATACTATGTTACCTATACCCTGACCCACTAATTCTTTATTTGAATTATGCTGCGTGCGGGTCAAACTATCGGCTACTACTGAAGTAAGTAGAGCATCAATACAACCCAACATACCTAGAACCAACGCATCAATCAGCATGGTTTGGAATTGGGCTGCACTGAATACAGGTATTCTGAAACTAGGTATGGTTGCTGTAATTTGACCAATCGTATCGAGACTCTCAACGCTGCGGAAGAAAAAGTAAGCAACAGCAGTACCCAGTATCAGAGCGGTTAACTGGGGAGGGACAATCTTATTTACTTTTTTAGGTGAGAATACCAGAATACCAATCGTTAACAATGCTAAACCAAGTTCTATCGGTTCCGTTTTCAGAATTAAATCCGGTATGGCTTGTACTGTTCCCAGCACTCCACCTCCCGGTCCTTCTTGCCCTAGAAACGGTGCTGTTTGTAAAATGACTAGAATTACCCCAATTCCCGACATAAAGCCAGAAACTACGGTATAAGGCATCAAAGTAACGTATCTACCTAACTTTAATGCTCCCAGAATAATTTGAATTATCCCAGCCATCACCACCACGGTAAAAGCCATTGCTAAACCCGTCTCCTTATCTGGAGCAGTAGCAGTTAAATTGGCAATCACCGCAGTCATTACCACCGTCATGGGTC
Source organism: Cyanobacteria bacterium J06621_15 (assembly GCA_038525335.1). Classification (GTDB taxonomy): domain Bacteria; phylum Cyanobacteriota; class Cyanobacteriia; order Cyanobacteriales; family Nostocaceae; genus Rivularia. The sequence goes on along the minus strand of JBCBHT010000146.1, from coordinate 10,277 downwards.
CGGTAGGTTCGGAAATTAATGTAGGAGTACCGCCGAAAAGGGCTGCAAAAAAGCCTACTAACACGGCACCATAAAGCCCGTGTTCGGCACCAGCTCCGGAGGCTACACCGAAAGCCAAAGCCATCGGTAAAGCAATAACTGCAGCAGTTAAACCACCGAAAATGTCGCCGCGCAGGTTTCTAAAATGGATACGATTGGTTATCTGCATATTTTTTCTACACCATTTTCCAATTTTCTAATTCTTTATAATTAGTAATCGTTTTTGAACAGTTGTTTAAATAATTCACTTTTTACTGATGGTAGACAATAATTCTCCATATCCACTCAAACATCAAGGCTTGGTGAACCAAGAAAAGCAAATATTATTGACGACTCGTTATTTAATTAGCAAAAAATTTCCTAGCAAACCCCGAATTTAAGTAAATATCATCTTTGACAATAAAAATACTATCTAGCGGATGATTCTTTACCTAGTTATTTTGAGACTAGAACGTAATGCAGCAAATTACATTGGTTATAAGTCTAAGCCAATCATATATAATGGGCTTAATGCCTTTTTAATGATTAGCATAGAGTTGCATCTATGAAAGTATCATTTGCTATAATCAATAATACGATAAATGTGTAAAAAGTAAATAAATTTCAATTTAAAATTACTAATATCTTTTATCAATTTTCAATTATCAATTTTCCATTATTGGAGAATTTTGAGCGATAAGTGAATAATTGAGTGGTAATTGAGTAAGCTCTGTACGTATCTACGATTAATATAGCCATCATCTGTAAAGCTGCTGCTCCAATGTTTGACGCATTACATCAACTGGAACATCTCTTTGGAGCCAAATCTTTAAAGCTGCTGCTCCTTGCTGAACCAACATTTCTAAGCCATCAATAACGACACGTGGAGCATCAAGTTTTTGACCAGTAGAACCATTGTTATGTGCGTATTGCAAAAACTTTGTTGGACTTGGGGTATAGATTAAATCATAGACAATTGCATCTGTAGGTAGATGTACAAATAAATCTGCGTTGATGGGGGAATTTTCTATCTCAGGATACATCCCGATGGGGGTTGTGTTGATTAACAAATTAGTATCTGCAATTATTTCTGCTAGAGAATCCCATTGATGAATTTTCAAGTTCACTTTTAATGGAGATGATGAAGATTCTTTCCAGGAATTTTTAAATTCTTCTAATTTCTGTAAACTCCGTCCCACCACACCTACCGAAGCACAGCCCAATTGAGTACAACCTGCTACCACTGCTCTGGCAGCACCACCATTGCCCAATACCAAAGCACGGGTTTGACTCCAGTCCCTGTCTAAGGATTTTAATGGTGCGATAAATCCTTCAATGTCAGTGTTTGTACCTATCCACTTGTTATCTCTACGAAATACTGTATTAACTGCACCGACGCTTTGAGCAATTGGTTCAATTTCTGAAAGTAAAGGTATTATTGCTTGTTTGTGGGGAATTGTAGCGTTAAACCCCACAACACCAATTGCTGCAAATCCATCCAGAGCTTTAGCTAAACTTTTGGGTTCGATGGGGAACGGAAGGTAGACATAATTCAAATTCAGTTTTGTTAAAGCTGCGTTATGCATTAAGGGGGATAGAGAATGTTCTACCGGATTCCCGATTACTCCAAGTAGTTTAGTTGTACCTGTAATCATGAGTTGGTTGGTAGTAGATATTGTTAGTTGTCTTCTTATTATTTACTCATGAAAAGTACTCATTATAAAAGGATTAGCTGAATTGAAATTTATAAACCTTACCCCTCCTCCACATATACTCAGAGGGTAAGGCTAAGGTATCGAGTATATCAAAATTCAAAGATGTTATATGTAGGAATCCGGTTTGAATATTGTTAGCTGAGCCTGTCCGACAGGACATAAAAAATTAAGTACTCGTAGGGTGTGTTATGGCTTCAGCCTAACGCACCGAAATGTAGATATAATGGTGCGTTGCGCTCTGCGACAACACACCCTACGTATTCTATGTCCTCCGGACACGCTGCGCTATCAAAACTCAAAGATGTTATATAAAAAGATATAAGTTTTTAAGTTTGATTCCTCTGCGAGAATATGGCAATATTAAAGTTTTTCTAATATTTAATAATTTAAAGTTTATTGAGTCAAAATTGTATAAAAACAAGCAAGATAAAAATATTTTTAGGCAAGCTTTAAACCCACAAATCAAGTTTTTTATGATACCCATACCTTAAAATCATTTCTCATAACTTCTTTCTTGTTTATCAAAAATTAAGCCCTAAGAATACGGATAAATACATAAATGCTTTAATTTAAATCCTAGGATACTTAATAAACTATAGTCAAAAAATATATCATTCGATATTTTAGGTAAATTTAGGTATTATTCCTTGATAGCCATTGTTTCTATTAATGCTTTTTTTGTATATTTCCAGAGTTTTACGGAAGCCAATTAAATCGAAAAAACTTTATAAAAAATATAAAGAAAACTTCTTGACATTAACGTAAATTTAAGTACGATAATGCAAAGTATAGGATATGTATACAGATAATATAGTTTAAGGCTAAATTTTATGGTAACAACCAATTATATTAATATTTTTTTGTTGTATTATCGTAAAAGCTAGTAATATCTCTAGTTTGTAATTACTTCATTAATCAAAACTCATAAAAAATACTAGTAGTTTTAAACTTGACAAAAATATAAATAATAACTAGGTAAAATTTTAAGTATCAAAGTATGAAAAAACAAATACTCAATCTAAAAACTTTCGGATTTATTGTTGCAAGTTTAACTACTATATTACCTAGTTCAAATACAGTTAAGGCTGTAGAAAATAAATCTACGCTCTTGGCTAGAAATAATGTTTGGTCATCAGCTTCTTTCCCAGTTGAACGTTTTCAAAGTTATACATCTCCTTTCGGATATCGTCGCTCTCCTAGAAGTGGTCGTGTCGAATTTCATAACGGTTTAGATATTGCTGCACCCCAAGGTAGCTATATCCGTAATTGGTGGGGAGGAACCGTTATCAAAGTTGGCAGTCGCGGTGCTTGTGGTACGCATATTATCGTCCAATCTGGTAACTGGAAACACAGTTACTGTCACATGAAAGGGAGAGTAGAAAGAATTAACGGAAAGCTTTATATGGTTGACCGTGCGGGTGGAATTAAAATTGCCAAAGGTCAGCAAATACTCGCAGGTGTCAGAATTGGGCGTATCGGAATGACCGGACGCACTACAGGACCTCATCTTCACTGGGTACTCAGACACGGAAACAATTATGTTGACCCAGCACAGGTTCTCAAAGCCATGTATTCCAAACAAAAACTCTCCAGAACATCAAATACTACAGGTTCTCAACGAATTCAAATCAAACTCGAAGAATCAAAATTAATTAATCAACAATAATCAGTTATCAGTTAACAGTTATCAGTTGTTCACCCGGGAGGGTGTGGATCATCAGTAAGAAAGTGGGTAAATTAACTTTTAATCCCTCTTCTTACTCCTGACTCACTACTCACACAAAAATAAATTTTATTTTCTCGAAATTTATCCTGTTTATCCTAATTCACGACTGAACATACTTTTGATATCGCAAGTACTCTTGAAAAGCATCTGTCAGAAGTAATAAATTTTTATTGAGTATTCAGATTGCGTCAATAGAGTAAAATTACTGTGATGAAAATATGAGTAATCGTCAACTAAGAATAAGTCTTTCAGTAGCGCTGTTTTTAATAGGATTGCTCGTTGTCTGCTTAATTTCTTTATTTCCACAAATAGAAATTATTCAAGCTCAAACGGTTAGTAAAAATATAGTTGCAACTGCTAATAATAACGCTTGGGCTAACGCTTCTTTTCCTGTAGAAAAATTCATCAGTTACACCTCCGGTTTTGGTTATCGTCGTTCCCCTACAAATCGTCGTCGGGTTCAGTTTCACAACGGTTTAGATATCGCAGCACCTAAAGGAAGTTATGTTCGTAATTGGTTCGCTGGTACCGTTGTTAAAGTTGGAGATAGAGGTGGTTGCGGTACCCATATCATTGTCAAATCTGGAAGATGGAAGCATAGTTACTGTCATTTGATGGGACGTGTAGCTCGGCTAAATGGTAGTTTGTATATGGTTGACCGTGCCGGTGGAATTCAAATTGCTAAAGGTCAACAGATATCATCTGGAATGAGAATCGGTCGAATCGGAATGACCGGACGTACTACAGGTCCTCATTTACATTGGGTAATTCGATACAACGATAAATATGTTGACCCCGGTGCTGTATTGCGTAAAATGTATGCGAGTAGTAAGTAATGAGTAGTTAGTAGTTAGTAGTTAGTAGTTAGTAGTTAGTAGTTAGTAGTTAGTAGTTAGTAGTTAGTAGTTAGTAGTTAATAGTGGGTAGTGAGTGAAGGAATAAATTAAATTATATTTAGGGATAGAAAATAGAAACCCGATTTTTCAAAAAAAATCGGGTTTTTAGTTGGTTTAACTGTTAATTACTAACTACTAACTATCAACCACTAACCACTAGTTACCAATTTACCTTCTGGTAATTTAGTGTATTCAGAAACTATTTTCCGAAATTGCTCTCCTTCTATAGTTTCTTGTTCGATTAATAAATCAACTAGACGGTCTAACAATGCACGGTTTTCTCTCATGATTTGACGCGCTTCTTGATAGCATGAAAGTGCTATTTCTCGAACTTTATTGTCGATTTTTATCGCCATGTCTTCAGAATATTCGTTGCGATTCCCTAAGTCTCTACCCAAGAATACATCTTGATTCTGACTTTCTAACGCTACTAATCCTAAATTCGACATTCCGTACATTGTGACCATTTTCCGCGCTAGGTTGGTTACTTGCTTCAAGTCGTTACTAGCACCACCAGTCACTTCTTTTTCACCAAAGACTTCGGCTTCCGATGCTCTTCCCCCCAAGGTCATGGTAATATTATCCTTGAGCCAAGCTTTACTGTACAAACCGCTATCAATTATCTCTTCATTTGGTGTTTGCTGGGAAAAACCACCCACACCACCAGAACGAGGAATAATTGTCACCTTATTTAACGGGTCGGCATTTTTTAAAAGTGTCGCTAGTAAAGCATGTCCCACTTCATGATAAGCAATCAACCGCTTTTTCTTACTGTCTAATAACGGATTCAAGGTTAACCCAATTGTTAACCTGTCAATCGCATCATCAATTTCTATCTGAGTAATTGTTTCCTTACGTCTTCTCGCTGTCAAAATCGCAGCTTCATTGAGAAGATTTGCTAAATCCGCTCCCGTGAAACCTGGTGTACGACGAGCTACTACTTCTAAAGAAACTGAAGAGTCTACTTTCTTATTGCGAGCATGAACCTGTAAAATTGCCAGACGACCTTTTCTATCTGGTGCATCAACAATTACCTGTCTGTCAAAACGTCCGGGACGTAACAGCGCTGCATCCAATACATCCGGTCGGTTTGTCGCAGCTATAATTATAATCCCATTATTGCCTTCAAAACCATCCATTTCTGTCAGTAGCTGGTTTAAGGTCTGCTCCCGTTCGTCATTACCTCCACCGATACCAGCACCACGCTGTCTTCCCACAGCGTCAATTTCATCAATAAATATCAAACAAGGTGCGTTCTCTTTAGCCTTTTTAAATAAATCCCGAACCCGTGAAGCACCAACACCCACGAACATCTCCACAAATTCCGAACCGGAAATACTGAAGAAAGGTACCCCAGCTTCCCCTGCAATTGCTTTGGCTAATAAAGTTTTACCTGTACCCGGAGGACCTACTAATAAAACACCTTTAGGAATTCTTGCTCCTATAGCAGTAAACTTTTCTGGTTGCTTGAGGAAAGTGACAACTTCTCCTAATTCTTCCTTCGCTTCCTCAATCCCCGCTACATCATCAAATTTAATCCCCGTTTTCGCTTCTATCTGAAAACGAGCTTTGGATTTACCAAAATTCATCGCTTGAGATGAAGCATTAGTTGTTCGACGCAAAAATAGCAGCATCAAAGCAACCAAGGGCAAAATCCACATTAAATTGAATAATAAGGAAACCGCTACCCTACCACCTTCGGAATTGATTTCCCCAAACTCGACATTATTCTTTCTTAGCTCATCAATTAATTCCCGATTATCATCTAGAAGTTTCACCTGTACCGGTTTCTCGGGGTCTTCATCTAAGTATACCTTCGCTATCCGCTCCGCTTCATCAATTTCTACTCGCTTAACATTACCCTTATCAATTTGAGTTAGCAAATTACCATAGGTAAACTCATCATTCTCCTTCCTCTGCTGCGCTAAGGCTGTTTCTCCAAAAGCCCCTGACAACAGCAAACTTGCTGATAATAAACCAGCGAAAACTCTACGCTTGACTACCGAATTTTTTGTTAACGCCTTTTTGTCAAAATTTACCATAGATAGTTACCCTTTGTCTGTTGTCGCATACGGTGGGGCTAATTTTATTCTCAATAATAAGAGTGTAGCTTCTATAAAAAAAATACGTTTCCCATTTTTTTCATCTAATTACCAAACTTTCAGGACGCATAATTCAAACTTTTACAATCAATACATCCTATCGTAACTATTTTTACATATTTTTGACTTATAGCCTCCGCCTTTCATAACACTAAATGGTTCTCCAAACAACCTTTGACACATTTTTAATTTAATCGCTATGATATTCATAGTCGTTATGACTTCGGTTTTATTTTAACAGATAACAGAAAAAGCTAGGAGAAGTGCATCATGGTAAAGATAGTTGGAATAGGTGGTAGTTTAAGGTCTGAATCTTATACTTATCAAGCATTGGCTATAGCAGCGCAAAGAGTAGAAGCGTTGGGAGCAGAGGTAGAGCTATTGGATTTGAGGGAGATGAAGTTGCCATTTTGTGATGGAGGGGATGAATATTCTCAATATCCAGATGTGAAGAGATTGCAGGAGACAGTTAAGCAAGCAGATGGATTGATATTAGCAACACCGGAATATCACGGTGGAATGAGTGGGGTGTTGAAGAACGCTTTGGATTTGATGAGTTTTGAAGAGCTTTCGGATAAAGTTGTGGGGAATATAAGTATATTGGGAGGACAGTCGAATAGTAATTCCTTGAATCAAATGCGAGTAGTGATGCGGTGGGTACATGCTTGGGTGATTCCCGAACAAATTGCAATTGGACAAGCTTGGAAAGCTTTTGATAAGGAAGGTAAGATTTTAGACGAAAAATTGTCTCAACGTTTAGATAAATTTGCCCAGAGTTTGGTTGAGAATACGAAGAAGTTGCGGATTGGTAATGGGTAATTGGTAGTTGGTAATTGGAATCTGTTAAGAATGAATAGCGCTCATTGATTCGTCGGTGCAGCGAATTGAACTACCGCTGCGCTTTACTCAATTGCGGATAGACGGGCTACTTAGATATTGATTTTAACCTTAAATAGTAAAGCCCGCCTATCCGCCGCTGCGCTAATTGAGTAATAGTTCAATTCTGAAATTTAATAATTCTTTCATATCTGATTACAGGAAAATTGCTGCGAACAAAGTTATATTAAATACTTTTTATCAATTGCGATCGCAATTGGTGAAATCCTGGAAATGCTTGTGGTTAATATGTAAGTTATCTCAGTACAGTTTAGTGATAAATCTTCAGAAATTGTAAATATGTTTTCAATTAAAAAAGCAACCTTGTTTAGAATTACAGCTTTGACAAGCACTGCTATGACCCGAAGCTTTAATGTAACTAGTAACAAGCAGTAATTTCTAACGGTTCTTATTTAAATTTAAATTCAAATAATTTAAATAGTGAATTTGAAACCGGAAATTCTTTGACTAAATCATCAATAGAAAGAGTTGAGGTAGCAACCTTTATTCGTAGAGCTAAAATTAAGAAGAAAAACAAATTAGAATATAGAGTTGGTAACGAAACGAATAATAACAACAAACCCGCTGCGGTTGATAATTCGGTTCGTGAGAGGAAGAATAATAATAATCAACCTGCTCCGGTGAATAATCCTGTTAATAATAAGAAGTAACAGGTAAACTTTACGAATTACGAATTATACTCACCTCTTCCCCCTCTTCCCCCTCTCCCCCCTCTTCCCCCTCTAATCAAATTAATCCTCCATATCACTAACTTCCTTCGGTACACCTTTAGTCAACACTTCACATCCGTCTTCAGTGACTAAAACATCATCTTCGATACGAATTCCGATTCCCATCCATTTTTCAGCAACTTTTGGCTGTTCTTCTGCGGGTTCTGCTCCTGGTACGATGTAAATTCCGGGTTCTACTGTTAATACTTGTCCTGGTTGGAGAATTAACGGATTATCTTTACCATGTTGATAAACTCCGACATCGTGGACATCTAATCCTAACCAATGTCCGGTGCGATGCATATAATAAGGTTTATATTTTTCTTCTTCGATTAATTTATCAACTTCACCTTTGAGAATTCCTAATTCAAGCATTCCTTCCACAAGGACTCGTAATGCTGTGTCGTGAATTGAACTGTAAGCATTTCCTGGTTTTACTTGTGCAATTGCTTGCTTTTGAGCTGATAGAACTAATTCGTATAATATCTTTTGTTCTGTTGTGAATTTACCACCGACGGGAAAGGTTCTAGTAATATCGGAGTTGTAATAATTGTAGGAGCAACCAGCGTCTATTAATAGTAAATCTCCGTCTTGCATTTGACGGTTGTTTTCGATGTAGTGGAGAATGCAGGAATTTGCTCCCGATGCGACGATGGAAGGATAAGCTGGACCATTACCACCGTGTTTGCGGAAAATCCGTTCCATTTCGGCTTGAATTTCGTATTCGTAAACTCCGGGTTTTGCCATTTCCCGAGCTACATTGTGAGCTTCTACTGCGATATCGGCAGCTTTTCGCATTAATTCCAACTCTGAATCGCTTTTAACCAAACGCATTCCATGTAGAATGGTACAGGTATCTTGAATTGCTACTGGACCCGTACCGCGTTTGGGATAAGTTCTTAATAATCTTTGGTAATGGGTGAGAAGAGTTTCGTTAAAAGATTTATCTCGTCCCAAACGATAATAGATTTTGTCTGCGTTGATTAAATATTGGGGTAATTTTTCGTCTAACTCGTTGATGGGATAAGCTTCATCAGCACCGTAAATTTCTTTTGCTGCATCAATTCCGGTTACGTATCCGCTCCAAACTTCTTTGGTAATATCCTTGGGTTGAACGAATAAGATAAATTTGTGTTCTTCGTGGTGGGGAGCTAAAACCGCTACAGCTTCGGCTTCGTCTAAACCAGTTAGATAGAAAAAATCGCTATCTTGCCGATAAGCGTATTCTACATCATTATGCATCACCGCCATAGGGGCACTGCGAAAAACTGCCGTACCGTTTCCGATTTTTGACATTAATGCATCCCGTCGCTGCCGATATTCTGCTTGCATAGTTTTTTAATACTGTGTTGTTTCTATTTCTCCAAGGTAATACTATTTTAGATTTTCACAACGGATGCATTTACTTTGGATTTTATACGTTGTCCTATCTCTGTGTTTTTTCAGCTTTCTTCAGCATTGAGAACTTTGTAAGTTAACTGAAAAACCTTTATCAGCAAGCTTTGTCAGATTTCACAAGATAAATAAGTTTATTAAAGTGGATAAGTTTATTATCTTCAATTTTATATATATCAAGAACAAATTTAAAGCGAGCGATTTGTTTGTATCTCAAAGCTAACTTAAATTATCAGGAGAAATACTAATGCTAAGTAGGATGATTAGCACGACCCGTCCTTTAAGTATTTTAAGTGACTTTGTTGTTGAAGAATTACCCGTAATTTTAAGAACGATTGATTCTGAGGAATCGCAAATATTTTTGGCTAAAAAAACTGAAAAACTGATTAAATTCATTGAGAACCAACCAATTTCTGATAACGTCATTTCTCTGCTCGATTTAACTTTTTTAGAAGCCGCTTTTTATGCCAATCAACTAGAAATACCCCAGAGTCTAATATCTTTAACGAATTCATATGCTAATCATTTTTGTTTACCACCAATGCTGACCTATGAATTAATAATTCTTGTCAATCCGAGCCATGACTTACGTTTATTCTCTTTAAAAGAAACTGGAAAACATGAAAAGTTGTTCTATCAATGTCACAAAAATGTAGAAGCTAATCTTGCTCCTTTAGCTACTTTCTTATTAGGAAGTGCCACCGAAAATAAATTTGACCAAAAAAGTTTGAGACAGCTAAGAACTTTAGTACCTAAAATTAAAGCTGCTGTGGAACAAATGCTTGAATTAAAAAACTATGCAAGCAGAATATCGGCAG
>JBCBHT010000145.1:0-18304 GCA_038525335.1 Cyanobacteria bacterium J06621_15 | reverse complement strand
GATTATAATCTACTAATGCTTGTTTACCTTTTTCTCCTCCTCTTTCCCTCAACAACAATTCAGCATAACGAGATACCTTTTGAGACGAATCATGTAATCTTTGAGCAATCAAATCTAATCCAGCTTCCCCATAATTCAAAGCATCCCATAAAGCATCAAACCTTGCATCCACATTTTTACTTTGTAACCGCTGCTTAACTCCTTCAATTCCTCCCAATACAGCACTAGTAAAAATAGGTGATGTACTTCCACCTAAAACAGCATCGAATTCTCTGGGTTGATTTTCTGACATAATTTTTTATCTTGATGATAATATTATGTTTCCCAAAAATTGATGATTATATAGCATTTGCTGATGAGGATGAAAAAAGACTGATGTTTTTAATAAATATGAAAACTTGATTTCACATTGAAGGAGACGTAGCATTGCTACGTCTCTACATTAGTTTCGTGTTTAAGACAAATTACGTAGCAACGCACCATACATAATAAAATCATGATTAATTGGTAGTTTCTTATCACCTATGAAGCGAAATGGTGCGTTAGACACATTAAGAAAGTGATAGCTTTAAATCGACATATAGTCGCAGTTCTAACACACTCTACAATCTAATACTGATAATTGATAATTGATAATTGTTTACTGTTCCCAATTCTTCCCACGCTCCACAGCAGACAACCAATTAGTATAATTTTCTTGAATTTGATTAGAATTACTATTAGGCTCAAATACTTTTTCTATATTTCTTTGACCTATCAATTGTGAATAATCATTCCACAAACCAATAGACAAACCAGCAGCAAATGCAATACCCTGTACCGTGGTATCCCTCATTGCTGGTTGTTCGATGGGAATTCCTAATAAATCCGCTTGAAACTGCATTAAAAAATTATTATTAGAAGCACCACCGTCTACAGCCAATTTATTAATAGAAGTCTTACTAGATGTGTTAATAAGTTCTACAACTTCTTTCACCTGATAAGCAATTGCTTCCAATACCGAACGAACCATGTGTTCTCTAGTCACACCAGCAGTGATTCCCAAGAAAGCACCTCTAGCACTCATATCCCAATGAGGTGCCCCTAATCCACTTAAAGCTGGCACAAAATATACACCACCGTTATCGTCTACTTGAGTTGCCATTACTTCAGTTTGAGCGGCTGTTTCAATTAACTTCAGACCATCGCGCAACCATTGTATACAAGCACCGCTAGTAAACATACTGCCTTCAAGAGCATAGCTGATTTCTAGAGAACCGCTTTGATTTACTTGCGTCCAAGCAACCGTACTTAAAAGTTGATTATCAGAACGCACTATTTCGTTTCCAGTGTGAGCAACCAAAAAGCTACCAGTACCGTATGTGCATTTCATTAAACCCGGAGCATTGCAACCGTGACCAAATAAAGATGCTTGCTGGTCACCTAAAATAGCAGTTATAGGAATTTCTACTCCCAGTAAAGCTTTGTCGGTAACTCCAAATTGGCTAAAACTCGGCTGAATTTCGGGTAAAATCTGACGAGGGATTTTAAATAAATTTAGTAGCGTTTCATCCCAATCACAAGTTTCCAAATTCATCAACATCGTCCGACTCGCATTGCTGTGGTCGGTTGCATGAACTTTTCTACCGGTCAGATTCCACAGCACCCAAGTATCGATTGTCCCAGCCAAAACATTATCGAGGTCAACACCCGATACAGAATCTAATAACCAAGAAAGTTTAGTAGCAGAAAAATAAGCATCAATAACTAATCCAGTCCGCTGGTAAATTTCTGCTTGGAAACCTTGATTTTGTAACTGATTACAAAGGGGAGCAGTACGTCTATCTTGCCAGACAATAGCTTTACGTAGAGGTTGACCGGTATTTTTATCCCACAGCAAACAAGTTTCTCGCTGAACGGTTAAACCAATAGCATCAATTTGTGAAGGGGTAATTTGCGCTTGTTTAATAGCATTTTGCATCACCTCAACTGTAGCAGACCAAATTTCGGCTGCATCATGTTCCAACCATCCCGGTTGAGGATAATATTGCGTGAGTTCCTTGTATGCTTGTCCGACAATTTGACTACGAGAATCAAAAACAAAAGCTCGATTTCCCGTAGTTCCTAAATCTAAAGCCAGAATATAACTTACTTTTTGGTTTGTATTGCTCCTACTCTGCATCATATTTTTTATTAACAGCAAAGTCTATATAATCATCTCATAGAAGAAGGAATAGGGGATAAGCAATATAACAATAAACTGTTAATCCATCGAATTATTTTGCGACGTGTCTAACCTAAATTTTACAATTTGTTCTCAGTCCTATTTATAGGACTTGTGCTTTTAGACCGGGAATTGCATTCCTGGTCGTGTATGCGGTACATACCCAGAAAATAAATATGGAAAATAATTAATACTCCTTTATCATTATATTTTCTACTCCCTATTCCCTGCTTCCTTCAACAAAAAAAAACGCAATTCTTGATTAGAATTGCGCCAAATCTAGGAAAGAGTATTTAAAGGAAGAGAATCTTTTAATCCATATTTTTAATTTCTACCAGCTAGTTTTGATTAAGAAGAGACGTAAAATTCTACGTCTCCACGTCCTTAAAGATTACTTCTTTTTGCGACGGCGACGGAACATCAAAGCTGCACCAGTGACACCGAAGATAGCAGCCATGTTAGAAGCTTCAGGTACTTTCGCAGCTTGTGCGAACCTTGCAGGAGTGTTAGTCAAGTTACCTTCACCGAAGTCAACAACAAACACCGCATCGTTATAGTCTAAGTCACCACCGTTACGTAAATCTTCAAAACCCATCATTAGATACTCTCTACCACCAGCATTGACTTCAAAAGCCATCAAGTGTTGTAGACCATCTCTGTTGAGAGATTCATCAGCACCATAGACATCACCATTTCTAGTTTTAGAACCATTAGCACCATCAGCTTTGAGTAAGAAGTTGAGTTGAGTACCACCTTCAATTAAGCCCAGGTCAACAAAGTCACCGATGTCTAAAGGAGCATTCTTTCCATTACTTAGCTGACAACCAGTTGTACAAGAAACATCATCGAAAATCATTCCTTTGTGATAATCATCACCTTTGGTTGCTTCGTAAGCTAATTGATTTCTGTAACCAGCACCTTCATTAATAAACCAAACGCGCATTTCGTGGTCGTGTTTCAAGAATAGTTTACTTGCATCCAATCTTTGTGCTTTAACCTCTTCAGCACCAATTGCTAATCTCTCTTTTTGTACTAACTTTTGGAATTCTGGAATTAAAGCTTGGAAACCAGAATCATCAGTTAATCGGTCTTCAATAGTATGCTTTGTATCCCAGTTACCCCAAGCACCATTAGCAGCTTTCTTAGTTGAACTTGCCATTTGAATAGCTTTTTGCTGCTCTGCTTGAGCTTCTTGATAAACAGTTTGTGCTGCTTTTACTTTAGCGTTTTGCTCTGTTTGAACTTTTAATAAATTATCTTTTTTTTGCTCAAGAATATTTTGTTTATTATCAACTTTAGTCTGCGCTTCTTCGTAGTTTTGTCTTGAATCTTCTGCTCTTTGCTTCCATATTTTTGCCTGTTTCATCTGACCTTGCTTTCCAGATTGTTCGGCTTTTGCAGCTTTTTCGGATGCTTCAACAACATTTCTTTCCCAAGTTCCTTTGGCACTTTTTGCTGACTTTTCAGCACGGTCTAATTCTTTTTGAGCTTTATTTTTGAGGTGTTTTGCTTTATTAATTTCTCCGTTCGCTTTCTTTTTTACGCTCTCATAAGATTTTTTCGCAGCATTAACTTTTCCTGGTGCAGCTTTTGCTGCTTTCTGTGCTTCAGTTGCTTCTTGAATAGTTTCTTGAATAGAATTTGGAGCATCGTTATCAGCAGCTTGTGCAGTTGCAGGTGCGACAAATGCACCAGTTAAAGCGGTAGCAGCAACAACACCAGATACAACTTTCTTCTTATTATCAACCATGACTAAAAACCCTTCTCTTAATTGCATTTTTAAACTTGAAAGAATCACTTATTGCGTAGTGATTTCGTTTCGATATATACAAACTACCTCAGTACAGTAGAAGGTGTCTATAGTAACTATTGGTTTTTGCGTACTCTTTATAATTTCTGACTTGAAAGAGGATGAAAAGTTATTTATTGGGCTTTGAAAATGGTTGATTAGAGAAAAAAGCTGCGGTAAATGCGGAGAATAAGACCCCTATTTACCAAAAAAGTCCGATACTTAAATTATGTCCTCAGTATTTATTTAAGTAAAACATTAGTTTAAACGAGTTATTTTATACCTAAAACCCGAAAATAGTTTTACGGGACTGTTGAATTGTGTAGTGAGTTTGAGGAGCTTGCTATTTTGTATAAATGTATAGTAAATAGCCGCTCTCAGAAAATATGGTTTTTTCTTGCTTTATGAAGTGAAGTAGGATAATCAAATGTCACGACTATATAGTTATATTCAGACCAGAGGTATAGATTTCCAGATTTCACAGCAAAGTTTAAATCGGAGAATCGAATTCCCTATCTGCTTCTGCTTAAATTTAGATATGTATTCATATTCAGTTCAATAAAATATCTTGTGCTATTCCCAATAAGCTTGAAAAACCAGGTTTCTTGTCGTGTAAGCATTAATATACAGTTCTGAAGCTAGAAAAAACCGTTGGTTCAGGAAAATGGTACTCTCTGACGAGATAAACGGATATTAATTTATCAACGCGGTCAAATAATGTGGCAAATGACAGTCACAAACAAACTAATCTGAATTAATAAAAAATGGACGTAACTGGATTCGAACCAGTGACCTCTACGATGTCAACGTAGCGCTCTAACCAACTGAGCTATACGTCCGGAACTTTAATTGTATAACATACATTTTATGAGAAACGCAAGATGTTAGAGAAATTTGTTTATCAGTTCAAAGGTTAAACATCAATCATGGTTTTAGAGTTGGGATTGAGGATGAGGAGTTATAAGTTGGGAATTAAAAGTTAGGAAGTAAATTTGACTGTTCACTGTGATAACTGCTCACTGTTCGCTGTTCTACGACTCCAGATAGGTCAAACCGAGTACCAATTGTTGCTAGCATTTGTAGGGTAGTTAACAAAAATATTATTAAAAATAATGTCTACAGCCTTGATTACTGGAGCGTCTAAAGGTATCGGTAAATGTTTTGCAGAAAAATTGGCTGCAAAAAATACGAATTTAATTATTGTTGCTCGTTCCGAAGATAAACTTAATGCTCTAGCTCAACAGTTACAGCAGCAATACAACATTCAAGTCGAGGTGATAGTTAAAGATTTATCCCAAACATCAGCACCTCAAGAAGTCTTTGATATCATTCAAGCAAAAGGAATGAATGTTGACGTATTGATTAACAACGCTGGGTTTGGTGACTACGGTGAATTCGTGACAACAGATTGCGATCGCCAAATTGAAATGATTCAGTTAAACAATATTGCACTAGTAGCTTTAACCCACAAATTTTTACCACAAATGCGAGAACGAGGTTCGGGAAGCATCATTAATATAGCTTCAATTGCAGCATATCAGCCACTACCATACGTATCAGTTTACGCTGCGACAAAAGCATTCGTTCGCAGTTTCAGCGAAGCATTATGGGCTGAAAATCGTCAATATGGAATCAAAGTTTTAGTAGTTTCCCCAGGACCCACAGAAACAAACTTCTTCCAAGAAGCAAAATTCCCTCCAGCACTAGCACGTAACGCGAAAAGCATGTCTACCCCAGAAGAAGTAGTAGAAGAATCATTCAAAGCACTAGAAGACGGAAACGCTGCTGTAGTAGTCGGTGGACTAGCGTCCAAGTTCATCACCGGACTATCCTCTATAATGCCTAGAGAAACCCTACTTAACGTATTAGAAAAACAGTTTAAAGTATAATCGGAAATTGGGAATAATATAAACTGTAGGGTGCTGTTACGGTATAGATTATTTTGGAAAGAAACGATTATTTTGTTAATACCGTAACGCACCATTATTTTAAGTAGGACTTACGCAAAAGTAACGTAGCTGCGTCATTACGAGCGACAGCGACGTATTCAGCGAAGCTGTGGATCATCGCAACAATCCTGCGTTAGCGAAGCGTGTCCGATAGGACATATGCTTCCCTACACTATCTCCCTCCGGGAGACGCTGCGCTAACGTTTCGGTCGCAATGACAAATCTTCGTTGCATAAGTCCTGTTAAGGTTAAAGGTCAATGCAATTCGCAATTAAAATCAGTAACGCACCATTAAACCAGTGATATATTATTTAATTGAACAATTTATAAAGGAACATCATTAATAAGCTCTTCCGTAGAATCAATCAAAGATATTTGAGATTGACGACATTCTCTTACAGCAACCAAAGAATCAACAATTGGATTTAAACAGCGTTTTGCATCTTCGTATCCTTGCTGTTTCAATTCCCGAATTCTTAATTCAATTACGTAATTGTAAAATATGAATTATATAGTCAAAATCAAAACTCTGATGTTGGGTTAAAAGCATAATTAAACATATTGTAAATCCCTAATTTATTTGCGCTTTTAACCCAACCTACGAAACGACTAAACTATCAAGTAATTTGATAATTGATAATTGATAACTGTTTAAACAAACTTCGTCAAATTCATCCGATATCTTTCTTTCTTAGTAACCGCGATTTCTCCAATTTCCAATCTCCCTTTACCGCGAATAGCTATCAAATCCCCGCTCTTCAACTGATGAGAAGCTTGTTTAATTTCTTTCCAATTAACTCTCACATCACCAGCATTGATAAAATCAACCATCTTACTGCGAGACATCCCAAAACCAGCAGAAGCAATTGCATCCAATCTTAAAGATGCTTCCACAGTAGTTAATTCTTTTTTCTTTGGTTCTCTTATTTTTAATTCGCTAAAATCTATCTGCTGAGTCTTGACAGGAACCGAACGCACCTGTGTTAAATTAGCTGACAAAAAATCAACTAATTCCGGAACCACAACTACCTGCGCTCCCCGTTCACCAAGTACAATAATATCGCCAGTTTTTTCTCTGACAATTCCCGTTCCCAACATTGCACCCAAAAAATCGCGATGTGTAGCGGTATCAAATAAGAAATTTCCAGCAATATTTAAAGCTGTCAGTTCAACCTGTGACTCATCCAAAGGTAATTCGCTACGAGCAATAGCAATTCGCTTCCGTTCTGCTTGTGGATATCCACCCCAAGCTAATAATTCCACTTCAGTTAACCGACTAAAACTTTGAGTAGCTTCAGCCAACTCCGGTGGTGAAAGAAAATCAGTAAAAACAACTTCCCAAGTTCTAATTGCTTGTTCTGCACAATCAATTACCCGAGCAATAATATCCCGGTTTTCAACATTCTTTAAAATTTCTTCTCTTGGCAGCATATTAATAAAGTTAGGAGTTAGTTGTTAGTTGTTAGTGGTTAGTTGTTAGTGGTTAATTTGTTAGTTATGAATTGAACGAAAGTAAGAATTTCTAAGTGCAATTTAATTGTATATTTTATATTTACAATTTTCTTATTATTCCAAATATATTTTCCCCATAATCCAAAAATTACCAATTACCCATTACCAATTACCCATTACTCATTACCAATTACCAATTACCAATCTTATTCCGCAGCATAACCCTGCAAGTTTTCGGGGTCGAATTGGCGTAAAATTCGAGTTGTTTCGCGGTTAATGCTCTGCTCACCTTCAACTACAACTATATATTTACCAGCATCTAAGCGATTGCGATAAGGTAAAGCATCACCACCACCAACGACTAAACCAACTCCTCCACCCACAAAAATTGCACCTAAAGCTCCACTTCCAGCACCTAACAATCCTCCAATTACAGCGTTACCAGTCTCCCCAGCCCATGCAAAGGTGTTTAACCCAGTAATTAAATTAAAAGACAACCCAGCGAAAAATCCAAACGGAACCAGCCAAAAAGACATAAACTTAGCTTGCTTTTTAGCTTGTTCCTTGGGGTCAATTAAACCGAATTCATCAGCAGATTTATAACCTCTACCGAGTATAGTGCTTTTAATACCCTTTTTTTCCAAAGCGGTGAAAGCTTCTTCTGCTTCTATCCTATCCGGGAATACTGCTACAAGATAATTCATTGAAGTTAAAGCTTATATCTAAATTTGCTTGAGAAAATTCGCCCCAACTAACAGCGTAGCAGCATCTTGGCAATCAATCAGTTTTCTTAATTACGGTCAAAGGTGTGAGATTCATAGATTCCTAACTCCTAACTCCTAACTCCTAACTCCTAACTCCTAACTCCTAACTCCTAACTCCTAACTCCTAACTCCTAACTATTCTTTAACTAAATCTAAGGGTTCGCAAAATTCTGGTATACCCTGCTTAAAAACGTAAAGTAAAACTGGAGTGACTAATACAGTGGGAAATGTTGGGGTTTTTTGGATTTGTTCCATAAGCTTGTCTACGGAACCCGACTCTAAATCCGACCGATATTCTTGTTGACAAATTAACGAACGCCATTTTTTTGCTAAACTATCTAACCATTCGGAATTGGCAATTTCTGGCTGCTGTCCGGCTTTGATTGCCAAATTCATTGCAGCATCTTCTAAGTCTCCGTCACAATCCTCAATCAAATCCAGTGCTTGTAATGCTGGAGGATAATTAGCAAATGTAGAGCGAAACTTGGCGATTTCCTGTGTTGTAACTGTAGTCATAAAAATGCTGTATTATCAAATAAATCTTACAGTATTTTAACTACAAAAAGTGAGCCAGAATACAATCTGGATTTAATAAAATTCTACACAAGTTTAATTATTGGGGAGCATCCTGACTGTTTAAGAATGTATTTAAAACTAATTTACAACTCTATCTCAAAATATTTGCTAGTGCATTAACGTTAGCACAGCCTGTCCGTCAGGACATCGTGTGTGAAAGACATGCATCTTGCTCGCTATAGATGCCAGCTAAGATGCTCGTACTAATAAACACTACTGTTAAAGCGATAATATCAAAAGTTAAAAGTTAAGAGTTAGAAGTTAGAAGTTAAAAGTTAAAAGTTGATACCTAATAACTAATAACTAATAACCAACAACTAATAACTAATTAAGGCAATCCTCTAGAAGTTACAGCACGTTGTAAACTTGCCAAAGCGCGATTGTAATCTAATATTGCATTAACTCTATTACCTTCGGCTGTAGTTAAGGCATTTTCTGCATCAAGAACTTCTAGCTGAGTTCCTACACCAGCTTGAAAGCGCAAACGAGCCAATCTTAAAGATTCTCTTGCTTGACTTAAAGCTGCTTCGGAAGTTTGTACGTTTTCTAAGTTTGATTGCTGCTGTGAATAAGCTTGCTCTACTTGAAAGCGGATTTGGTTACGAGTACTGGAAAACTGAGTTTCGGCTATCTCAGTATCCGTTTTGAACTGCGCTGCTTGCGCTCTTGATGCACCACCATCAAATAAGTTTAGGTTTGCGATTAATGCAACGCTGTAACCATTGGTCAATCCTACGCTATCGTTAAACTGGTCGAGCAGATTATAGTTAGCTTCAATCGAGACTTGGGGACCTAGTTGTGCAAGTGCTTCACGTCGCTGCTGTTTGTTAATGTTCCTCTGGGCTAACTGCTGTTGCAGTTCGGGACGGTTTTGATAAGCCAAAACTATACTGTTTTCCAGAGTTTGATTCCACAAACCAGCTAGCTTTACTGGGTCTGCGGCTGAAATAGTACTTGACTGAGCTAAATTCAACCTAGTTACTAACTGACGACGAGCAATTTGCTGTTGGGAACGAGCGTTTGTTAACTGCTGCTGGGAGTTTGCTAAGTTCACCTGAGTACGTAAGGAATCAAAACGGGTTCCCACACCAGCTTCTTCTAATGCTCGCGCATCTCGTAAACTGGCTTCAGCGTTAACTACAGCAGCTCTGGAAATACGAACTTGTTCGTCTGCTTGCTGCAGATTATAATACTCGGTGGCCACGTTGAGACGAATCTCTTCCGATAAACGCTCAACATCTAATTCTTGCAAGCGTACCTGTTCTTTGGCTTGTCGAATACGCGCAGACCGCAATCCTGATGTGTACAAGTTATAAGTTACTTGCGCTCCACCACTAAAAGCGGTACTAGGGTCGTCAGTATCATCAGGTAAATCTTGAAGTCTACGCTGAAGTTCGCTCTGTGCAGAAGAACTACGACCTATCTGAGCATTTAAGCCAACGTTGGGTAATAAAGCGGCTCTTGCTACCTTCAACCCTGACTGTGCCCGCTCTAACTGCAATAAAGCTACCTGTAGCTCTTGATTATTGCGTCTTGCTATTTCTAAAGCCTGCTGTAAAGTAATTGGTTGATTTTGTTCAACTCTAACCTCTTCAGGCTTAGTGGGATATTGTAAGGGGTTTGCGCTGGGGTCAAGACTCGGAGGTATGGGAGCCGCAGGACCTCTTAAACCTGGTCTTGTTGGCTGTACGGGAGCAGGAGCGATTGACTGAGCTAATTTTTTTTCGGGGATAGAATTAATTTTTTGGCAAGCTGAAGTTGCTGAGGATGATAAAAGATTTTGCAATTTTGTATCATCTTGAATCTTTTTTAGCGTATCCTGCTTGATGGGGCATGGTTCTACTTTTAATAAATTCGCTGCTCCTGGGCTAGCAGCAATTTTTTGTAATTTTTGTAGTTTTTGAAATATTTTATCATCTGGATTTTTTCTCACTCCTACTGGGGCAATCTTTTTGAATCCAGGTGAATTCTGATTCTGATAAGAAACTTTTCGAGAACCAGGTTTTCTCAAGGTTTGTACTAAACTTCTATGGGAAGCCGTTTTCAAACCATCTGATTTGACATTTAGCTCTGGCTTACTTATCGCATTAATCGAAGCTCCAGTTGTCCTATTCACCTCTACTTTGTCAATCCGATGATTGACCGGTTTTGGGTTGACAAGTTCAACTCCTGCGGGGGTAAATGGTGCTGGATACTTTTTGTCAACTGTACCAGTAGACGGTTTAAAAGTATTACTTAAAGCATCTTCACGACTTGTACTAGTGGTAAAGATACTTGGATAAACACCCGAATGCGAGTTATCCACAGTCACTGTATCAGCCAGAGTTGGCTGAGTAGTTAGGACTGCCACTGTCACACCGGGCAATAAACTATTTAATATTTGCTGTGCTTTCACCGCAATTCCTCACACTACATTTAAGCGGCAGAAACTTATTTTCTCACCACAGACTATATCACGCTTGGAACCCTGACAATGTAAGCTCGAATGCTAAGAGTCAGATGTTTGGTCATCTTCAAAACCCCTAACAATTCGAGATAGTTCCGCCTTTTCATCGATATTAACGCGGCTCGGCACACCACTGATAATTCTTTCGTAATCTTGGAATGAATTTTTGATTTGCGGACCTTCACGTGTTATATTGTATTCCCTAATACCCTTATCGTGCCAGGAACCGCGCATTTTAAATACATTAATTGCTCGCGACATTTCTCCACGAATCTCTACATACTGCAATAGGAGAATCGTGTCGGTGATAGTAGAAATATGAGAATCAGTAATTGAGTTTGAACCCAAAAAGTGGGTTGTGGTATTGGTAAAAAAGCCGGTAATTTCTTCTTGTTTTGCGTAACCTGTTACACCAATCACAAATTGCCGGAATGCATTATTAGAAACCCCTCTATCTAAAGCGCTAAGGGAATCTATAGCAATACGCGAAGGTTTAAATTCAGAAATTTCTGACTTAATAATTTGCAGATGATCCTCTAAACCAGTTGATTCGGGATAAGCGCAAATAATTTTTAGCAATCCTTGTTTTTCTAATTCCTCGAAATCAATTCCCCAGGAACTAGCGTTGCGAGAAAGTTGAGCGCGGGATTCTTCATAAGCAAATAATATCGAGCGTTCGCCTTGATAGCAACCCTCTTGTAAAAATTTACTGACTAACAAGGTTTTACCGGTACCGGTAGCCCCCGTAGCCAAAATAATTGAGTCTTTAAAGAATCCACCCCCACACATTTGGTCTAGATACTCGACTCCTGAAGATACACGAGCGTTTGAAGAACGTTGAGTTAACTGCATCGCACCCAATGGGAAAATATTGATTCCTTGATTGGTAATCGTAAACGGATATTCCCCTTTCATATGAGTGGTACCGCGTAATTTCAGAATTTCAACGGTTCTTCTGCGACGTTCTCCTTCTAAAACGTTACGGAAAATGATTACGTTGTCCGAAACAAATTCTTCTACTCCGAATGTTGCTACCGGACCGTATTCTTCCCGTCTTTCGGTCGTCATTACAGTGGTAACTCTCAAACTCTTTAAACGTGCTACCAACCGAAAAATTTCTCGTCGAACCAAACCTGCTGCTTCATACTGTTGGAATATTGCTGTTACCGAATCAATAGAAATGCGTCTTGCTTTGTATTTTTTTATTGCGTATTGCAAACGCTCTATCAGCCCCGATAAGTCAAAATTACCGATAACTTCTTGACCTTCAGGGTCGGGAGAAGCATCTAATATAAATAATTGACCGTCATCAATTAACTGCTGTAAATCCCAACCAAATATATGAGCATTCCTAATAATATCGTTGGGAGCTTCTTCAAAAGTTACAAATATCCCTGGTTCTTGTAAATGAGTAATACCGTTATAAAGAAATTGAAGAGAATATAATGTTTTACCCGTCCCAGAGGTACCGCTGACCAGAGTTGTTCTACCTTTTGGCAATCCACCATGAGTAATATCATCAAAACCTTCTATTAAGGTGCGAATTTTTTCAACACCACGACTGATTGAAGGTTGGCTGCTGTGTAGCGGTTTTTCTTTCTCGCTCATTGCTTATTAATTACAAATAATAAATTGACCCTCCCAATTTTGGATTCTGCGGAAAGTTGACAGAAAGAAGTAGGAAAAATTTTCTCCCTCTAAGCTTTCCAAGAAGGATTTTGGATCTTAGATTAAAAAGTAATGGTTAGCGAATCGCTACCTCAAAGAATAATCTTGAACCTAAAATTTCCCCCAGTCTCCTTTTTCCAGAAGATAACAATCCAAAATTACAAACCTAAAATCTAAAATCGAATAGTTCTACAATACTCATAATTGGAGTTCCTTTATTAACCTCTATATAGTTTACTATTCCGAGTTGTTTTCTTGCTCGTTTAATTGTGCATCTAATAAGTTTAATCCAATCAGAACTCTTTCTTTATCAGATAAATCCCCAATTATTTTACGAACGGGTGGAGGTAAAATTTTTGACAGAGTTGGAGTAGCTAATATTTTGTCTTCTTCTGCTTGCTGCGGATTTTTTTGAACATCTATTACCTTTAAAGCATAAACTCCTTTGAATTCTTGTTCTAATATTGTTTTTA
The DNA here is from genome assembly GCA_038525335.1 of Cyanobacteria bacterium J06621_15. Lineage (GTDB taxonomy): Bacteria > Cyanobacteriota > Cyanobacteriia > Cyanobacteriales > Nostocaceae > Rivularia. Next base: position 4,984 of record JBCBHT010000145.1, on the reverse strand, counting down.
GGGTTTTGAGTGCCTGTACTGAGTTGGGTGTATTTCCCGACACGTAAAGCTTGAGGACATAGGTTTGACCATCTTGATGGTTCATACGTGCATCTTAGGGTAGAAACTATTTATGAGAAGAAAAGGGGTAAATTTTAAACAGTACTTGAACAACAAATATTTATATTTCATCTATTTATCTTCTGATAAATAACAGAAAACATCAACCCGCATTATCTCTGAGAGCGTCGATACATTTCGCATAAGTGGGCTAACATATCAATTAATGTCAAACGATAATCAAGAAGTAATGAGCTATAGTCATTTCTGCCTTCTATCTTTAACTGTTTAGAAAATTCATCTACTAACTCCATATGAATTTCGATTATTTGAGGCACGGGAATATTAACACGAAATATTGTATTGGTTAATTTATCTATTTTTTCTTTTAGGTTTGTGTCATTAGTAAAATATTTAATGAGAATTTGTCGGTACTCAGATTTTATTTGTTGTAAAATTTCTTCTTTTTGCTTCGCATCCATTCGCTCGAAAAAGAGCATTATTTCAGATTGTGACATCTAACTACATATCCGATTTTCCCTGTGGTATTCGTTTACTTCAAGCTACAATAACCTCCCAAATATCTGCATCATAAAGCAAATGGCAATCTTTACAATCAATATTTAAGCTTGATGTTTATTTTTTTTGAGTAACAAAAATAATCCGCTTTTTTTAATAAAAAATTATCAAACATTTCGCATAATTTATTTGTTAATCCTCGTTTTTGGTTTCTTGAAAATTATAATTGTTATGATTGATGGAATTTTTAGATAAAAAGTAATACATGATGATAAATTGATAACATTTTGGATGAAAAAGTAGGCTTATTAAGCTAACTATAAATAATAATAATTTATATAAAGTTTTTATATCAATCCTATTGTATTTTCAGTAGGGAAGCTTTATGCTAGAGTGAAACATTGACAAATATATAGAATAATTTCCAAGTTAGAAATTCAAAATAGAAACTTTGCCCAATGATAAGTTAAATGAAGTTAGTTTAAAAAATGTCGTAATTTGAATCATTATAATTACTAAAGATTTTTAGTGGAATTTTGGAGTAATAATTGTCTTAATACCTGTTATCGGATGCATTCTGGTATCAACTCCCAAGGGACGCAAGAATTGCCTCCTCTATGTATCCGCTGGCAGAAAAGGGAGAAACCGCCGCACCGACAGCTCTTGCACCGGTAAGTAGGCTCCCGCGAGATCAAGTTCCATTGCTTGTATCAAGCATGGAGTTTCGGTAAAAATCACCTTGTAATGTTATCGCCTTTTGTAAGTTTTAAGTCAAAATTGTAGACAGCTTTCAAAAGGTAGAAGGCAAGCAGTAAGGACGGTGATGCCGGATGCTTCCTAAGTGAAGAATAACTCCAGCTATGCTATGACAATCCAACATTACCCGCTTTACGAGTTTATAACCAGAGTACCTTATTGCTACGAAACTAGCTCTGTAAAAGAAGTGCTATCTTTTTTTGAACAAGAGCAGTCCCCCCAGCAAATAGTAGTACTCAACGAGCAATACATTCCTCTTGGTTTGCTCGATGCAACTAATTTGCTAGCACTTGCAATCTATGGAAAACCCTATAGGGAGCAAGGAAACACACACTTTGATAATTGGGATTTACCGATATCTTGCTTGGATAAGGAATTTATCCAAACAATTCAAATCTTAAGCTCATCTTTAAGTTTAGAGCAATTTGGTGCTAAATTGCGTAATCAAAAACTGCCAGTAAACTCCCAAAATTGGTTACTGGTAGATGAATATGGCAAATTTTTGGGAATTTTAGATAGTTGTAAATTATTAAAGCATTTAGCTTTATCCAAGACCAAAAGCGAAGTTGCAGGTGTTTTAGGTAAAGCAGAAACAGAATATCAACAAGCGGGTAAATCTATTTCGGTTCTTCCCAGGAATTTCAAAACCAATATCGATGCGGATAATTATGATGGTATTAGTTACATAGATACCAAGCATAAAATTTATGGTCGTGAGAATCGGGAGACAAATCAGCTTGAGTACAAATATGTAGCGCAATTACTCAAGAGACTTCCTTGGGCTTTGATGTTGGAAACAGATACTAAAGAAGTAGTATCGCAAAATCAGCTTTGGTACGAACAGCTTGGTGAATTAAAAGACCCCCAAGGCTTGAAAGAACTTTGGGAAAATACAATTGAAGGGAATGTGGTTTCACGAGAAGATATTGTGAATCCTGAGTTAAACCAATCAGCAGAAAGTCATACCTTACACCGTTGTTTTATAGATAGCGAACCAGGTAGTTGCGTCTGCGTTGTCAAGATGCATACAGGAGAAGAAAGAGTTTGGCGATTTGCCAAAATACCTGTAGATATTACCGATACAGATTTTCATGAATTAAACAATGAAGAAATAGCAAGAAACGGTAAATTATGGTTAGTTTTGGCTACCGATATTACCGAACAGCAACAGTTAACTCAAGAATTAGCATCGAAAAACGCCGATTTAATTCAGCTTAATCGTTTGAAGGATGAATTTTTGGCTTGTATTAGTCATGAATTGAAGACTCCTTTAACAGCAGTATTGGGACTATCTCGCTTGCTATCCGACCAGCAGTTAGGAAAACTCAACGATAGACAAGCACGGTACGCTCAACTAATTCATCAAAGCGGTCGTCATTTGATGAGCGTCGTTAACGATATTTTAGATTTAACCCGCATGGAAACAGGTCAAATGACCTTGACCCCCGTGACAGTTAATATCAAAAACGTTTGCGATCGCGCTTTAAAAGAAGCGAAAGCGATTCATGCTCAAACCACCAAAGCAAAAGAATCGGAGTTGGACGAAGAATACCAGTTTACCCTTGAGGTAGAGTCAGGATTAGAAGAGATTATTGCTGACGAATTGCGTTTGCGTCAAATGCTGGTTCATCTGCTTTCCAACGCTTATAAGTTTACCTCTAGTGGTGGTGAAATTGGTTTACAGGTAAATAGTTGGGAAGGTTGGATAGCTTTTACCGTGTGGGACACGGGTATTGGTATTGCTGATAGTCAACAGCACCTGATATTTCAAAAGTTTCAACAGCTAGAAAATCCCATGACTCGTCAACATGAAGGAACGGGTTTGGGTTTGGTATTAACCAGAGCATTAGCTCGACTTCATGGTGGTGATGTCAGCTTTTTATCTAGGGAAGGTTCGGGAAGCCAATTTACACTGCTGTTACCTCCATCTCCTCCTCATAAGATGCTTGGGGAAATTGGTTTAAGCGATACAGAGGGATATTTACAAGCAAAAGACTTAGAAGTTCCAGAAGATAAGCCATTACGTAGCTCTCCTTCTCTTAAAGAATTATCTGTAGAAAGTATTCCTGTATCCACAAATGATTTGTTATCTTCTAACAATCAAGATTCGATTCACAAGCTACAAACTTTTCCTAACAGCTTGGTATTAGTTGTAGAAACAGTAGCTAGATATATAGATGATTTTACCAGGCACCTTAGTACTTTAGGGTATAGAGTTGTAGTAGCACGTTCTGGGTGCGAAGCATTAGAAAAAGCTCGAAGACTACAACCTAAAGCTATTTTTATCAATCCCTTGCTACCTATACTTTCAGGTTGGGATGTATTGACATTGATAAAGTCAGATGCTGCAACTCGGGATATCCCGATGATTGTAACCGCAAGTGCAGCCGAAAAAGAGCAAGCATTTAGCAAACGTGCCGATTATTTCCTTAATTTACCAGTACAGTATCAAGCTCTAGCGGGTTTATTAGAAAATTTATGTAATACACCCGAAAAAGAACCAGAATATATCAAAAACTGTAATACTTTCCAAGCAAAAACACCATTGCGGATATTAAGATTAGTTGAACCCGAAGTAGAATCGTTAAGTTACGATGCATCTCTAGGAAAACATCGAGTCATAGAAGCAGATGATATAGGACAAGCACAACTTTTAGCTCGTGTTTGGAAATTCGATGTAGCTTTATTAGATGTAGAAATGCCTATTGCTCAAACTTACCTAGAAAAAATCGGTAAAAGTAAAGCTTTAGCGTCTTTACCTTTAGTAACTCGTAATGTAGAAACAACACAAGCAGCATCAAAAATTAAGGGTCTATCAGTATTTCCATGTTTAACTAAATTAGGAAAACATAACAATATTGATAAGGAAAAAGCACCGACTTTACTATCAGTATTGCAAATTGCTGCTGGAGTATGTTGTCCTCCAAACATTTTAGTTGTAGATTTGACCATAATTCCTGATTTACCACGAGCTTTAATAGATTCTGAAAACAATACAACCAAAAACAATAACCGTAGAGTAAGTAGTTTACCTTGTAGCTCGAAACTTCCTTGTCCATTAAACGACGAAGAAATTCAAACAAGCTCTCGTCCAACCGAATGGTTTCAAGCTTTGGTTCAGTATTTACAAACAGCGGGTTTCAAAGCAGCCATTTGTAATACTTGGGAAGAACTTCTCCAGTTGCTACGTCACGAAAGTGTAGATTTATTATTAATGTGTTTGGGAGAATCCATCGTAGAAATAAAAATTCAATCGGTAATAGAAGTCTTAGAAAAAACAACTTTAGATTTACCACCGTTATTATTACTCGACCAAGGATTAAATTCCAATCAAATTGAATTGCAAAAATCCGAAACTTCAACAACCATTACTACCCAAGTGTTACCTCGGTCAATTTCTATGGAAAATCTATTAACTAAGATTAATCAAGCTTTGTCAATTAACAATTAACAATTAACAATTAACAATTAACAATTATAAGGGAGTAGGGAGTAGGGAAAAGGGATTAGTGTTGGGTTAGCGACCCTTAACCTAACCCACGAATATATTAATAATTGATAATTGATAATCCACACCCGACCGGTGATAATTGATAATTAACAATCATAAGGGAGTAGGGAGTAGGGAAAAGGGATTAGTGTTGGGTTAGCGACGCTTAACCCAACCTAC
>JBCBHT010000144.1:0-18366 GCA_038525335.1 Cyanobacteria bacterium J06621_15 | reverse complement strand
TTCGGTGCGTTAGGCTAAAGCCGTAACACACCCTACAAATACCTAATTTTTTTCAGAAATCAAACCGGATTCCTATATAAAATCTAAACATATATAACAGTTTTCGGTTGAGTGCAATACACTCGAAACCTCACCCCGTCCTCCGGACACCCCTCTCCAAGTTAGCGGCTACGGTGTACACAGAAGTCCTATCTATCTAGGGTTTGCTGAAAAAGTTTTCTTTGGCAAGGGCAGGGGGCAGGGAGCAGGGAGCAGGGGGAAAACAAGATGATATTTCCGTTCAAGTTGATTAACAGTGCAAGGATTTTGAGCCAGTAGATACCATAAGCTTGCATTTGAAAGAAAGAAAAAAGCTCTTATTGTCTTATCTCGCAAGGCTAATAATTTTATTCAGCAAGTCCTATCTAAAGTTTGGGTATACTTTGCCGCTATTATCCCCTGCTTCTGTCACCCCCAAGGAAAGGGGGTAATGGGGGACTTTGAAAATTCTTTTTCCCCCAATATTGGGGGTTAGGGGGCTTTCAGATGAGGATGCGAATACAATAAATGCATTATGATTGATTATTTTTGACTCTCTACTCCCTATTTTCTACTCACTAATTACAGGTAAAACAACATTTTCAACTAATATACGTCTGAGCATATTAATCTCGCCAACATATTCTCTACCATCAAGTTCATAAAATACCAACAAAGTAGTAGAATTTCTTTGATGAGAACCTAATAATCTATCAACTTCGCTGATAATTTCTGTATACTCACTTCCAGAAACATCAGAAACTGCAATAGTTTTCTTGTCATTACTATCTAAACGTTTGTCATTATTACTATCAGTTTTAACTACTTCATACCAAATTCCTCGAACAATTTTATCATCACGCCTTTCTAGAATTACTTCTTGGGCATTAAGAAACAAAAAGTCATTTCGAGAGACTAATTTAACTGCTGATTTATCATTACCATTGACAAATAAATAGTTACGAGTAGTTGATGCTTTTTTATCGTAAGAATTTTGACGAGAAATTGGTAAAGAATTAACAGGTGCCATTAAGTAAGGTGTACCTTCAAGCTCCCGAAAGTTGCCCAAACTTGTTTTTGCTTTATTGTCCTTTTCAGGTTTTTTATTTGCCAACTCATTTGCTGTAGGCTCGGTTAAGAAAAAGCGACCAATTTGATAGCCCCCAAAACCAAAAACTATAAGTACAACGAAACCAATACCAACAATAAACCAGCGATTCGCGAATTTCATCTTTAATTATTTTAGAAATAATCAGTCAATCAATTTTGGATTTTCAATTAACGAACGAGAATAAATCTGGGAATTAAGAATTTTAGATTAAATTGCCTTTTATGAAAACACAATCTAAAATCAGAAAGCCGAAAAGTTTGATTAAATCTGATGCGGCTCATCTTCAGCAAAATATAAAATCCCATCATTGGTTCAATTAATCAGTATAAGATTGAATGGATGTTATAAATTACTCTAGTATTCCATTAATTGTTACACAAATATATTAAGTAAAATGACTGACCATAAATCAAATATCATATTACCATTGCAAATGCAAAGCTTTTATCAAACTGTATTTTTATAATTTAATCCCAGTTTCAATAGTTTAAAGCAGGTTTTTTTGATTTGCTATTCGTTAATAAACTAGATTTTCTATAAAATAGTAAAATTTACGGTATGCCAAAAAACCCAGTTTTGCAAAAAAACTGGGTTTTTTTATACTAAAAATCGCTTGTAAGCGCTACATAGGCTTACAGCAAGACTAATGAAAAAATCTGATTTGTAAATTTAACGCAAATTTCTTTACTGAGCGGGGTTAGAAGAACCGCTAACAGGTTCAAAGCCATTATTTCCAAAAGTAAAATCAACGTCGGAAGTGATAGCAGCGTCAGTTTCAGTTTGAGTACCGCTAACACTAGGTGATGGGAAAGGACCTACACCAGTTGAGATTAGCTTCACATCATCTACTAATATTCCAGAGTCAACAATTGTATCGCTCAAATCTACTATTCCAAAGCCTAATTCGTATGTTCCAGCTTCTGAAATTGCAATTTTAATCGTTTTAGTGTCTGTTGCTTCTGAATACCCTTCTACAGATTTGTCAGAAAAAGTTGGGTCTGAGGTGTCAGCTATTTCTAGAGCAAATTTACCGACAGGGGAATCATTAGAAGATTTACCAAGAGAGAAGAAAGCTGAATCGTTGAAAGTTTGAGTTGGTGTAGCTTCGTTGGTGAGAAGAGTATAGTCAAACTCTAGAATATCTCCAGCTTGAGCGGTAAATTCCTGTTTAATTCCCGAACCTTCTGTTGCATTTCCATCAAGTAGAGTATCAAGAGAACCAGAAGTTAAACCCAGAAATTCGGATAAATCTGATTCTTCTACAGAACCACCAGAATCGCTAAAACCATTGGTAATCAATGCTTGAGATTCAGCGTCGGTAGGAGCAATTCCAATATCTTTTGTCTCGATACCGGTATCACCAATAGTTCTCCAATTGTCGAAAGTACCTTGATTTTCTTCGTTTGGGTTGAAAGGATTACCCTCAAAACTACCGTTGTTGATAGAGGAACCAAAAACTAAAGATTGCTGAGCTTCTGATTCAGTCCTTCTAGTTTCAGATATATCTTCTTGTGGAGCGGTATTAGTCAAATCCGTTATGGGGTCGGCTTCATCCTCACTAGTTGTGTTGGTGTCGGAGTTACCGGTACTATCGGTTCCATCTTCTTCATCTGTACTATTTGTATTGGTGTCGGGAACGGAGACAGAATCAGTGTCCGTTCCACCCATACCATCATCAACAGATACTGTAGCTTCAGCTTCTCTAGTCTCTGTCCCATCTGGATTTATACTCACAAATGATTGAGAACTGGAAGTTTTTTCCTCTAACTCTGGAGTAGTAGTTTGATTTCTATCTGCCATTTTTCTATTTCCTCTAAAGTTCTAACTGGGATTCTGACGAAACTATTCATATAGTAAATCGTTAATTATCTAGATTTTATCCATATTAAATAATCGAATATGAGATATTTATTCGTTTTCTTTATTTTCAAATTTAATCAATTATTAGGTTATCTTGAATCCTCTAATATATGAGCATTTCAATATTTCACAGAAACTAAAACAGTAAATAGATTTTTAAGATTATAGAAATTATGTTCTTTAAATTTTTTATCAATCAGATGGGTCAAACTTTCAGTAGTTGTATTTTTGTTGTAAATGTTTTAGCGGTTGTTATGCATTTAGAATCGATAATAAAATAAAAAAACACTGAATATTTCATATACCAGATTAAAATGACTTTTAATATCAGGTGTAGCGAAGTATTCATTCTATTTATTTGAAATCATATAATTGCTTCAGTTTGCAATAAATTGGAATCAATATCTAGTAATTTTTATTGCAGACAATTACACATATAGTTAACTAAGTTAACGGGAGCATCCCAATTTTGCAAAATTAAGATTGTGATTGTCATTGCGTTAGCGAAGCGTGTCCGTTAGCGAAGCGTGTCCGCTAGGACATTAGGACATACGAAGTGAAGCAATCTCAAAGTCTTGCGATGATCCGCAGCTTCGCTGAATGCGTCGTTCCACTCGCAATGACATACCTTGATTTTTTAACACCGACTTACTTAGTTAACTAAGTTAACCAATAAGTAAATCTATATTCAATTAAGTTTATATCTGAAATAAGAAATATCAATGAAATAAAAAATACGCTAAATTTTTGAAAAATTTAAAGAGTTTTACCGATAAACGATAGTGGAAATTGCACAACATTGGTGAGAAAATATAAAAGCATCTCCGAATTTTCAGGGAAGGTATCGAATTATGGGTAAACCAAAAGTTTTTATTGATGGTGCTGAAGGTACAACAGGATTACAAATTCACTCGCGTTTAAACGAGCGTAATGATATTGAAATTGTCACTATACCTCCAGAAAAACGGAAAGATGCTCAAGCAAGGTCGCATTTTATCAACTCTAGTAACGTAGCTATTCTATGTTTACCTGACGAAGCAGCCCGCGAAGCTGTTAGTTTCGTCACTAATCCTGAAGTGAAAATATTAGATGCAAGTTCCGCTCACAGAGTTGCAAGTGGCTGGGTATATGGTTTTCCTGAATTAGAAGAGAAACGTAGAGAAGAAATTAGAAACGCGAAACGAGTCAGTAACCCCGGATGTTATCCTACCGGATTTTTAGCTTGTATGCGTCCTTTAGTTGCAGCAGGTATTATCCCCAAAGATTTTCCCGCGACTATTAATGCAATTTCTGGATATTCGGGGGGAGGAAGAAAGTTGATGGAGGAACATCAAACTATTTCTAAAGAACAATCAAATAATTATGCTTATGGTGTCTACGGTTTAACCTTCGGTCACAAACACGTTAAGGAAATGCATCAACATTCGGGTTTACAGTCTCCACCGTTGTTTGTTCCTGCTGTGGGAAACTTTGAAAAAGGAATGTTGGTTCAGATTCCCTTACTTTTGCATTCTTTACAAAATCCACCTAGCGGTAAATTGATTCATAAAACCCTGGAAGAATATTATCAAAATGAAAAATATGTTTCTCTAGGGTCTCTAAATGATGATAGTTCTTTACGCAAGGGTAAATTTTTAGATACTCAAGCAGCAAATAATACTAACTTCGTACAATTATTTGTATTTGCGAATGACAAAACAAAAGAAGCTTTATTAGTCGCAAGATTGGATAATTTAGGAAAAGGTGCTTCTGGTGCAGCGGTTCAGAATTTAAATATTATGCTGGGTTTGGATGAGGATTTAGGGCTTTTATAAGGAAATCCATTATTATTAATTTCTATTGCTTTCAATCCCATAATCTTTGAATGGGATAAGCATCAAACTTGACATCTTTGCTTATTAAGATAAGAGAGTGATTAATAGCTTGAACGATTAACATTCTATCAAAAGGGTCGCGATGATTTGATGGTAAACTAAGTGCTGAATATAATTCAATATCTTTATTACTGATGGGTAAAATTTGAATATTTAAAAATTGCAGTTCTTTAAATAAATCTTCAATCGGTCGATAGACTTGCAGCTTACCTATGTTAATTTTAATCGCAATTTCCCAGAGGCTAACAATACTAAAATATAAGTTTTCTTGGATATTAATAATACCTTTAGCTTTAATGGTTAAATTAGTATCACCTAACAAATACCAAAGAAAAGCATGAGTGTCTAAAAGATACTTACATGTTACATATATTCTGCCAAATCTTCTAATGGTTCATCAAAATCATTTGACATAATGATTTTACCAGCCCAACTACCATAACCTTGATTGGCTTCTGTATTTTCCTGAGATTTTTTATTATTCGGATATTTTTCTTTTAAATATTCTGCGTAATGCAATAGTTCAGTTTTTAGAGATTCAGGCAAGTTAATAACAACTTCCCACAAAGCTATGTCAGTATTCACAACTTTTATTTCAACCAAATAAAGGGATTAAGTATCTAATTCAAATTGTATCAATATTGAAAATTGCTGTTATGCACCACTTATTCTGTAATTATATTATGGTCAGATTCATTAATTAAATGTAACGTATCATCTAATGAATAAAAATTTGGTTCTGCATCCCATAAAAATATTGGATGTTCAAATAAAATTATGGTAAATAAAAAAATTATCTATCTAACTATTTAATCCGATTACAAGTTTCATTCACAGCGGGTTTCCACTTATTTTCTTCATCAGTAATAAAATAAGTAGCGGTAAATTTATCTTGACTATTTTGTACAATTTCTTGACGAAGCGGTGTTGAAGCTCCTCTTCTAAAAAGAATTCCTTCCCAAATTAATTTCCCGTCTTTCCAGTCAGTTGCAGTCATATTGTAAGAATTACCATCCCCTACTACAGTCGAACGAATTAATTTTTCAGATGCTCCATTGTATCCAATAAATTCTTGGGAACTGATAGGTTTAGCATTATTTGGAGACCTTGTTTCTTGAGCTTTTCCCACATACCAAAAATTATTCAAATCTCTTCTAACATTCCAAATAAAAATACTATTAGCAGGTGCAGGTGCTGCTGGTTGCTGACATCTCCAAGTTCCCTGAAGATATTCTAAGCGTTCTAGTTCTTTGGGTGGCTGGGGTTCTTTAGATTCTTCTTGAGCTATAGCGCTATAGTTTATAGTAAATACACTTGAAGCCAGAATAACAGTTTTAATTAATTGCCAAAATAATTTCATCTTCGATTTGTAAAATATCAGATTCTTTCAAGTAATCATATCCCAATATGTTTCTAGTCTTTTACGAAATCTCGGAATCCAGAAACTCATATCAAGGTTAGCTTTCCAGGTGCGTGTTATTCTAAACCAAGCATTAAACATAGCCATAGCAACAATCTGCTCAAAAAGGGAAGAATCAATTAGCTCGTTCCCATATAATTCATAACCATGTTTAATATATTTCCAGGGTAGACATTGACTAATAGTTAGTTTATCAGCAGGTAGATTCCAAGGAATTTGATGCAAGCAATCAAATATAGCTCCTAAATAAATCGCTTTAGTACCTTCGTAACACTCTTCAAAATCAATAAATCTTTGAAATCCTCGGTTATTTACGATAATATTTCCTAAGTTATTATCGTATTTATAAATAATTCGGGGTTGATTAAAAATTTCTTCAAGATATTCGTTAATGTAATCAATGGTATTTACTAAACCATGAAAACCTTCTAGCTCTTTACAAATTGTTAAAGAAGTCTCCAAAATATGATTAACGTTCTGCTCTAAAGTTTTTTTGTGAGAATATAATTCATAATAACCTGAGAAGGTTTCTCTACTAATCAATAGATTAGCTAAACAAGCATGAGCAGAGCCAATATCAATCGCAGTTCTAGATAACCATTTATTAAAATTTAGATTGAATTGAGAAAATTTTTTCTCCAACGAACAACCCGGTATTTCTTCAATAAGAATAAAGTTATCAGATTCAAATACTAATTTCGGTACAACATTAGTAGCAGCAGCATGTCTCAAAAATAAACTTTCTGTAGACTTGCGTTGAAAATAATTTGGTTTGATTAAATCAGTATAAAACTTGAATATTACGGGTTTATCTTTGTAATACCCGCGTAAAACTCGGTTTTTATTTCCTTGAGGTAATGGCTTTTTATTATTAATAGAAAAACGCGAATCATCACTTTCAAACTTACATGCTGCTTGATATGCTAATTTTAGATAGCTATCCATTAAACTTTGCTTAACCAAAAAAATAGTTTCATTGATTACTTAATAAAAAAACAATGTATTGATTCAAACTTACACCTTCCGCTTCAGCAGCATCCGCTAAACGGTGATGTAAAGTTTTTGGCATCCGTAAAAGCAATTTACCGCTGTAAGTATCATCTGTAGTAGGCAAAGGTATTTTATCTCCATTTTCATAGACTGTTTCCAGCCATAATTCTCGTGCTTCATTAATATTGGTCATAGTCTCTTCAATAGTTTCACCTTGAGTGAGACATCCCGGTAAGTCTTTAATTTCAGCTACATATCCACCATCTGCATCTGGATAAACTGTCACAGGATACTGAAGTTTCAAATAGTATTCTAATGATTGCTTTTTAATCAGATTCTTCTTCGGTTTTAACGTTGTCATTATTCCACTCCTCTAAATTTAATAGTTCAATAATCTTGTCCACATACACACCCTTCACTTTTTTTCCTCCTTTCTTAGGAACAGTAATTGTTCTACCCTCTAAATCACAGAAGCTATGATGACTACCTTTAGAACGTTTTTCTTCAAACCCAAAAGCCTCTAAAATGTATCGTACATCTTCAAACCTTACTTCCGGAGGTCTGTTGAGGAATTGCTGTACTAACTTCTCTAATTTACTCATCGAGAAATAGTACCATATATAGTATCACTTAGTTAGGTAAGGGTCATTCAACTAGATAACGAAAAACTGTAGTCACTTACAAATAACTACAGTTTTCAATCATCTATTTTCAGTTAAATTAGCTTTAAAGCTTACTGTTGAGGTGTTTCTTCCGCTGCGGGAATCTCCAAATTATCTTGAGCAGGAATTAATTTATTTAAAACGTTAATGTAGCTTAAAACAGTATTACGTTGCTGTTCTAAATTAACCGCAACATTGATATTTTTCTTGGCAACAGCTTGTTGTAATTCTTGTATTTTACTAATATTTAAATTACCGTCTGCATCTTCAACTTTTCCTAAAGCTGCTGCTGCTTCCTGTAAACGAGTATTAGCCATACCGAAGTTACGCTCGTCTAAATTAACCGTAACGTCATACAAATCACCACGAGCTTCCATCAAATAAGCACGGTTTTTTGCTGTATTTAATAGTTCCTTAGTTTGCTGTAATTCTTGCTTGAGTGGTTCATCATCAGAAGAATATTGAGAACGTGCTTGAAACCAACCAGCACCGTATAAAGCTGCACCTGTAATTATGGCAATTACGATACCAATCAAAATTTTCTTGAATTTAGAAAACCCAGAACCCTTTTTTGTATCGTTTGTATCATTTACTTTAACTTCACCCGCTTCACTCATGGCTTTTCTCCACTTCTTCCCAGCTATGCTTAATCCGTAAAAAGTTTATAGTATTTTTCTCTAATTATCTCAAGACTATCTCGGAAAAAGTCGTAAATTAATATACGTAATAAAGGTTAAAGGTCAAAGGTTGAAGGTTAAAGGTTAAAGGTTAGAGATTAAAAGTTAATATTAGTGAGAATAAAAATTTCTTCTTCCCCCTCTACCCCCTCTACCCCCTCTTCCCTCTCTTCCCCCTCTACCCTCAAAGCGGATTCCGACTTGGAACTCCAACAGAACGGGGAAATTTCGTAGGTGTAGTGTTAATTTTTCGCAAATACAAACAATTGCGATCGCCATTGCTCAAGGGTGTATTAAATTGTTCTACTGATTCTATGATTCCCCCCAACTGTTGGACAGCGTTTTCCATGTTTATATTTTCTTCTTCAGTCCAACTACCACGGTAAATCACAGCTAATCCTCCTTGTTTTAGCAATGGCAAAGTGTATTCAGCACAAGCTGAAGCTGAAGCTACTGCACGAATCAAAGCGATATCGTAAGTTTCTCTATGCTTGCCATCCCTACCAATTTCTTCCGCTCTACAAGTAGTAGCCTGAACGTGATTTAAATTAAGCTTGGGCAAAATACTATCTATAAAATTAATTTTCTTGTTAGTAGAATCAACTAGGTTTATCGTACAATTGGGAACTGTTATAGCTGTCGGAATACCGGGAAAACCTCCACCAGTACCTAAATCAATAATTTTAGTTTTATTATCTACCCCCTCTTCCCCCTCTTCCCCCTCTGCTCTTTCTTCCTTCTCTCCCTCTTGTGAAATCAAAAACCTGATTCCTCGCAAAGAATCCCACAAATGTTTTTCCCAAAAATCTTCAGGGTCAATAATTCTAGTTAAATTTAACTGACGGTTTCCTTCCACAATCAACTCATAAAGACGCTGAAACTGCATTTGCTGTTGAGCAGATGGTTTCCAATTAAGAGTCTTTTCCCAGATATCCATCATCTTGGGTAAACAAGATATAGTTGAATCGTTCACAATTAAAATAACAAGCTATATTTTTTCGAGTCCAAAATAGTATTTTAGATATTAATCCGACTATTAATTCGGGCATTGTTTAACTAAATTATTTAACTAATAGGTTTTTAATTTGGAAAAACCCCAAATCCAACTCAAATTAGAACAAGTCAGCTACTCAGAAAAGCTGAATGCTCGCACCAAGCATAAATTACCAGAATATCCGATATTGCAGGATATCTCTTTTGAAGTTTATCAAGGCTCGCGGATTGCGATTACCGGACCTAGTGGTGCGGGAAAATCTTATTTACTGCGTCTTTTAAATCGTTTGTGCGAACCTACGAATGGTAAAATCTATCTTGAGAATCGGGAATATCGACAAATACCTACAATCGAATTACGTCAATCTGTAATGCTTGTAGGACAAGAAGCAAAGCTGTTAGGAATGAATGTAAGAGAAGCTTTAGCTTACCCGCTTGTATTGCGAGATTTACCCAAACTTCAAATTCAGCAACGTTTAAGCTATTGGATGGAACAGCTACACATTCCGGATGACTGGCTAGGAAGAACGGAAGCACAGCTTTCCACCGGACAGCGACAGTTAGTAAACCTTGCTAGAAGTTTAGTTATCCAGCCAAAAATTTTGTTATTAGATGAACCAACTTCTAATTTAGATGTCGCTACAACTTCCCATATCATAGAAATTTTAAATTCAGTGTACGAAAAGCATCAGACCACAGTTTTGATGGTGAATCACCAGTTAGATACAGCCCAGATGTTTTGTACCCAGCTTTTGTACTTGCAGCAAGGACGTTTAATATCAAACCAAACAGCTTCTCAAATAAACTGGAAGAATTTGCAAGAAACCTTGAAACAAGCAGAAGCTGATGATGATTTTGAATTTTAAAAATGGGAATTCCAGAAATTACGGTCTTGGAGTCTCCCTAAATAGAGCAAGTTTCCAAGACAGGGGATTGGGAATTAAGTTTCAAGGATTAAAGAAAAATTAATTCAATTCCTAACTCTTAACTCCTAACTCCTAACTCCTAACTCCTAACTCCTAACTCCTAACTCCTAACTCCTTGAAACCTCATCTCCCCGAAGCAATCGTAGAATGTTGAGCGGTAAATTGATTTTTTGGTTGATGTTTGGCTATTTTCGTTGCTGATTGGGAAATATTCTGAGAAACATTTGTATTGAGAATTTCGACATTAAAGCGATATCCTACGTTACGAATAGTTTGAATTAGACTCGGTTGACGTGGATCTAACTCTACTTTTTTTCGTAGTGACAATACATGTGTATCAATAGTGCGCGGATTATCTATCGCATCAGGCCAAGCACGACGCAATAATTCCGAGCGAGACAGAGGTATTCCAGCAGCTTGAGCAAGCACATAAAGTAAACTGAACTCTTGGGGTGTTAAATCAATAAATTCACCTTTAAATCTGACTCGGCGCTGTATTAAGTCAATTTGTAAAGCACCGTAATCCAGATAAGCTGGCGCTACAGGAGTACGCTTGCGACGAACAAGCGCTTCCACTCGCGCTAAAAATTCTTGCATCCCAAAAGGTTTACTCAAGTAGTCATCAGCACCTGCTTTCAGACCCGTAACAATATCAGCTTCGCTATTTCGCGCAGAGAGCATTAGAATCAACGGCTGTTGTTGGCGATTTAACCAACGACAAAATTCGATTCCATCACCATCAGGTAAATCAGCATCTAGAACAACTAAAGTTGGTTGATGAGTTAGAAATGCTTCTCTAGCTTGATAAATGCTAGCAGCCTGAAAAACTCTGTAGTCTAATTGTTGTAAGTGCCAACCTAAAAGTGACCTTAAATGAGGATTCCCCTCAATAATTTCTATACAAACCGAACCCACGGTGGCAAAACCCCTCATTCGAGTATGACTTTCAAGGTAACAAAGCCTATAGCTTCGGTTTTGTAACCGTTGTTACTCCAAATGGCATTTGCTTGACATTTATTGTTTTTTTTAGTTAGATAACATCTCTAGGCGGTTGTTTCATTCACTCCAATGGTTAGTAACATTTTGCGATTTTTGCTATACTGAAATTAAAGTATTTATTAGTAATTTTGTTTCATTCTGGAAATTGCTAGGCAAAATTTTCGTAGGGCGAATCGTGCTTGCGTAATCAGTTCTAGAATCTTTTTAGTATGAATAAGGGTAGAATATTTCTGAAGTTATGGTGCAAAGCACTCATTTGTATAATGAATAAATGATGTAGAAAAAAGATAACAATCGCTTATTTACTCATCACATTCAGCCTATAAAGGAATAGGATATGTGTAGAGGTCGTGAAAATAATCAGTTTTTCTCATGTAAATTTTATTCAATTAGTATTCGTGTCTAGGCAAAAATTATATTTTGCATCCAGACTTGAATCATTGGCAACTCCCCCAAATCAACCATAGCCGATATTTATCTCTTATCTTATGCTCCAAGACACACGAACCATCCGCTACTATCAAACGTTAACTGATGCCTTCGTCGAAATGTGGAATCGGGGTTATCGTACAGATGATATGCGGGTTTACCTAGACGGCTATCTAGCTGCATTAAGAAGTAGCAATGGCATTGAACCTTATCTAATTCATCGTCTGGAAGAAGAAGCTACTCGTTTTCTATTCGACGTGTCAAACTTTACTATGACTCAACCAGAGGCAGAGCCGGATTACTACCAATAAACTTTTCTTTGTAAATCTTGTAAATAAGTAATAATTGCTGCTTGACGCAGATGATTATAGCATATTATCTGTGAGTATCAACAGTGGCTGCGGTGTGATTTCCTTTATTGATGTTTTGTAGACAATCAGTAACATAAATTTTCCCTCACCGATTTTATTGGGACAGCCGATAAGTCTGTGAGGGAATTTTTGCACAAGAAACGCTTTTTCCGTTATTTTTGACAGATGTAGCGCGAAGTAAAGGTCAAAGGTTTAAGAATAATTAGGTTTCAGTATTTATTGATGTCCTAATCTAATTGTGTATTGCTATAAAACGGGAGCATCTTGCTCCCATCTGACCTAGAATCAGCAGTCCCTATTTAAGTAGAAGGAGCGTCTGGTTCTGAATACTACAAGACATGCTCCTACTACACAAATGACTTACTATACGAAATATAAAAAAGCTGAATACTAAGAAGCCATTGCGACTTCAACCATTTGTTGTAGTTCACCTTTTTGATAAAGTTCAATCAAAATATCTGAACCACCAACGAATTCACCATTAATATAAACTTGGGGAATTGTGGGCCAATCGGAATATTCTTTGATTCCTTGACGTACTTCTGGGTCTTCAAGAATGTCATAAGTCTCGTAAGGAACTGCCAAGGTGTTGATAATTTGAACGACATTATTAGAGAAACCGCACATTGGCATTAACTTGCTTCCCTTCATGAAGACCATGATTTTGTTTTGCTGTACCAAATTATCGATTTTTTCTTTAACTTCTGGTGTCATGATGCTTCCTTTTTTAGTAGTGTTTTGGCTGTGAAGAATAAAATTAGGCTATAAGCGTCTAATCGTGTGTTTATAACTATTGTGGCAGTTATGGACAGTCCTAACCATAAGTTTAGCTATGAAGCGGCTGTTGCTTGCCAAGCTTCGGGGGTATATGTTTTGAGCGCTAAAGCGTGAATAGCTTCGCTAGACATAGCTTGTTTGAGCGCACCATAAACCAACTGATGTTGTTTTACCAATCCCTTACCTGCAAACTGCGATGAAACTACACTCACTTGATAATGGTCGCCACCTCCAGTCAAATCTTCTACTTGGACTTGAGCATCTGGCATTTGAGCCTTTATCATTTCTTCTACTTGCTGCGGACTTATCATCGCAATCCCTAAAAATAATTATTTCCCTACACCTTATTATTATGTACAAAATTTGAACAGCAGCGAACAAGTATCAGTGAACAGTGAGGAGTTAGGAGTTAGGAGTTAGAAGTTAAGAAAATTTTATTCTTTCCCATCTTCTTGTCCCCTTGTCTCCCTGTTCCCTGTTCCCTGTTCCCTGTTCCCTACTCCCTATTTATTCAAAAACCACCGCTAAACATTCAGCGATGGCATATTCAATAATTTTATTCTAGATATCAAAAAAACTTAATTATCTTTGAGAAGAGGAAGCACTACCACCTTTACGAAAAGGAGAATCAACAAAACCTAATTCAAATAACTGTTGATAAGCTTTTTTACCTAAATCTCTGGTTGGATTTTGACTTTTGATAATCTGTACCAACAAAGGTACGGCTAATTCTGGTTTGTTCTGCGCTCTATGTACCAATGCTAGCTGATAGGTAGCTTCATCTCGCATTTGAGCGGTGGATAAAGCTTTTTTACGCTGGGAATCAGCTAACCTGTTATCTATTCCAGCAAAGCTAGAGTTCAGTTGCTGGTAGAAATTTGATAGCTGATTGAAAACTAAGCGTGCTTCCTTAAGCTTGTCAGCAGCTAAAGAATAATTTTGGGAAGCTACTGCATTGCTAGCCTCGGACATCAAACGTTTCCCACCTTCAAGACTTAGGACACTTGCTGTTTGTCCGGTTGGCTGAAGATTATTTGGGTCATTTGGATCTATCGGTTGTACTTGCGTGCTACCACTAGGTAGTTTAACCTGAGCGTGAACGGGTGATAGCAGGTTAAAACTTGCTATTACCGATACTAAAGCGAGGCAAATATTGGGAACGGTTGCAGCAAATTTCATGGGGATAAATACTTGGGACAACTAAAAAGACGGGTCTGATGAAAACTTCGGGTATCTTAACTCTGTTTTGTGATGAAAACAAAGCAAAGTCGCATACTAACTGTCTATGAATTTAGACTGAAAATCCAATTGATTGAGTTCCCATAACGATTACAGTCAACAGAATAGCTGTCATGAATACGAATATAAATAATCCAAATAATTTAGCGGGTGGGGTACCAAATAGAAGTTTAGGAATGATTATACAACGCGGCGGTGAAGAATTAATAATAGAAAAGATTCCAGACCGTTTTACAGTTCGCGCTAACTCAAATATTGCTCTCAAAGAGTTAACCCAAGGTTTTTTAGGTAATTGGCGTAGTACTATTCCTACTTCGCGTTTAGAATTGTTTAGGGTTGCGCCCAGTGGCTTAGAGACGGCTATGTCTCAAGCAAGAAATTCTCAAAATGTTGCTTTTGCTAGCCATGTTTACCAAATCAAAGGTAATCCTGGAAACAAAGTTTATTTAGGCGACCAAATTACGATTGAATTCGCTTCTTGGGTCGATTCTGCCAGAATTAATGCCATAGCAGCTAAGTTTGGTTTGATTCTTTATAAAGAGATTGATGGTCTTCCTAATACTTTTGCATTTAAAGTAGGCAAACAAGCTACACAAAATCCAATAAAAATTGCTAATAGGTTGCAAGGACTACCTGAAATTGTAGTCAGCGAGCCTAATGTTATTATCCATCAACAACCCTACTATAAACCTCGCGACCCCCTTTATTTTCAGCAGTGGTATCTCAATCATAATGGTGGCAATCAGTTAGCTTATGGTTCCCATATTTCGGTTGAAAAAGCTTGGGATATTAATAGAGGAGTTCGCTCGGTAACTGTTGCAGTGGTAGACGATTCTTTTGATTTAAATCATCCCGATTTTATGGGTAGTGGGAAGATAGTCGCCCCATTAGATTTAAAAGATAAGGATTTCTTACCGATACCTACGCAAAAACAACCCAGTCACGGTACTGCTTGTGCGGGGATAGCGATTGCAGAAGAAAACGGTACGGGAATTGCTGGAATTGCTCCTGGTTGTGCATTTATGCCTATACGTACCAGTGGATTTTTAGATGATGAATCTATAGAAGCTATTTTCGACTGGGCAGTTGAAAAAGGAGCGAGTGTAATTTCTTGCAGTTGGGGAGCCTCAGCGGTATACTTCCCTCTTTCATTACGTCAGCGTGCTGCGATTACTCGCGCTGCTACAAAAGGTCGTGATGGCAAGGGTTGCGTGATTTTATTTGCTGCTGGTAATGCTAACCGTCCAGTTAACGGTACGGTATACGAGCGGGGCTGGGTGAAAAATATTGTCAAAGGTAAAACAAGATGGCTCAGTGGATTTGCGGTACATCCAGATGTAATTACGGTTTCTGCGTCTACAAGCTTAAATAAAAAAGCTGCCTATAGTAATTGGGGTACTAATATTTCGGTATGCGCTCCTAGTAATAATGCTCAACCGGGAATGTGGTTTGAACAAACAGGTTTTATTTATTCCCAACCATCTATTGCAAAATCACTTCCTGGAAGGGGAATGTTTACAACTGACCAATTAGGAGCTGCTGGTTATAGCAAAGGTGATTTTAACCCTTATTTTGGCGGTACTTCTAGTGCTACCCCTGTAGTCGCTGGTGTTGCAGCGCTAATTTTATCAGTAAACCCTGACTTAACCGTCGAACAAGTAAAACGCATACTTGAAGAAACTACAGACAAAATTGTTGATTTGGACACAGATGCACAGTTGGGTTTGCGTTACGGTAGTTATGACGAGAACGGTCATTCAAAATGGTTTGGTTACGGTAAAGTAAACGCTCTATCGGCAGTAGAAGCAGCGCAAAAACTTAGAAAGAATTCCTCAGTTGCAACCAGAACTATAGAAGGACGTAATAATGGACTATTGTCTATTCCCGATAATGACAAACAAGGAATAAAAAGCAGAATTAATATATCTGACTTCGGCAATGTCCGCGATATTCAAGTTAGCGTTAACATTACCCATGAATTCTTAAGCGATTTAGAAATTTACTTAATTGCTCCTAACAGTCAACGAGTTTTGTTGCAAAGTCGTACTTTGGGTCGTCGTCAGGATTTACTTACCACTTATTCGGTACAGACCCATCCAGTTTTGAAAAATCTACTTAATCAGTCAGCTAAAGGGAATTGGCAATTATGGATTGTTGATACAGCACCACAAGACATTGGCAAATTAAAGAATTGGGAACTTGCTTTATCAATTAACAATTAACAATTAACAATTATCAATTAACAATTATCAATGAGTTATTCACATCCTGCGGTTGAATCAAAGACTATCAACTAACAACTAACAACTATCAACTATCAACTAACAACTATCAACTAACAACCATCAACTAACAACTATCAACTAACTTCCCATCTGTAGGAAAGGGTTGCGAGCTAAATCATCGTATTTATAGCTTAGTTGTTGAAGTGCATAAGCCAAATCATCTGTAAGACTTTTTGCATCTTGCTTCACACACCCATTATTGTAGTCAGCGACTTTGATTGCTGGAGCGATACTAATACTTACATCAGCACCCCAAGTCGGATAAGGGTGACTGTAATTCAAACAAATAGGTACAATTTTTACTCCTAAACCAGGATGAGAAGATTCAGCACTCAAAGCCAAACGCGCGATTCCAGGTTTTAACGGGTGAACTTCACTGTCGCGGAAAATATTACCTTCAGGATAAATAACTAGCATTTCCTCGCGTTTAAGTAATTCAACTGTATGACGAAGAGTTGTAATTGAAGGACGTTTTGAATTTACAGGAAATCCTCCCAAACGTCGCACAAACCAACCTTGAAAACCCCGACATTCAGTACTTGTCACCATAAAGCGCAAATCTCTACCGGTAACGCATCGTCCGGTTGCATAAGGTAAAAGCAACGAATCCCAACGAGCTTTATGAGTAGGAGCTAATATTACCGGACCGCTTTTAGGTATATTCTCCTGTCCTGTGATTGTAATTTGACTAAAGTACAAAGGTAAAAGTATGTTTCCTGCCAATAGGTAAGTTAAAGAACTTAACCAAGGAGAAATTCGCGAATTAGTATCAGCCAACTTAGCACTTACTTTATCATTGGCTTTTTTCCGTCTGTGAGTATCAAATATCAAATCAAATTCCATCATCTCGGTGACTGCTGAATATTAAGTAAATCAAAATGTAAAGAATTCTTGATTAGTAACACCGTAGATTTTCTCCCCTAACTTTTGTAGCACTCACTGGACAGTTTCACCTCTGTCCTTTATGTTGTGCTATGTCGCCGATTAGCAAACCAAGTTTGTAATTCGCTACGACACTCAGACTCTAGAATGCCTCCAATTACACCCAAATGATGATTTGAAGCTGCACTATCAGGAATGTTACTTACAGTCCGAATCGCACCAGTTTTCGGGTCATCTATTCCATAGACTAATAGACCTACACGGGCTTGCACAATAGCACCAGCACACATCGGACAAGGTTCAAGGGTAACGTAGAGAGTACATTCATGAAGTCGCCAAGTTTGTAACCTACGTGTTGCTTCTCTTATAGCGAGGATTTCCGCATGGGCTGTGGGGTCGTTGTCGCGTTGTTTTCTATTTTCACCTTCTGCAATCATATTTTTGGATGAATCAATAATAACAGCGCCTACAGGGACTTCACCTGCCTCTCCTGCTATTTGAGACAGCTTTAGAGCATGTTTCATCCATTTTCTGTGTATTAGATATTCGGAATGTTTATTTAACATATTCTTAATGTGGTTAGGAGTTAGGAGTTAGGAGTTAGGAGTTAGGAGTTAGGAGTTAAATTTTTTTCAGTTAGATTAAACTACTCTTTTTCATTAATTCCGGCGGTTTGTAGAGACGTTATAAATAACGTCTCCCTACGTTTGGGAGAAAACGAACCCCTTAAAATTAATGCAATATACCAATAAATATTTTCCGACCTGCAAATAAAAATAACCCAACTTGTCCTATAAGTCGGGCTTTCAAGATTAATATAATTTTTTGATGCTAATCTGATGCTAAAAATTTA
>JBCBHT010000143.1:0-18418 GCA_038525335.1 Cyanobacteria bacterium J06621_15 | reverse complement strand
ACCCTACAAATACCTAATTTTTCATGTCCTATCGGACACGCTGCGCTAACAATATTCAAATCGGATTCCTATATATATTTCGTAATCTTACTTAAAAGGCAATATTATTTAATTTTATCGATTCCTACTTTTCGTATTACGGTGCGTTGAAAATACTATGACAACACACCCTACACATTTTATCAAACTCTCTCCAAACTCTCGACCACCTTAACCCCAAACACTTCTTCAAATACCAATTTGCTATAGCTTAAACTCCAAAGTTCTACAGCACAATCATCATCTCTATTTGCTGGAAAAAGTTTTAAATGTAATTCTTTCTCATCTTGATGATAATTACATTCTATTCTTGATATTGCTCCGATTTGTCTTCTATCAAGGGAGGTTGCTAATCGTAATAAAGGACTTAACTGCTCTACTACTAATTTCAGCTCTTTTGTTGTTAAGTTTTGGAAGTTATCGTGTTTCTTTTTGGGCTGGGATTTACGATGATACCTTGCTAAGTTGGCAATAATTTCAATTTCGGTTTCGTTATAACCTAGCAGTCCACTGTTCCGAATCAAGTAATAGGAATGCTTGTGATGGGCAGAATGATTTATAAAATGTCCGCAGTTATGTAATTCTGAAGCAGCCCATAATAAAAATCTTTCTTGGTTTCCCCATTGGTGTAAATAACCTTTGGTTTGGTCAAATAGTGATAAAGCAAATGCTGCAATTCGTTCGCTATATCTCAAATCAACGTTATATCTATTAGCTATTTTTAAGACGCTTCGCTGTCTGATTGTACTTTGAAAACGCAGGCGATTTTCGATTAAATCGTGCGCTAACATCCAATCTACAATTACTCCTTCTCGTAAAGCCCGTTCGCAGGTTGTTATCGATTCTACACCCAAAAGCGACATTGCTTCTTGTAAAATTACGGCACCTGCAAGTATCACTTCTGACCTCTTTTCTGCCATGCCAGGTATCTCTGCTCGTTCGGAATTATTCATTTTCCGCAAGCGTGACACTATATCTCGCAGGTCTTTTAAACTAAAGCTGTAACCATTTAATGTTGAAGGAGTAGAATCTAATTTTTCTTTTGCATGGATATTTGCTAAGGTTTCAATTGTTCCAGAAGTACCAACTAAACGTGCTTTTTCTCCACTGCCAATATTGTATTTTACTTCTTCCACAGCACGTTCAAGCATTCCCCTTGCGTATGCTTTGAGGTAGTTATATTCTTGGTCGCTAATCGGGTCGGTGGTTATCAATTCGCTAGTTAATCTTACTGCACCAACTCTAGTACTACTGAGACAACGCTCTTCGTGAGAATCACCTAAAATTATTTCTGTGGAACCACCACCAATATCAATAATGGTATGAGCTGCATCGTTAAATTCCATTCCTGAAAGCACACCTAGATAAATCCGTCGTGCTTCTTCTTGACCGGAAATCAAATCAATATCTAAATCTAACTCGTTTTTAATCCGGTACAAAAATTCTCTACCGTTAGGTGCTTCTCTTACAGCGCTAGTTGCTACAGCGATTACTGCTTCAGCATTAAAGGTTTTGGCAATCTCTTGAAAACGTCTTAAAGCATTTACGGTTCTCTCCATGATTTTGATTTTGAGATTTCCTGTCTCAATATCGCGATCGCCAAGTCTAACGGTTTCTTTTTCTTTACCGATAATGCTAAAAGATGGTAGTTGAGGTTCAAGTCGTACAATAACCATATGTACGGAGTTGGTACCTAAGTCAATCGCAGCAATTATGCGCTCAGACTCAACTTCTAGAGTAATAATATCTTCTGCTGTTGGCTGTGCTAAATTCACCATTTGGTTTTTTATGTAACGTAGTTATAGAAGGGTTTTAAGGATTTATAGAAACATAACAAGTAACATAAGTGGCACATAAAACTAAATATATCTGAATATATCTGAAAACTGTATCTCTTCGGAGATGAGTTGAAACTGGTAGCTTTGACTTACGTTACCAAGGCATTTAGTGCTTTTTCTAGGAATACTGTAAGGCATTCAGATGTATTTTAGTTTTTCTAACAGTTTTATTTTGTTTATAAATATCAAATAAAGCTATTCTATAGTTGTTAAAAAGTGTGAACAATCATCATATTAGTAATTTATCTATTGCTATGGTTACTCAACCAGAACAAAAAGTTGAATCTATATTTAGCAAAATAATCCGACTTCTGCGGTGGAATAAACCAGAAGGGAGGTTAATCTTAATGATTCCTGGCTTATGGGCTGTGTTTTTAGCAGCACAAGGAAAACCACCCATACCATTGGTAGGAGTAATCATTTTAGGAACTTTGGCTACAAGCGCTTTGGGGTGCGTTGTCAATGATTTATGGGATAAAGATATAGACCCAGAAGTTGAAAGAACAAAAACCCGTCCCCTTGCTTCTCGTGCATTATCGGTGAAAGTTGGAATAGTTGTAGCGTTAGTGGCTCTTATTTGTGCTGCAATTCTCGCTTTTTATCTTAATCGGGTTTCGTTCTGGTTGTGCGTTGCAGCAGTTCCAGTAATCGTGCTTTATCCTGGTGCAAAACGAGTATTTCCCGTACCTCAGCTAGTGCTTTCTATAGCTTGGGGTTTTGCAGTACTAATTAGTTGGAGTGCAGTCACGCAAAATCTTTCACAACCAACTTGGTTATTATGGGGTGCAACTGTACTGTGGACTTTGGGATTTGATACAGTCTACGCAATGAGCGACAGGGAAGATGACAAGCGCATCGGTGTCAACTCTAGCGCTATATTTTTTGGTAACTATGCACCTCTAGCTATTGGTGGCTTTTTTATCGGAACAGTTGGTTTATTAATTTGGTTAGGAATAGTTACAAATCTTCATATTGCTTTTTGGATAAGTCTTGTAATTGCATCTGCTGGATGGATATGGCAATATATTCGCTTGGAGAAAACAGACTTACCGTCCGACGCTTACGGTGAAATGTTCCGACAAAATGTCTGGATTGGTTTTATTCTCCTCGCTGGAATCATTGCTGAAAGCTTTTACAGTTAACAGTTATCAGTTATCAGTTAACAGCGAACAGTTAACAGTGAGCAGTGAGCAGTGAGCAGTTAATAATCTTTTATTGCTGATTACTCCCTCTTCCCCCTCTTCCCCCTCTCTCTTACTCCTTCCTCCTCCATAATTTCACTGACTTAATATAAAGATTAAGTAGATATATCTAAAGCTAGATGCGTGTATTTACGAAAAATATTACTAGTTGAATATATATCTATTTGGTTAAAATTCTTGATTCGATGAAGAAATCACATATATTGAAGCTTGCTATGGTAACTTTACTATCTTTAGGAGGTGTGGGAGTTGTCGGGGGAGGTTTCTTATTAACGCAAGCTTTTAATAAAAATAAAGAAAGTAAAGTAATAATAGATACTTCAATTTATCAAGATATTCGTCATACAAATTGGTCAAACCAAGCATTAATAAAACATTTTCCCGCCATCATTCCTAGTGAAGCTACAGATGCGCGGGTTATTTTTTATCCTGGTTCTCCAGAATACGGTAGAATTTTTCAGTTGAGGATGAAACTACCGGAAGAAGAAATAAAAAAATCACTTTCCAAATATAGAAATATAGCTAAATATAAATTCCAAGGTGGGGATACTAATGACCATTCAAATCAAGAAAATGGGGTACCCACTACTTTTTTATATACCGCTAATTTAGAAGCAGAAAGTTTTCCTTTAACTTATGAAATACTAGTATTAAATGCAAATAATCACGGTACTTCTGATGACTTTTCTTGGAATCATGGAAATAGTTACGGAGTAGCAATTAATAATACTAATTCAGAAATTGTTTATTGGGCTGAAGAATGGTAATAATATTTTGGATTTTGCGGAAAGTTGGGGGTGTAGATGTTCTTCCCCCCAAACTTTCCAAGACAGATTTTAGATTTTAGATTATTACTAATGTAGAGACGTAGCAATGCTACGTCTCCCAAAGTTTAAAATTATAGCGAATCAATAAAAATTTTTATTAGAATAAATGAGAAAAATATAAATTTGATAAAAGATAAAAAATATGTGTATACTAATAATCTTGAGTCAACTTAAGAGGTGGGTCAAGTGCCAAGAAAAACCACTCCATCATTCATAACTGAAATACCGCTAATAGTTAATAGCATCAATAACCGAGAATTAGAAGCCAGGTTTCATGCTGGTCAACAATTACTTAATGCTGTTTTAGGCGAAGCTTCGATTCGTATGGAGTTGGTTAGAAATTCAGAACCTTACTTACAAGCCAAGAAATTAAAAGGTGACGGTAATAAGGCGCAACGCAAGAAATTATTTGAAGAAGCGAGTTCGCTACATAGATTTTCTGACTACGAATTGCAGGATTTCGCAACTTTAACAGCGAAGAAAAGTAAGTGGATAGAAGATAAGCTTGATGCACAAGTTATTCAGAAATTGGCTACCAGAGCTTTTAAAGCTGTTGAAAAAGTTTTATTTGCTAAAGCTAAAAAGATTAGGTTTAAAACCTTTGACCGATTTAAGTCTGTAGAAGGTAAAACTAACAAGCAAGGTCTACGTTGGGCTTTACGTCAAACTAAGCGTGAAGAAACAATAGGTAAAAAGTCCGACTATCGCAATAAAATTAAATGTTCCGAATATGTTTTATCCTGGTGCGGATTAGAACTAGCACCTATTATAGACTGGTTTGACCCAGTAATAGCTCACGGTCTTAATTCTCCAATTAAATATTGCAGATTAGTTTGGCGACGTTTGAATAGTAAAAAGCGATGGTTCCTTCAACTCATCAATGAAGGTTTACCTTGCCAAAAGCCTAAAAATTACGTCACAGAAGGCTTGGTGGGTTTGGATTTAAATGTATCCAACATAGCTTTTGTAGCCGATAACAAAGCAGGTTTACTACCGTTCGCTGATAAAGTACCTACTTTTGAAAAGGAAATCAAAGCACGAGCGCGGAAAATGCAACGCACTCAACGTATGCATAACCCAGATAATTATGAGCCAGATTTTGAGAAGAAAGTAGGTAACAAGACCGTAACCAAAAAAGGCAAAGTCCGTAAAGGTAAAAAGAAATGGAACAATTCAAAGAATTATCTAAAGCTCCGCCGTAAAAAGGCTGATTTAGAACGCCGTAAGTCTAGCTATGCTAAATCCAGCAACAGAGGTTTAGTTAATGAGATATTACGGCATGGTAACAGTTTTAAAACCGAAAAGGTTTCTGTTAAAGCTTGGCAGAAAAGGTATGGGAAAGCTATATCAGCCAAGTCACCTGGTTTTTTTCAGTCCGAGTTGACCCACAAAGCCGCGAAATGCGCCACGGGGAGTATCCCCGTGGTCACTTTCGCGAAAATGCTGGTGGGCGACTAGTTAAGTTTTCTACTAAGAAGACAGCATTATCTCAAACGCATCTTGATGGCTCACGTATCAAGAAGAGCCTCTCCCAACGTATTCATGAGGATGCTACGGGCGTTAGGATGCATCGGGACATCTTTACTGCTTATCTTAGTAGATTCGTTCATGATGAATTGCTTCTCATCGAGGATGCTGCTAGTCAGTATTCGGCAATGGAGCCATTGTTGATGGAGGGATGGGAAGAATATCGCAAAGCTGCAAGTAAAGTAGGCGTGTCTGAAATCCGGAACAGTCATGTTTCCGCAGAGCAGCTTTCCATCGAGGGTCTTTCTTCGGAAAGTGCAACCAGCCAGATAGTCAATAAGGACGACAAGCTGGAAGTAATGCCCGAACCCGCGTAACTTCAGTTCGCGGAGTGGCTCAGTTTAGAGCTTAACGAATCATCACCGGATGATGGATTGACTGTAAGATTGCAGTTAGAAGACCCGGATGGTGATTTCTCGGACGGAGGTTTTCCCCCACAATTGTTCAACAACATTTCTAATTTGGATTCTTCTGTAGAAAACGGAAATTTTATTCTTGAATTCACCATTTCCCCAGGAGTAACCGAAGCTAGTTTTGGTTTCTTAACTGGAGAAGATAATAAAGCTGAAGGAGACGAAACTTTTACAATCACTCTTTTGGATGAGGATGGTTATTCTATCAATTCAGGTTCGGTTCCTATAACTACGACAATTGTTGAAAAACCAGTCATCAACGGAACTTCCAGTGGAGAACAATTATTTGGTACCGATAGTTCGGAATTAATTATTGGTTTAGAAGGAAATGACACTATTTTCGGAAATGGTGGTGAAGATAATTTAATTGGTGATGAAGGTGATGATTTAATTTACGGTGGTTCTCAAGCTGATACAATTTTGGCTGGAAATAGGAATGACACCATTTATGGTAATGGTGGTGGTGATTTTATTAATTCCGGTACCGGTCACGATACAGTTTGGTTGGGTAGTGGTAAAGCTACCGTAATTTTAGAAACTGGTGAAGGTTTCGACACCATAAATAATTTTCAATTTGGTGCTACAACTTTCAAAGTTGAAAGTAAAGATAATTTATCCTTTGTTGATAGTAATGATGGTGCAAAAATTTTTCAGGGGGATGATTTATTAGCTGTTGTTTCTTGGCAATTTGCACATACTTTTAACGATAATCAGGATAAAATTTTTACTGTCTAGGTTAATCATTTACTTATCTAAAAATTTTGATTTATTAGGTGTAGTTAATAATTTTACTTATCATCGAAGCATGGTTAATTTATCGATTAATTATCGTAATGCTTTACCTGTTCAATCTTGCACATCCTAACTGATAATAAAAGCAGGAAATTCAGAATAGAAGAAAGATATGACTATCAAAGTAGGCGATAAAATCCCTTCTGTAAGTTTAAAGCATATGGAAGAATCGGGAGCAAAGGAAGTATCTACTGACGAACTATTTAAAGGTAAAAAAGTACTGTTATTCGCTGTTCCCGGTGCGTTTACACCAGCTTGTTCTAATCAGCATCTACCTGGTTATATCCAAAATGCAGAGCAAATTAAAGCCAAAGGTGTTGATATGATAGCTTGTATTTCCGTTAACGATGTTTTCGTAATGGATGCTTGGGGTAAAAGCCAAAATGCGGGTGATAAAGTATTAATGCTAGCCGATGGTGACGGTGAATTTGCTAAAGCTGCTGGTCTAGAATTAGACTTGAATGGAAAAGGTTTAGGAATGCGATCGCAGCGTTATGCGATGGTAGTAGAAGACGGAGTGGTCAAGGGATTGGAATTAGAAGATGGTGGAAAACTTGAAAACAGCACTGCTGAAAAATTGTTAGCAAAATTGTAACTTCACCAATTTAGTAGTTAGGGCTTTAGCCCTTTCTACCCTACGTTAGAATACTTTTGAGATAATTGGATTTCAGTTAATCCCAAATCTTCTTTGATTTTACTTAAAGGTTCATTCCAATGTTCTTCAAACCGATATCCTAATAAAAAATTAGCTTTCTGACCTAATTCTTTTCCTTTTCGTTGGTTTTCAAAAATCGCTTCTATTTGTCTTGGTGCAACAATAGGGTAAAGTATTTTTGCCAACCACAAACCAGTTTTTAACGACTTACTATAATTCTGTGCAGCAGCGAATGCTAATACTCCGATTTCTCCTGCATAACTGGTATCAAAACCCAGTAGAACATGAAAAATATCATGAGTAACAGCATATCGTAAAGCGAAAACATTCCGTTGAGCAACATCTTCTAATTCTGGACTAATACTAATTGATTGAAGGTTGTTTCTTTTCATATGCTCTGCATATTCTCTTCCAAAACTACCTTCTGGATATTCAATCAATTTATCTAAATCAATAGTTGGGTAATAACCTACAACATTTTCTAATTTATCAGCAACTTCCGGAGAAACTTTTGCACCTAGAACATCGGATTTGAGAATAGCAAAATCCCCAATATTTGGAGAATTTTTATAAGCTAAAACTTTTCTAACTTGTTTTAATTTATTCAACATATAATTAAAGCTCAAAAGAACAGATACTATACCTGTTTTTATTATAATTATTTTATTTCTTTCTGCTCGCTGATGGGATTATCAGACACTATCTGAAAAATCTCATCCAGAAAAGCTTCATATTCAATCGGTTCATCGGGAATAAATTTTAAATATATTTGATTATTATAATTACTTGCAGTTGATATCAATATTTCGACCTTTAGCTTCCCTTTTTCCCAACCTTGACCGCTACTTCTTAATACCTGACAATTTTTAAAATATTCATATTTAATTTCAGCTAAATCTATTTTTGTTTTACCAATGGGAATACTGCTGAAAAAATCTAACATTGAAGCACCGGGATGAAAGCTGTTATATTCATAAATGTGTCTTTGCAATTTTTCTTTAATATTGTCTTCAATCAATTGCTCAATTTTGTTAGCTTTAAAAGTATCTTCTCCTAAAAGTACAACATCATCAGATTCTAAAAGTATAAAATGATTGTTCATATTTATATAACTAAAAATAAACCAGATACAACTGTTATTCTTATAATTTAAACAAGTTTAATAAAGTAATCTGCTAATTTGCTGACAACAATATATTTTTATCGTGTATTTTTAGCTTCGGGGATTGTTAATGTCTGTAATTCAGAAAATAATTAAATGTTCTGTTTGCAATAAAATAATTGCGACAGAATTAGGGAATTGTAATTTTGATAAGCAACTTAATCAGAAAATAGAGGAAAACTTCTATACATACATTGATTTTCATCCAAATAGTGTAGATAATCAAGTAACACTTTCACAAGAGAAACCAGAAAGATTTATTACAAAACTATTCAATAACTCTGTTCTTCCCTGGTTTTACGAAAATCTTTTACCAACAGTTTGGAAGATAGGACTTCGGGGTTTCGGAGGAATCGAACGGGAATCTCAAGAAGTACTTGAATTCTTCGGAAAAGATTTAGAGGTGGTAATGGATTTGTCTTGTGGAACGGGTATTATGACTCGAAATTTAATTAAAAGTCAATTTTATAAACATATAATTGCTTTGGATTATTCCGAATCTATGTTGGGAATGTTAAAGAAACAATTAGAGATAGAGAAAATAAGTAATTCTGATAATCTGGTTATTATTCGAGGAAATGCAGAATCGATTCCTTTAGTTGATAATTCTTTAGATGCAGTTTATGCTGGAGCAGCGATGCATTGTTGGGAAAATCCTCAAAAAGCGATTGAAGAAATATATCGAGTACTCAAAAAAGGTGGTAAATTATTCGCTACGACATTTACCGATTTCTTCCCTAATCTAAATGGATTGGCTTTTTTCTCAAATCAAGAATTAAGAGAAATTTTTGAAGAAGTAGGTTTTCAAAAACCATCTTTAGAAATTACATCCGAAGGAGTTTATATAACTATTAAATGCGTAAAGTGATAAGATTTTCACGTAGATATAATACTTTACTTTCCCCTCTTCTTGATAAGGAGAGGGGTGTCCGTTAGGACGGGGTGAGGTATGGGATGCTTAAGATTATGAAAAATTACGAATATTCTTGAAAGAAGGTTCGGAATGAGGTTTTAAGCGTATTTTAATCAATCTAAAATTGCAATATTGACTATATCAATCTAATAAACAAACATCTGGAGAACATAAACCAGAGAATTCCATAGTTTCTACAACTGAACTATCTAAATTAATTTTACGAATTGCATGATTGTTCGTATCAGCTATATATAAATATCCATTATAAAAACTTAATCCCGAAGGTTCTGAAAAACAAATATTATTATCTACCAAAAAACTATTACAGTCACTAGTCACAGGATTTACTACTTTGATTTTATGGTTATATGTATCGGCTATCCATAAATTATTATCAGCATATTCTATTCCCAAACAGTGCTGCAATCTCACATCAAAACCCTGTCCGTCAACATCTCCAAAAGCATTTAAATCTCCACTACCGCAAATCGTTTTTACTAATTCATTTTCTAAATCAATACCACGAATTGAACTAACTTCACTATCAGCAATATATAATCTTTTTCCGTCGGTAGTAATTCCGCTGGGTTGAGCAAAAGCTGATTCGGAAAGTTCACCATCAAAACAAGATTCCGCACCTCTACCAGCGTAATTTTTAATAATATTATTTTCTAAATCTAATTGCCATATCTGATGACAACCAGCCATTGCAATAAATAACTTATTCGATAATTTTACTAAATCCCAAGGAGAATTAAGTTTTTCTTTAACATCTTTAATACCAGCAATTGTTTCTACCTTTCGATTTATAAAATCAATTTTTCGTATCCCATGATTTTCCGTATCAGCTACATATAGAATACTATCTACTTCATCAAACGCTATTCCTTGAGGAGTAAAAAATTCAGCTTCGGTGAAACTACCATCTTTCCAACCAGGTTTACCACTACCAATAATATGCAAAACTTCACCATCTAAATCACTTACAACAATCCGATGATGTCCGGAATCAGCGATAAATAATTTCGAGTCAGTAGCTAAAACTTTACCCGGAAAAGCTAAAGGTGTAATTAACGGTGTTTTCTGCTTTTCTAAAATAAAATCTATTTCTTGAAAATTAATTTTACCCTTATCTTGATGCTGTTGAATTAGCTTTTCAATTAACTCATCCAAAACTTGACAATTACCTTCACCTGTCAAAGTCACGACTATATAACCTTGAGGGTCAATTACTACAAAAGTAGGATAAGCTTTTACAGCATATTCTTGCCAAACTCGAAAATCCCTATCAACTAAAACCGGATGTTCAATGTCATAACGTAAAATTGCTTGACGAATATTTTCCGTTTCTTTCTCATTTTCAAATTTAGCCGAATGAACCCCAATTACCGTAATACTGTTTTTATATTTTTGTTCGAGATATTTTAAGTCTGGTAAAACATGAAGACAATTAATACAACAGTAAGTCCAGAAATCAAGAATTACAATCCTACCCCGAAGTTGTTTTAAAGAAAATGGTTTATCGGTATTTAACC
This sequence comes from Cyanobacteria bacterium J06621_15, assembly GCA_038525335.1. Taxonomy (GTDB): domain Bacteria; phylum Cyanobacteriota; class Cyanobacteriia; order Cyanobacteriales; family Nostocaceae; genus Rivularia. Next base: position 7,512 of record JBCBHT010000143.1, on the reverse strand, counting down.
AAGAATAATTTTGTGGTAATTCTGGTGAACGAATGTATTTCATCGGGAATGGGGGATTGGGAATAGGGCATTGGGCATTGTTAAATATATAATTGTATATTGTGTCTAAAGCACCATTTTAGTATTTAATGAAAATCAATTAGTACGTTGTGCTAAGGGACAATATATCTTAAAAAGCTTTAATCATTAATAAACATGGTATGTCTTGCCAAATTTGAGAAAATTCTTCAATCGGTTTAAATCCCATTTTCAAATAAAAATTTCTTGTCAATGCATAATACTTATCTGGATGGGATTCACCGAGAGTTTTCACTTGTAAATATTCAACATTATTTTGCTTGAGAAATGTTTCTGCTTCCTCTATTAAACTACTTCCAATACCGTTTCGATGAAATTGAGAAAGTACACCCATAACGTATATCTCAGCCGCAAATTGATTGTGTTTTTTTATTGTCAAAAATCCTATGGTTTGATTATCTTCCATAGCAATAAATGTAGGAAGTTGTTCAATATCTTTCACATATTGGATAATTGCTGTTTCAATTCCAAACCACTCAGGTAAAGAGCGTATTATTTTTTCGCAAACCTTCCCTTTACCTACCATAGGTTCTTCAATTATCAAATTCATTAACATAGCTGTTCGTAGTGAAGACTTTAGTCCTTTAAAAGTTTTCAATAAAAGCGATAAATCGCTGACTACAAACCTTTTTATCTCGTTTTATATCGTTTTTATGGTTCCCAGGTTCAACCTGGGAACGAACTTCTGAAGGTTCTACCTTCGCTCAATAAAAATAGTACAAGATTTCAGATTCACTGAACAATTTTAGTATTAGCAGGTATTTCTGGAATAGCAGTTTCTGGTGTTTGTTCTGGAATCGGTTTAATTTTTACTTGATTTTCCGGTACCGGTATATCCTGTTGAATTATTGAAGTTTGATTTTCTAAAGGTTCAACAATTTCTGGTAATGTCGGTGGTAATTCTGGATTTGGTTCAAATTCTTGTGTCGGAGCATCAATTATTTCTGATTGTGGAATTGAGGTTTTATCTGCTTTATTACGTTTAAACCGATTTAATAATCCATCGAGTTTTGATTTAGCTGATTGTGGAATTGTTTTAGTTTCTTGTTCTGGTTGTTCTTGATTAGTATCAGTTTCAGGAATTTCAATTTCTTTGGGAATTGTTTCTTCTAATTCAGGTTCCGGTTGTGGAGTTTCGATTACTTCCGGAATTACCTCTTCTAAATCAGTTTCGGGCTGTGATGTTTCAATTTCTGGAGTTGGTTCTACTACCGGTTGTGGAATTGATATTTTATCTTCTTGATTACGTTTGAACCGATTAAAAAATCCATCCGGTTTCGATTTCTCAGGTTGTGGAATTGTTTCTTTTAATTCAGTTTCTGGTTCTGGTGTTTCAATTACTTCTGGAATTTTCTCTTTTAATTCAGGTTTCGATTCGGGAGTTTCAATTACTTCCGGAATTGTTTCTTCTAATTCAGGTTTCGATTCGGGAGTTTCGATTACTTCTGGAATTGTTTCTTCTATTTCTGGTTCGGGTTGAATTATTTCCGGTTTTGGAATTTCAATTATTTCTGGAGTTGCTTTTACTGTAGGTTGTGGAATTAATTCTTTCTCTTGTTTATCGCGCTTGAATCTATCAAAAAATCCACCTTCACCTGACTTTTCTTCTAATTCTGTTTCTGGATTTACTTCGGTTGGAATTTCAACTGCATAATCTTTGTCCACAATTCCTCGTAATTCTTCAGCAGAAACTTCTCCTCTAACAATTTTTGCCAGAGCATCTTTACCTTTAGGCTCGTAATTAATAACTTTAACAGTACTGTTATAAACGTTTTTAACTGGATTCCCTTGATTATCTAAAAATTCTAACTTAACCCAGTTTTGACCTTGATTAAATCCTTTCAGATATATCGATTGCCATCTATCAATAATAAAACTTTCACCATTAATTGTGCAGCGAATTCGCCAATCTGCAATCGGATTATCGGGATTATCTTTAGCAAGTATATGTAGTGGAGCGTTGGTTAAATAAAAATCAAGTAAAATCGGCTCTGCACCATAACTACCTTCGGGACTGTTGTAAGTCAAAATTGGCAGTTTGCTATCTGGGTTATTATCATCACTCTTGGTAAATACGTGAAATGTAGTTTGAGCATAAGCACCTTCATTTTTAAAGCTTTCATCCCACGGACGAGTAGCAAAGACACGTAAGGTATGGGTACCGGGAGATAAATTAGAGAATTCTACAGGTTGATTTAGGTCATAAATTTCTAATTCGGGCTGATTATCTAAAATTACTTCTAGATGTGAACCTAACTCATAATGCGAATTTTTGAATATTGGTAAATCTTTAACTTGAAAACGAACCTTTAATTTATCTGATTCTAATATTTCATCCGATTGAGGACTGAGTATTTTTACCTGCGGTTGATATTTTTCTAAGCTTTGATGGAGTTCTTGAATAACTTCGGGAGGAGCAACTTCGGAGATTTTTTTAGAAAGCTTAGCGTTTCTTTCTTGGACTGGTTTCTCACTTGAGACACTTGAAACAATAGATGTATCTTGGCTAACTGCTTTACCTCCACAAGCAGTCAAACTCAATACCAGTAGAGCTATTACTAGAGTTTTAAATAGCGCATACCTTTTCCTAATTAACTTAGTCAAAGCATTCATCAACCATGAATCCATCTTTTTCTACCCAGAATTCTTAATTATTTACATAGCATTCGTTCCAGTCCCTATGATACATAAAGCTTTTATATCAAAAGTTAATCAAACATAAAATAATTACTTATTTTCATCCTTTGCTAAATAACTAGATGGTAAAACTAAATTTATCGAATTTAGATTGAATTTATATTGAATTCAGCTATTTTTTAATCAGGATTAAGCATAAAACCTGTAAACCGAAACAGATGTTTACAATATTTTACATAGATAATTTTACTGAAATATTTGCTGGTTTATGTATTTATCGAAAGCATTTATTTTGACATACGAATTTCATTTATATCCTATTTCAACCTTTTATCAGATGGTTACTTCAGACATTACAGCTATAAGATAAAACAATGGTATATAGTGGCGTACCGATTAACTTGTGTGCTATGAACGAGGGTTAATTATACGAAATATTGCTGTTTGTAACGAAATATATAAACTATTGACTTTTTGACCAACCCATAAGACCGGAAAGGTTGATAAGTCAAAAATTATAGAAGTTTTAATTATTGTTAATTTAAGGCTAACAATGTGGGATAGATGACTTTATAATTCAACGAGAAAGCAATATTCCATATAGAGTCTTTACCTGCTTCAAAAATTGAATTTGTAAAGATAACTAATGGAAGATAATCCTCAGTCCTTTTTTTAGAGAGGAGGTCGAATGACAATCAGTCCTCCGGAGCGAGAGGAAAAGAAAGCAAGAGTAATCGTTGATAACGACCCGGTACCAACCTCGTTTGAAAGATGGGGCAAACCCGGTCACTTCGACAGAACCTTAGCTAAAGGACCCAAAACCACAACTTGGATTTGGAACCTGCACGCACTCGCCCACGATTTTGATACACATACAAGTGATTTAGAAGATATATCCCGCAAGATATTCGCAGCCCACTTTGGCCACTTAGCAGTGGTTATGTTGTGGTTTAGCGGGATGATATTCCACGGTGCTAAGTTCTCGAACTACGAAGCTTGGTTAACCGACCCACTCAACATCAAGCCAAGCGCTCAAGTGGTTTGGCCTGTTGTTGGACAAGATATTTTAAATGGCGATGTCGGTGGTGGATTCCACGGAATTCAAATCACCTCTGGTTTATTCCAGATATGGCGCGGTTGGGGTATAACTAGCTCCACTCAGCTATATGCAACAGCCATCGGCGGATTAGTATTAGCAGGTTTATTGCTATTTGCCGGTTGGTTCCACTATCACAAGAAAGCTCCCAAATTGGAATGGTTCCAAAATGTGGAGTCGATGCTTAACCACCACTTATCAGTGTTGTTAGGCTGTGGTTCCTTGGGCTGGGCTGGGCACTTAATCCACGTATCTAACCCAACTAACAAGTTGTTGGATGCGGGGGTTGCATTGAAAGATGTGCCACTGCCTCACGAGTTCATTTTGAATAAAGACTTATTAACCGAGCTTTATCCCGGCTTCGCTAGCGGATTAGCACCTTTCTTCACCTTGAACTGGGGTCAATATGCAGATATTTTGACCTTCAAAGGCGGCTTAAACCCAGTAACTGGCGGTTTATGGATGACAGATATTGCCCATCACCACTTGGCGATTGCGGTAGTATTTATTGTTGCAGGTCATATGTACCGTACCAACTGGGGTATTGGTCACAGCATCAAAACTATTTTAGAAAATCATAAAGGACCCTTTACTGGCGAAGGTCACAAAGGACTTTATGAAAACATGACCACTTCTTGGCATGCTCAGTTGGCAACAAACCTTGCCTTCTTGGGTTCGCTAACAATTATTATCGCGCATCACATGTACGCGATGCCCCCCTATCCATATTTGGCAACTGACTATTCAACTCAGTTGTGTATCTTCACCCATCACATGTGGATTGGCGGATTCTGTATCGTAGGTGGTGCAGCACACGCAGCAATTTTCATGGTGCGTGATTATGACCCAGTTGTGAACCAAGACAACCTCTTGGACAGAGTAATTCGTCACAGAGATGCGATTATCTCTCACTTGAACTGGGTATGTATATTCCTCGGCTTCCACAGCTTTGGACTTTACATTCACAACGACACCATGCGTGCTTTGGGTCGTCCCCAAGATATGTTCTCGGATACGGCGATTCAGCTACAGCCAGTATTTGCTCAGTGGGTACAAAACCTTCATACCTTTGCACCTGGTGGTACTGCTCCTAATGCATTAGAACCTGTTAGTTATGCATTTGGTGGTGGTGTTGTAGCAGTCGGTGGAAAAGTAGCGATGATGCCTATTGCATTGGGTACCGCTGACTTTATGGTTCACCATATTCATGCGTTCACCATTCACGTTACTGTCTTAATTCTGTTGAAAGGTGTACTGTTTGCTCGCAGTTCTCGTTTGATTCCAGACAAGGCAAACTTAGGTTTCCGCTTCCCTTGCGACGGTCCCGGACGTGGTGGTACCTGTCAGGTATCCGGTTGGGATCATGTATTCTTAGGATTGTTCTGGATGTATAACTCCCTATCTATTGTGATTTTCCACTTTAGCTGGAAGATGCAGTCAGATGTATGGGGAACCGTAGATTCAGCAGGAAACGTATCGCACCTGACTGGTGGAAACTTTGCTCAAAGTGCCATCACCATCAATGGTTGGTTGCGCGATTTCTTGTGGGCGCAAGCTGTACAGGTAATCAACTCTTACGGTAGTGCGCTTTCTGCATACGGTTTAATGTTCTTAGCTGGTCACTTTATATGGGCATTTAGCTTAATGTTCCTATTTAGCGGTCGTGGCTATTGGCAAGAATTGATTGAGTCTATTGTTTGGGCGCACAATAAACTGAAAGTTGCACCCGCAATTCAGCCTCGTGCTTTGAGCATTACTCAAGGTCGTGCAGTTGGAGTAGCTCACTACTTATTAGGTGGCATTGTTGTCACTTGGGCATTCTTCCATGCCAGGATTCTTTCGTTAGGCTAGCAAGCTTCGTATCAAGTTAGGAGTTAGGAGTTAGCGGAAAGTTTGGGGTGTCGGTTTCCGTCCCCAAAACTTTCTAAGACAGAGTTAGGAGTTAGAGGTTAAAAGTTAAGAATAAACATTCGAGATAGGTAGTTGAGAGCGAAAAGTGAAATAGCAATAGCTTAGAACTTGGAACTCAAAATTAAATATCTTTCAATTCATAACTCACAACTCATAATTCATAACTCATAACTCATAACTCATAACTCATAACTAAAATTATTAATGGCTCTCATGTCAGAGGATTTATAAAACCTATGGCAACAAAATTTCCAAAATTTAGCCAAGACCTCGCACAAGATCCGACTACAAGGCGGATTTGGTATGCGATTGCGATGGGAAATGATTTTGAAAGCCACGATGGGATGACTGAAGAAAATCTTTATCAAAAGATTTTCGCAACTCATTTCGGTCACCTGGCAATCATTTTCTTATGGGCATCCAGCCTAAATTTCCACGTAGCTTGGCAAGGCAACTTTGAACAGTGGATTACAGATCCGCTTCACGTCCGCCCAATTGCACATGCAATTTGGGACCCCCACTTTGGTAAACCAGCTATAGACGCATTTACTCAAGGTGGTGCAGACTATCCAGTTAATATTGCTTACTCTGGTGTATACCACTGGTGGTACACCATCGGGATGAGAACAAATGGCGACCTATATAACGGTGCCTTGTTGCTCCTATTGTTAGCAGCATTGTTCTTGTTTGCTGGTTGGTTGCATTTACAACCCAAGTTCCGTCCCAGTCTTTCATGGTTCAAGAGTGCTGAACCCCGCTTAAATCACCACTTGGCTGGTTTGTTCGGTGTAAGCTCCTTGGCTTGGACTGGTCACTTGGTACACGTAGCAATTCCAGAATCTCGGGGACAACACGTAGGTTGGGACAACTTCCTCAGCACCTTACCGCACCCAGAAGGTTTACAGCCCTTCTTTACCGGTAATTGGGGAGTTTACGCAGCTAATCCTGACACTGCAAGCCATGTATTTGGCACATCTCAAGGTTCGGGTACCGCAATTCTCACCTTCTTAGGTGGTTTCCACCCACAAACTGAATCGCTGTGGCTGACCGACATGGCTCACCACCACTTAGCAATTGCAGTAATCTTTATCGTTGCCGGTCACATGTACCGGACAAACTTCGGAATTGGTCACAGCATCAAAGAAATGCTCAACGCTAAGCAATTCTTTGGCGCCAAGACCGAAGGTCAATTCAACCTACCTCACCAAGGGTTGTACGACACCATCAACAACTCGCTACACTTCCAGTTGTCCTTGGCACTGGCAGCATTAGGAACAATCACTTCCTTAGTAGCGCAGCACATGTACGCACTGCCTCCCTATGCATTTATTGCCAGGGATTACACCACACAGGCAGCCCTGTACACTCACCACCAGTACATTGCAGTATTCCTAATGACTGGTGCATTTGCCCACGCAGGTATTTTCTGGGTACGTGACTACGACCCCGAACAAAACAAGGGCAACGTATTAGACCGAGTGTTGAAGCATAAAGAAGCGATTATCTCGCACTTAAGCTGGGTATCCCTTTTCTTAGGTTTCCACACCTTAAGCTTATACGTACACAACGACGTAGTAGTTGCATTCGGTACACCTGAAAAGCAAATCTTGATTGAGCCAGTATTTGCTCAATTCATTCAAGCCGCTCACGGTAAAGTACTTTACGGAATGGATACACTTTTATCCAACTCCGACAGTATCGCTTCCACCGCAGGTGCTGCTTGGCTACCTGGATGGGTAGATGCTATCAACAACGGTACAAATTCACTATTCTTAACCATTGGTCCTGGC
>JBCBHT010000142.1:0-18539 GCA_038525335.1 Cyanobacteria bacterium J06621_15 | reverse complement strand
TCTTAGTTAGTTCCACCTTCATAGGAGAATGATGCTTACAGCAGATAGCGACTTCAAGATAAAAATCACTAAAGTCGCATAAAGATATGAATAGAGCTAACAAACACTTGCGCGTATTAGCAGTCTCCTCGGTTGAGGAGACCGGTCTTTTTTAGCAAGTGATGTCAACATTTGCATCTAATAATCAACATTCGCGAATCATGATTATTGAGCCACTAATCAATTACCTTAATCTTCTTCTTCTTCTTCTTCTTCAAGGTCTTCTAAATCTTCTGGGTCTATTTGTTTTAGACGAATGTGCTTCTTTCCTAAAGTAATGACAAACTCATCTCCTGGTTCAAGTCCCATTTGTTTTGTATAGGCAGAACCTATCAATAAATTACCATTAGATTGGACGCTAATTCTATAGCTAGCACTGCGTCCTCCACGCCCGTTAGCACCAGAAGAGCTATCTAACTGAATACCCTCAGCATCAATTAGGGCATTCAAGAATTTCATCATATTAACACGCTCTATACCATTTTTCGTAACGGTATAGTAGCCGCATTGTTTGGCTTTATCTTCTTTGCTTTCGTTTTCTAGCTCTTTGACTTTCTTGAGTAAATCTTCGCCGACTAGAGGTTCAATTTTTTTCTGTTTAGCCATCAACTTAAATCAAAAACTAACGATGGATGTGGTGGAATCGATTTCATTTTAACTGACATTGAGGTATTAAGAACACTTTAAATGATGAATTTTAATTTTTTTTTTAAGACAACAATATAAAATTCACACTTCTCGCTCTTATTTTTGGAAATATATTGACTACTTACCCTCCTTAAATGAGAGCAAAATAAGTGAAGCAAACTATAATCTTAGGTGAGATAGTAGATAAGATATTTTTACCCTAGATAGAGAGTGTTCGCTCCTACTCTAAAGCAAGTCCAACGGCTTTATACTGCTAAACTATGGAATATTGAATTTTACTTTAACTTATCCGATAAAATATGGCTCGCGTAAAGAAAAAGTGCGAGTAATTTTATAACCGCAGAATGTAAAATTTTGCAAGCAGTCACAGCATATCTATTCCCTAATACGAATGAAACTCACCACCAAAGGACACTATAGTGTAAAAGCGTTGCTAGATTTGAGCTTGCACCAAAAAAGTGGTCCTTGTTCAACTAAAGTGATTGCAAGCCGTCAAAATATACCCGCTCCTTATCTAGAAAAACTACTAATAGAAATGCGCCGTGCTGGATTGGTAAAATCAATTCGCGGTAAAGATGGTGGATATCAATTAGCAAGAGAACCCGTGAAAATATCTTTGGGAGAAATTTTAGAAGCAGTTGGTGAAACAATTGAACCTTTACCTCATCATAGGGCTAAAGAACAAGTAGCCGAAGATTGGGTAACTTTTAGTCTTTGGCATAGACTCTCTCAAAAGCTCAAGCAAGCGTTATACAGTATTACTTTGGCAGACCTTTATTATGATGCTCGCAGCTGGCAAGCTTCTCTTGGGGAGGAAGCAAGTTTTGTTGTTTAATGGCTAATTATTAATCACTATTAATCACCGATGCCCATCTACAAAAGAGTTACAATTATCAAATTGTCTTTGCAATATATCCTCGTAATAAATTAACTTTCGCATATTTTTCCTGTATCCTCTATTCCCCTACTTCTGATATTTCTTAAACGCACGATATGATTTTTTACATTTCTTAGGGTGTGTGCTTTCACTACAGCCGAATATCTATCAACAATAAACGGTTGGTTTAACAGCTGCTCGACTCTTATCGGGGTAAATATTCGGCTTAAGATAAAAAATAAGCCTGTGGCACCTGAGCATGAGATAATCTAAAATCCTAACGAAATAAATTTTTCTGATTTTAAGTCGAAAATGTTGAAATCGGAAAGCAAAAAAAGACAATCGTAAATTTAAAATTCAAATTAAAGTTCAAAACTTAAATCGGGTGACTTCTTCTTCTGTTGTCTTAATCATTGCAGCTAGTTTAGATTACTTTATCGGTGACCCGTGGAACTGGGTTCATCCAGTTCAAGTGATGGGTTGGTTTATTTCTCGTTTAACTAAATTAGCTCTTAACTATTGTCATAATTCTCTAACACAACGCTTAGCTGGAGTAGTAATAGGTTTAATTTTAATAATAGGAAGTGGTTTAGTTGGTTGGTTAGTAGTCCGATGCGCTACCCAGCTAAATCCAGTACTGGGAATTGTCGTAGAAAGTATCTTATTAGCTAGTTGTTTTGCTTTAAAAAGTTTGAGAACAGCAGCACAAACAGTTTTGAAACCTTTAAAAGCAGGAAATATTAGTGAAGCTCGTTCTCTTCTAAGTAATTTTGTTGGTCGAGATACACAAAATTTAAGCTCTGAAGAAATTTTTAGAGCAGTTTTAGAAACCGTAACAGAAAATGCTACCGATGGCGTAATGGCTCCTCTTTTTTATGCAATTATTGGTGCTTTTATACCAATAATTGGACCTTGTTCATTTGCCATAGCCTATAAAGCTAGCAGCACTCTTGATTCAATGATTGGTTATCGTAACACAACCTATATTAATATCGGATGGTTTAGCGCACGTTTAGAAGATTGTTTAACTTGGTTTCCATGTAGGCTAACAGTTATAACTCTAGCTTTGCTATCTCGTAAACCCCTAGAGGTAATAAAAATTTGTCAACGAGATGCTCCCAAAGATTTAAGTCCCAATTCTGGCTGGAGTGAATGCGCTTATGCTGCAATTTTAGGGGTACAAATGGGGGGAACTAATTGGTACTGTGGAGTAGCAAAAGTCAAACCTTTGCTCGGAGATGCGATTAATTCAATTACCGTAAATGCTGTTGAAACATCTTTAAAATTAACTAGATATTCCTTTTTATTGTGGTTGGGGGGAGCCGCATCCCTACTCTTTTTAACGACAATAGAGTAAAAAGAAATTTGGAAAGTTATTAAATGCACGAAAATTGAGTTTGGAATTCTCTGCAATTTATCAGAGAATTAAAAAATTAAGCATTAAAGCTTTAAAGCTCTAATGTTATGTGTTCCACGATTACTAAATTTATCTTAAGTAGTATAATTAATGACTCAGTGATATAAATTTATGAGTGTGTCTGTCAAAGTAGTAAAGATACTTTCACCAGAAGAACTTCGTCGTACATTGAGAAGACTCGCTTCTGAAATAGTAGAAAGGACTCGCGATTTATCTAAATTAGTGCTTATAGGTATATATACTAGAGGAGTACCATTAGCAGATTTATTAGCGAGTCACATTGAAGGATTAGAGAATGTAAATGTGGCTGTAGGTGCATTGGATATTACATTTTATCGAGATGACCTCGACCAAATTGGTTTGAGAACCCCAGCAAAAACCAGCATACCCTTTGATTTAACTGGGAAAACAGTCGTACTTGTTGATGATGTCATATTTAAAGGAAGAACTGCTCGTGCTGCTTTAAATGCGGTTAACGAATACGGTAGACCCGAAGTAATTCGTCTTGCTGTATTAGTTGATAGAGGTCATCGTCAAGTCCCAATTCATCCAGATTTTATTGGTAAACAGCTACCAACAGCAGCAGAAGAAATTGTCAAGGTCTACTTACAAGAAACTGACGGGAAAGATGGAGTTGAATTGATTGAAGATTGATATTTGATTGGGAATTGGGGATTGGTCATTGGTAATTGGTAAGAACTTAGAAATTTACTCCTAACTCATAACTCCTAACTCCTAACTTTTTGAATCCAAAATCCTCTTACTTCTTACTTCTTACTTCTTACTTCTTATCTATTTCCCATCACAGGACTAGCATGGTGATGAACCAAGTACCATTTACCACCAAGTAATTCAAATACATTGGTAGCCAAAGATTGTGCTTCCATTTTGGAACCTTTGATAACTTGCATCACATTTTCCACAAGTACCACATAGGCGATATTTTCCCGGATTTCTATTGAAATAACATTTGTATTTATTTCGATATAAGGAGTATTTTCAAAAATTTTGACCCAGGAATTATTAACTTGTTTCCAACCACGAAGTATATTCCACCCAGGATGAACGCAAAGCGAACCGGTTCCTTGCGACCATACTTCACTCATTTTTTCAATATCTTTCTTCTCGAAAGCACGATAAAAGGTTTCGTTTGCTGCCAATATTTCTGAACGCTGTTCGGTCATGATAAGGAATAAAGAGTAATGAGTAATGAGTTAGGAGTTAGGAGTTAGGAGTTAGGAGTTAGGAATTAGGAGTAATGAGTTAGGAGTTAGGAGTTAGGAGTTAGGAGTTAGAGATTATTGATAATTGATAATTGATAATTGATAATTGATAATTGATAATTGTTCACTGTTCACTGTTCACTGTTCACTGTTCACTGTTTTTCACGTTACTAATAGTTTGTAATAATTGTTTTGCTGTGTAGGGTTTGGATAAAAAAGCTTTGATACCAATTTCGGTGATTGAGTTCACTTTCTCGTTGGAAAACAACCCGCTGACGGCAATAATTTTTACTTGAGGGTTGATTTTTTGTAACGTGCGGATTGTTGTTAATCCATCCATAATTGGCATGACAATATCTGTTAATACAACGGATATTTCACCTCTATGTTCTGCATACAAAGCAATTGCTTCAATTCCATCGCTAGCGGTGATGGCTTTATAATTATAGCTTTCTAATGACTTTTTGGTAATATCTCGAATAGAATCTTCGTCATCTATAACTAAAATTAATTCTCCTTCACCTAATGGTAAATCTCCCTCTGTCTCCTCTTGAATTTCATTAATTTCTTGTGCTGGTAAATATATCTGAAAATTACTTCCTTTATTTATATCGCTTTGTACATTTATAAATCCACCGTGACTCTTTACAATACCAAGTACTGTAGAAAGTCCTAAACCAGTACCTTTCCCCAGTTCTTTAGTAGTAAAAAATGGTTCAAAAACTCTATCTAAAATTTCTGGAGAAATACCAATTCCGGTATCAGCTACGGAAATCATCATATAAGAACCGACTTTTGCATCAAGATGCATTTGAGCATAGTTTTCATCTACTATAAAGTTTTGCGCGTAGATGGTTAATTTACCACCATTAGGCATTGCATCGCGAGCATTCACACACAAATTCATTACCACTTGATGCAGCTGAGTTGCATCTCCTTTAATCACCCAAAGATTTTGCGGTATCTCATCGGACATTTGAATGGTTTTAGGAAATGTTTCTCTGACAACTTCTTTGATTTCATTGATTAAATGCTTCGGTTGGACTAAAGTGCGCTCTCCTTCCATTCCACGAGTAAAAGATAGCACTTGTTTAACTAAATTTGCGCCGCGTTTAGCATTGTTGATTAATATTGGTAAAAGCCGCTTGCTTCGTTCGTCATCCAGTTGAGATTCGAGTAGTTGCGCTGTCATCAAAATTGGTGCTAGCACGTTATTAAGGTCGTGAGCAATTCCACTAGATAATGTACCGATACTTTCTAATCTTTGAGCGCGAAGAAATTGCGATTCTAGCTGTTTTTTTTGCGTTATATCAGTATTTACGACAAGGATAGATTGTGCTTTATTCTCATATTGTTTTAGTAGCGTCCATCGACTCTCAACAATAATTTTTTTGCCAAATTTTGTAGTTTGATAAAGCTCACCTTCCCACGAACCTTTTTTTATTAAAGTATTCAAGGCTGATTCTATTAGCGATATTTTCTTTTCTTGCCAAAGTTCTACTGTTTTACTACCGATAGCTTCACTTTTCTGAAAACCATAAAGACGTTCGGCAGCTTTGTTCCAATATAAAATAATGTTATCTAAATCGCGGACAAAAATTGCATCGGTAGCAACATCCAGTAATGCTGCTTGTTCGCGAATCTTCTGTTCTGCTTGTTTTCTTTCCAAAGCATAACGAATAGAACGTTCTAATAAAGGTGCATTTAATTGACTTTTTTCTAGATAATCCGCAGCACCTGCTTTCATTGCTTCGATGTCTACACCCCTATCTCCCCTACCAGTAAGTAGAATAATCGGGGAAGAGCATCCACATTCAATAGAAAATTGCAATAATTCTAATCCGTTTTCTGCTCCTAAACGGAAATCAAATAGATAAATATCATGTTTTAATGAGGCTATTGCATTTTTTGCAGCTTGATAATTATCTAACCAATCTAGTTGACACGAACCTAATTGAAACTCATTTAACCAATCACGAATTAAAACATAATCATCTTCATCGTCATCTACTAGCAGAACTTTGATGGGATTATCATTCATAGTTTACCTCCCACCGTTTAATACGGCAGTTCTACAATATCAAACCAATATTTTCCTATGGTTTCCATAACTTTAACTAAGGAAGTGAAAGTTACTGGTTTAATAATAAAAGAATTTGCTCCCAAAAAATAGGAGAGTTGAATATCTTCTGCTGCTTTTGAAGTTGTTAGTATTACGACGGGAATATGTTTAAAGGTGGGATTGCTCTTTATTTCTTTGAGCGCTTCGCGACCATCTTTTTTAGGCATATTCAAATCTAATAAAATTAAACTAGGAGGTGATGCATTTTCAGGATTTGCAAACTTTCCGCGACGATACAAGTAATCCATTAGTTCTTCACCATCTTTAACAACGTGCAGTTCATGTTGCAAATGACTTTCTATCAATGCTTCATGAGCTAGCATGCAGTCGTCCTCATCATCATCAGCTATCAATATAGATATTTTTTTTTGCTGACCCTCCACTAGTTTCGTTTCTCCTTTACTTATGGTTTGGGAATTAATAAAGTTTAAAATTACAGCAAAACGTGTAATTTACTTTGCTTCACAAATTTTCGTACATTCGGTATGATAAACCTTTTTTATCAAACATAAAATCAAAGGGAAGGGTTAACAGGGAATTAAAAATAGGGTGTTGCTGATTCAAAGTCAGCCACGGGAAGAATTCCCATGACTGACTTTGTAAAAGAGACCGTTCTTTAAGCAATTATCAAACAACAACGAAATTTACCAACTTACCTGGTACTACAATTACTTTTTTGATAGTCTTGTTTTCGATATGACGTTGAGCAGCTTCTGATTCGCGAGCGTACTTTTCTAATCCTGCTTTATCGAGTTGTGCTGGAACCTGTAAATCACCGCGTTTTTTACCGTTGATTTGAATTACCAAAGTTATTTCATCAGCAATTAAAGCTTCGGGTTCATGTTTAGACCAGTTTTCTGTATGAACTGAACCGTTATTACCCATCAAACGCCATAATTCTTCAGCAATGTGAGGCGCAAAGGGTGCTAGCATCAAAATTAAGGTGCGGACTCCTTCTGCGTAAACTGGGGAATCTTTACATTTAGCATCATTCAAAGCATTGCTTAACTTCATCAATTCAGAAATCGCAGTATTAAATTGATAATCGCTGTCTACATCTTCACTGACTTCTTTAATTGCAGTATGAATCGCTCTTCGTAAATCTTTTTCGATTTTGGATTTCGGATTTGGTTCTTTAGATTTCTTAGAAGATTGGGGATTATTGATAAAATCAGTTACCAAACGCCAAACTCGATTTAGAAAGCGGAATTGTCCTTCGACATCAGCTTCATCCCATTCCAAATCTTTTTCCGGTGGTGCTTTGAATAAAACAAACATGCGTGCTGTATCAACACCGTATTTAGCAATTACATCTTCGGGAGCTACACCATTACCTTTAGATTTTGACATGGTAGTGTAAACCTGTTGCAAAGGTTCTCCGGTGTCGGGGTCTTTGGGGTCAGCAGGATTTACTGAATTAGAAGGAATCCACTTGTCTTTACCACTTTTCTTGGGATTCATATAAGTTAAACCCTGTACCATACCTTGAGTTAACAAGTGTTGGAACGGTTCGTCAAAATTTAGTAAACCTCTATCCCGCAATACTTTGGTAAAGAAACGCGAATATAACAAGTGTAAAATTGCGTGTTCGATACCACCAACGTATTGATTAACCGGCATCCAATCGTTTACCTTATCCTTGGTAAAGACTTGGTTCTCGTTCTGAGCATCGGTATAGCGGAGATAATACCAAGATGAATCAATAAAAGTATCCATCGTATCGGTTTCCCGCTTCGCTGGAGTTCCACAACTCGGACAAGGTACATTTACAAAACTTTCTAATTGAGCTAAGGGTGAACCACCTTTTCCAGAAAATTCGACATTCTCGGGTAACTCTACCGGTAAATCTTGTTCCGGTACCGGTACCGCTCCGCAATCGGGACAGTGGATAATTGGAATTGGAGCTCCCCAATATCGCTGACGAGAAATTAACCAATCTCGCAAGCGATACTGTACCCTTGCTTTACCAAAACCTTGTTTTTCAGCGTATTCCACAATTGCTTGCTTGGCTTTGACTGAATCCATTCCGTCGAAATCACCGGAATTTATCAAAACACCAGGTTCTGTATATGCTTTTTCTGGAGACGCAAAATTTTGCGTCTCTACATTATTATCAGCAGAGGTGATAACAAACTTGATAGGTAAATCTTTTTCCTTAGCAAATTTAAAATCTCGGACATCATGTGCTGGTACTCCCATCACCGCTCCGGTACCGTATTCATAAAGCACGTAATCAGCAATCCAAATCGGAACCTCTTCCCCAGTAAACGGATTGATTACCTTACCACCTGTAGGAATACCTTTTTTAGGTTTATCTTCAGCAGTACGTTCCAACTCGCTTTGATTTCCAACTTCCTTAACAAAAGCGGAACACGCTGCTTTCTGTTCCGATGTCGTCACCTTTTCGGTTAAAGGATGTTCCGGTGCCAATACCACGTAACTTACACCAAAAACAGTATCCGGTCGTGTCGTATACACTCCAATTTTTTCATCCATCCCGACAATGGGAAATTCCAAATAAGCCCCTGTGGATTTCCCAATCCAGTTAGCCTGCATTGTTTTAACCTGTTCCGGCCATCCAGGTAATTTATCCAAATCCTTTAATAATTCTTCCGCATAATCAGTAATTTTGAGGAACCACTGACGTAATAATTTACGCTCAACTATCGCACCACTACGCCAAGAACGACCTTCACTATCAACCTGCTCGTTAGCCAATACTGTTTGGTCAACCGGGTCCCAGTTTACCGCTGCTTCCTTTTGATAAGCCAAACCAGCTTGGAAAAACTGTAAAAATATCCACTGCGTCCACTTATAATAATCCGGCGAACAAGTAGCAACTTCATTGTCCCAGTCGATAAATAAACCGAGACGTTTTAATTGCGATCGCATTTGTTCGATGTTTTGATAAGTCCACTTGGACGGAGGTACATTATTTTTAATCGCAGCATTTTCCGCAGGTAAACCGAAAGCATCCCAGCCCATAGGATGTAACACCCGATACCCTTGCATGCGCTTGAGACGGGCGATGACATCAGTAATAGTGTAATTACGGACGTGACCCATATGCAGGTTACCCGATGGGTAAGGAAACATTCCCAGGGTATAGAACTTTGGCTTGTTACTATCTGTAATAGTTTTATCTAAGCCACTTTCCACCCATTGCTTTTGCCACTTCTGCTCAATATCTGCTGGGTTGTATCGGGTATCCACCGAAAATACTCCTAAATAGAACTGTGATTGTGTCTGATGACCTATTGTGCCACAACCACATTAAATCGTAGATTATATTTTAGGCTTCAGAATTTCTATTATTTTCCAACTATTCCGACATCAAAATAGTTTTGTATTCATAGATTCTCGTTTTATTCACCTTTGGGGGATTTAGAAATTTAACTATTCCGACCTCGGATTAATTAAATAGTAGTTACAAACTAATGTTTCAATACCTCTTGTAGGGTTCGTAAAATTAGCTATTCCGATATCGGGATAGTATCTTGTTTCCGTGATTTGTAAATTTAATCGTTCCGATATCGGAACAGAGTGTAGAGTGTAGGTTAGGTTGAACATTAGCGAAGCGTCTCCGAAGGAGATAGTAAAACCCAACAAAGGTTTGTAAATTTAACTGTTCCGATATCGGAATAGTTGACCAATCACAGATAAATGCTTTAATCCCGTTTCCGGGATTAATAAATTAGAAACTTGACTAATGCGATTGCTCAATTGGAAAAAGCCCGGTTTCAATCCCGTTTCCGGGATTCATAAATAAGAAACAATATGTGTTTTTTTCTCATTCCACTCTACGTCTAGTTTCAATCCCGTTTCCGGGATTCATAAATAAGAAACTATCATAGCGGGAAACAAAACCGCAGAGGAAGCATTGTTTCAATCCCGTTTCCGGGATTCATAAATAAGAAACTTTTAGATATTGGCGTGGTTCCTGGGTAGAACTCTAGTTTCAATCCCGTTTCCGGGATTCATAAATAAGAAACCTCGATACTAACGGCTTGCATTCAGCTAACGAGCAGTTTCAATCCCGTTTCCGGGATTCATAAATAAGAAACAAAGAAGCTGAAGTTTTTGGTAGTTTCTCATAACGGTTTCAATCCCGTTTCCGGGATTCATAAATAAGAAACTTTAGTGTTTGCTGCTTATGGTAAACGAGATATTCGTTTCAATCCCGTTTCCGGGATTCATAAATAAGAAACCTTCGGTTAGCCCTTCTACCACCGTGCAAAATACTTGTTTCAATCCCGTTTCCGGGATTCATAAATAAGAAACTTGATGACCGCAATAGACTTTTTCAAATAATATTAAGGTTTCAATCCCGTTTCCGGGATTCATAAATAAGAAACTGTGTCAGTCAATTCGGTAAAGGTTTCTACGCTATGTTTCAATCCCGTTTCCGGGATTCATAAATAAGAAACAAGCAGTAGACGAGTTTAAAAAACTTGATTTTAAAGTTTCAATCCCGTTTCCGGGATTCATAAATAAGAAACAGTTTCAGTTGTTGCGAACGCCCCCGCTACAGTAATGTTTCAATCCCGTTTCCGGGATTCATAAATAAGAAACTATCAAATTGTGTATCTGTTAATTTATTAAGATACTGTTTCAATCCCGTTTCCGGGATTCATAAATAAGAAACAAGGCTTGCATTCCTCCTTGTATTTGTTGCTTGAGAGGTTTCAATCCCGTTTCCGGGATTCATAAATAAGAAACTCCCGATTCCTTTTACCATGATGTGCTTTATGGAATGTTTCAATCCCGTTTCCGGGATTCATAAATAAGAAACCCTGAAAGGCGTTAGTCAAGCAGTCGCGTTCTTGCAAGTTTCAATCCCGTTTCCGGGATTCATAAATAAGAAACACCGTCATCTGAAACTCTTAAACCAAGCCATTTTCATAACCGATTTTGACGGGGCAATTTTAAAACCCTATTTCAGCGACTAAGAAACATTGAAACAATCAAGCGTGAAACTCTGAAACTATTTAATTATCAAGGTTCTGGTGTTTTGACGGGACACTGGAGTTTTCGACCTCGCTTTCCCCCGTCAAAAAATAGTTTAGCATTTGTCTTTGACATTCTTCCATCTAAAAGAAGCGATATTCCCTTAAACTCAGACAGCATAGCATAATATAAACAAAATCGCTTTGCCCGTAATCATGATGTTGGGTACTTAAATTTATTTCAACATGTCTACAAAAAATCCAGATTTATTGTGGGTATTCGTCTATGGAACCCTCAAACCAGGTGAAGCGAACTATGAATTCTACTGTGCTTCAGAAGTCGTAGAAGCAAAAAAAGCTTGGACTCGTGGTGAGTTGTATTCGCTTCCTCAAGGATATCCAGCTATGGCTGCGGGGAATGATAAAGTTTATGGGTATTTGCTTTCGTTTAATAATCCAGATGTCTTGAACAGTCTTGATGAACTTGAAGATTATCATCCTCAAAGACCGGATAAAGAAAATCTCTACAATCGAACCCAAGTTGAAATATTTGATTTAGACAATAATTCCCTTGGTTTCGCTTGGGCTTATTTTATGAATTTCATGATTATATTTCAATTAAAAGGAACTCCACAAACTGATGGTTGGTGGAGTGGAAATGCTTTAGAAGGTAGAAAGTAGTGGTCTGTTCCATTAATCTTGATGGCTTAATTTAGGGAGGGGGAAGAGGGGGTAGAAATGATTTTTAATTGCTCGTTTACTCATCAAAATTAATGTGGTGGAGTACTAGTAACTGATAACTGATAACTGTTCACTGTTCACTGTTAACTGTTAACTGTCAAAACTCCTTCATCAGCATCTAAAGTTGCCATGAAACCTACAGGTAAAGCTGCATTAGGTGCTTGATGTCCGAAAGGTAAATCGGAAACTACGGGAATATTTAAATCGCTAAGTCTATCTCGTAATACTTCTGCAACGCTAAAGCTAGGGATATTTTCTGGTGGTTCGCATTTGGTAAAACTACCTATCGCAACCCCGGCTATTTTGGCTAAAGCACCGCTCATTCTCCATTGAGTTAACATTCTATCGATACGGTAAGGTGCTTCTCCTACGTCTTCTATTGCCAAAATTGCACCATCAAGTTCTGGCTGCATTGGGGTACCTAAAAGATGAGTTGCAACGGTTAAATTTGCAGGTAATAATCTACCGCTAACAGTACCACCTCCCCAGCCTTTACCTTTTAATGGTGCGAGAGATTTACCTTCAACAATATCGAATAGTCTTTGTATTGACCAAGCTGGTTCTCCCGCTAAAGTTGTCATTACGGGTGCATGAACTCCACAAATTCCTGTTTTGTAAAGACTCCACAACAAAGCTGTAATATCGGAGAAACCGATTAACCATTTTGGTGAGTGGGAAGCAGCATGATTTGGGTTTGGTTGTTCTTGTAACATCCAAGTCCATTCTTCTAAGATTCGCGTAGTACCAAAACCACCTCTAGCGCAAAGAATACCGCGACATTCTGGGTCTTGCCATGCTGCGGCTAAGTGATTGCGACGATTTTCGTCTTTACCAGCCAAATATCCCCATCTATCCTCTATTTCCGGAATTACTTCAACTCGATAACCACGCGATCGCCAAATATTGACACCATTTTGAAATGCTTCCAATTCTCGTAAAGCACCGCTGGGAGCAATTACTCGTAATAAGTCTCCGGGTCGTAAAGATTGCGGTATTAACAAATTTTCGGTGTTCTTAGTTTTGACTTGCATTGACTGCTGGTTATTTGTAATAGGGATTAATGGGAAATCGATTCGATTCTAGATTTTAGATTTTGGATTTTGGATTATGTCCTTACGGACACGCAATATCTACGGTACGCTTACGCGCTTCCGCTAATAGATTTTAGATTTTGGATTACGTAGCTTGTTTATTATTTTGTAGCTGAGCTTACAAATTTTAGATTTTAGATTTTTAACTACTTCTCGCTTAAAAATGGGTGATAAGAAAGAGATATTTTCATAATTTTTTGACTCTAAAATCTAGAATCCTATTTTCTTAAGATTTTTAGAGAGCATAGCCTAAAATAAAAGCATCCGTTGGTAAAATCCAAAATCTAAAATCGTTTGTGCTTCCTAGTTCATAACTAGTAAGTGTTTATCCGTAAAATGATGAGATTTTTTGAATTTTAAGGTTGAAAATTCAAAATGTCCACAAACCATTTTTCAAAACGCTCACCTAATGCTTCTAAAGAAAACAGTTTTTGTGCGCTTTCACGACAGGTTTGACGATTTATTTGATTCAAACGTTTTGTAGCTTCTATTAATCCAGCAACACTATCTGGTTCTACCAAAAAGCCGGTTTCACCGTCTTGAATAATAGATGCTGGACCACCCCGACTATAGGAAATTACTGGAACTCCGCAAGCTAACGCCTCAATTGCTACATTTCCAAATGCTTCCACCCAACGAGGTGTCATAATTAACGCCCGACATTCTCGGACAACTTGCTGCATTTCTTTAGTAGATAAGAACCCTAAGTATTTAAACGGTGCATTTGGGTAATCTTGCTGTATTTTCTGCCAGTAAGATTCATCTTGAATTTTACCCATAATCTTAAGAGAAATGTTAGTACTGTTTGCTACAGCGAATGCATCTTCTAAACCTTTCTCTGGAGAAATACGACCTAACCAAGCTAATTGTTGTTTGGGCTCGCTACAAAATTGATACAAAGATAAATCAATACCGCTGCTCAAGTAATATAGGGGAGAAGTTAATTCGGGAAAAGTAGCAGCCTGTGCGGGGGTATAAAAACCTATCGTACCGGGAAAATTTTTTGATATTTGGAGAATAATTTGGTCGAGAGCATCGGAAAGAGAACCCATGCTGACAAAATGAGCTACGGGAATTTTGAAAAAAGGTGTTAAGTAAAAAGGCAACCAATCGTAAGCAAAGTTAACAACCAAGTCATAATTGCTTTCAACTTGACGAACGTAATCCCACATATTAGCCAAAAGGGGATTACTTGGCATTGTAATTGGGGTTTGACGTTCTAAACTTTGAGCTATTATTTGTAAATTTCCCGAAATCTGCATTATGGGCAAATCATCCCATGTAGAACCAGCAGGAGCAACAATCTGTAAATCGTGTCCCCGACGAATAATTTCTTTAGCAATGTTATATAAACTTAATTCCACACCACCACCGAGTCCAGAACCCAAAGGTCCCACAGGTGTAGACACGAAAAGTAATTTCATCCGCAATTTTTAAGGCTCAATATTAAGTAAATATTAGATGCCCTTGTTGTTTAACGGAAGAGGGGGTGGAGGGAGCAGAGGGGGAGATAGGGTGAAAAGGAGGAGAGGGGGTAGAGGGGGTAGAGGGGTAGAAATATTTAACTCCTAACTCCTAACTCGTCACTGCTCACTGTTCACTGCTCACTGTTCACTGTTCACTGTTCACTGATAACTGCTCACTGCTCGCTGTTACTGTCTTCCCATTCTTCTGGAAGTTGTATTTTTGTTTGTGGCTGCTCGGTTGGTAAAACACGAATGCGATTCATTTGCGAAACTGCATACTTGGCTGTTTCTTGTACCTCTGGGTCTTCATCTTCCATAGCAACGGAAAGCATTTGACTTATTTGAGCCATTACGTCATATACACGGGTTAAATCGCGAATGGCATTTTTGCGTACATCAGGACTTTCATCTTGCATTGATACTGCTAAAGCACGATTCATTGGTTTGAGGGTGCGAGTACCAATTTCCGCTAAAGCTGCCAAAATTAAACTTCTTTGCTGTGAGTCAGCATCAACCATTTGTTCTACTAATGGCTGAATTGCTCGCGAATCTCCTTTTTGTCCCAACTCCCAAATAGCTTTGCGTCGTTGTGTCGGATTGGAACTGTCTAAGTCTTGAATTAGCTCATCTACAACGTTAACCTTGGCTAAACGAGAAGTTTTTTCTGTAGGAATTAGTTGTGCAGATGGTTCAATAGTGGACGGTACATCTTCAACGTTGTCCTCTTGCGTTCCGGTTAAATATTTTTGATTTTGGTTGGTATTTACAAATTTATCTTGGGATGCTTGATAATCAGATGGTTGAGCTATATCAGTATCATCATCATCGTAATCATCTTTTGCATAACTCGAAATACTATTTGGTTGTTTAGAACGTCTCAACCATTTGAAGAAATAAAATAAAAGACCCCCACCAGATAAAAATCCTATTGTCATCAAGACATAATTAATCCAACTATTCTCACTTTTTGAAGAATTTTCGTTTTCTGCACTGTCTTCTGGAGCTGGTTGTGGTGTAGGTGTAGAAACGAAACTATCTTGCTTTAAAGTTTCTGCTTTTATAAGCTCATTAGTTTGATTACCTACGATTCCATCTGCAAGTACTTTCTTCTTTAGCTGAAATTCAATTACAGCATCGCGGGTACTTTCACCAAATTGTCCGTCGGGGATGCCATCGTAATATCCCAATTTTTTCAATTGGGTTTGGAGTAATTTTACATCTTCTCCCGCACTACCTATTCTCAGATTGGTGGGCGAATTCGTATTTGACGAATCAGCTTGAGCAACCTTGAGAAAGGATGGTGATTTATCATAACTAGCTGCAACTGCCGGATTAATGTTAAATCCGAAGCAACTCAGGTAAGTGAATATAACTATAGAATAATGGCATCGCCTCATACAGCAAATTTCAGCAAAACAGTAGTTGTAAAAGTTACCGACACAAAGATAACTTTTATTTACTTAAATGTTAACTTTTTTCTTGACAAAAAAATTTAATGAATAAATAAAGAAATCACACAACATTAGTCCGATGTAGTTCCTATAAAGCTATAATACCTACACCGTAAGAGTTTCAAAATAAATTAAATCATATCAACTTACTGAAAAATCTCTGGCTCAGATTCCTTGACTTTTATTTTCAAAGGCTTCAACCTTTTATCAGATATTTTTAAAGCGAGCTGCTTGTCAGTTTGGGGTAGAGCTTCTTGATGATTTCGCTTTTCTAAACGCTCGCGTTGATTAATTAAGTAAATGCTTATCAAAGTTATTGTCACTCCTACCCACTGTAAAGGAGTCAGTACTTCGTTTAATAAAATATTGCCAAATATCAAGGCAAATACTGGGGTTAGAAAGGTTAGAGAGCTTAGACTGGTTAGATTTCCGGTAGAAGCGAAATAGAAGAACATTCCGTAAGCAATAGCGCTACCGAATATAGCCGCATATCCTAAAGCTACCCAATCGGATGGAACTAAATTCTGAAATTGTTCGGATTCTGTTGTCGCGGAAATTCCCCACAACGGTAAACCACCCAATATCATATGCCATCCAGTAGCGGTAACGGGGTCTGCATGACGGGTTACAAAACGAATCATCACAGTTCCTACAGCCATGCTCAAAGCAGCAAGCAGCATCAAAAATTCGCCACTCTGAAAAAATGATTGAGAAGTAGTTAATGTAGATTCCGTAGTGTTAGAGAAAATGCTGAAAATTAATTCATCGGGTAAACCAATAAGACTAATACCCGTAACACCGATTGCCAATCCCAACCACCCGTATAAACCAATTCTTTCGGCAAATAGCCAAGAACACAACAGCGCAACAGCCAAAGGTTGTGAATCAATCATCACCGAACCCAAACCAGCACCAGTTCTCATTAAACCTTCGGCTAAAAAACCTTGAAATAGCGCTCCATCCACCAATCCAAACAAAGCAATCCACAACCAAGCTTTCCAGCCCTTCGGTTGCGGTTTACCCATAAATGCAGCTGCAATCAAAACCAATATCCCAGCAGGTAATAGCCGCATCCCAGCGAGAAAAAAAGGCGTAGTGTGCGGTATAGTTCCTTTCATCGCCACCATCGCCGTACCCCAAAAGAAAAATGGCGAAATTAACAGCAATGGTTTTAGAAAAGAAGAATCCAGGGACGCACTTTTATTTAACTGCATGGAATTACTAATGCTGGGATTTACGTAGTCGAGATAAGCAAGATTAAGTTTATCTTAACTAATTATTGCGTTTTATGAAGAAAATAATACTTATGATTGAGGTTAGAGGTCAAAGGTCAAAGATTAAAGGTTAAGTTCTTGTAGGTTGGGTTAGGCGCATTTTAGGTATTTGAAGAAATGCAAGTAACTGATATTTGCGCCGTAACCCAACATGAAATTACGGTGGTTTAGAAATCTTTATTTTTAAATCAGACGAGCAAAGATGCTTATTCTACAAGAGTAATCCCGATTGGTTAAAATAATATATTTATTAATTGTTAATTGACTTGTTGTTTCACGTTTAGAGAAATTTAAATTTTAAAAGATAGCGCCATATTCGATGTTGGGTTACGGCGCAATTATCAATTACTTGTATCGGTTTTAATATTTCGTGCGCCTAACCCAACCTACATTTTACTATTCCCCATGCCCAATCCCCTATGCCCAATCCCCTAACTCGCGCTGACTTAGAATCTAGCCGATTGCATCAAATGATTTCGCAATCGGGTCTGGGAATGCAGCTATTAAGCGAAAGTCAGTTGCAAGAATCGATTCGCGTTACTCTTAAGGTTCATAAGCCGGATACGGATGTTTGGCTGTTCGCTTATGGTTCGCTAATTTGGAATCCTGCTTTTAAATTTATAGAGCGTCGGGTGGGAACTGTTTATGGTTGGCATCGCCGTTTCTGCTTAAAAGCACCTGTGGGTAGAGGTACTCCGGAGAACCCTGGGTTGGTGCTGGGTTTGGATTGTGGTGGCAGTTGTCGTGGTGTAGTTTATCGGATTGCTGCTGCTGATGTACGGTCGGAGTTATCTTTGTTATGGCGACGGGAAATGGTAATTGGTTCGTATATTCCCCGATGGGTCAAGGTAGTTGATGGAACTAATCAGTTTTGTGCAATAACTTTTGTCGTTAATAGATGTCATCCCGACTATGCGGGTAAAATGTCTTTTGAAAGCACGGTGAATACTATTGCGACAGCTAAAGGTGAACTAGGCTCAAGTGCTGAATATTTGATGCAAACTGTAAAAGGATTGGAAACAGTAGGAATAGAAGATAAACAACTGTTGCAATTGCACGATAGTGTATTAACTCAGCAGAATAACTAATAATTGGTAATTGGTAATTGGTAATTGGTAATAATATTATTGGCAATTTCCGGTTAATTTGCTTTTCTGTTTTAGTAATTCTTGAATATCATTAGGTAATTGTTCAAAAGTGGAATTTTGAATTGCATTTTTAGCAAGTTCGACCTGTATTTCAAT
>JBCBHT010000141.1:0-18562 GCA_038525335.1 Cyanobacteria bacterium J06621_15 | reverse complement strand
ACTACTACTAATGCAATACAAACTAAACGTATAAATTTCATTTAATACTTGCTCATATTTTCAGCAAGATTATTGAATCAACTTATACTTTTAATAATCAAGTCAAATTAAAACATTGGTTATTGCACTTTTCAGTAATTATGAGAAGCTGGTATTTAATCCAAGTGATTGTGGAATATGCAGGAATTCTCGTTTTAAATCCACAACTGTGATGTTGGGTTACGACACGATGAATATACAAATTCTGGTTAAAAATTAAATCAGCTTTCGTGTCTAACCCAACCTACAAGCTGAGGTTAGAGGTCAAAGGTCAAAGGTTGATTAACAATTACCAATTACCCAATTCATTTCCCAATACAAAATTTACTAAAAATTCTATCTAAAATAGATTCAGTCACTTCTTCTCCGGTAATTTCTCCTAACGCATTAATTGCACCTCGTAAATCTATTGTCCAAAAATCAAAAGGTAGTTCTTGCTCAATTGTTAACTGAACCTGTTCTAATGAAGTTTTCGCTTTGATTAATGCAGCTTCTTGACGCTGGTTAATTGCTAAATCCATATCTGAAGCTTCTATATTACCAATTTCTACTTGTTCTAAAATTGCTGCTTCTAACGCTTCAATTCCTTGATTTTTTGCTGCTGCTGTGAAAATTTTTGATTCTATGTTTAGAATATTTTGAATTTTAGATTGAATATTATTTTTTTGAATTTCTTCTACTAAATCAACTTTATTAATCACCAAAATCACAGGACGATGCTTTACTTGCTGATAAATTTCTTCATCTTCCTTCGTCCATCCGGTTGTTGCATCAATTGTAAATAATACTAAATCTGCTGCTTGTGCGGCATTCCGAGAACGTTCGACACCAATCTTTTCCACTTGGTCTTCTGTATCGCGAATACCAGCCGTATCCAATACCTGTACCGGAATACCTCCCACAACTAACTGGGATTCAACAACATCGCGAGTGGTTCCTGGTAAATCAGTGACAATTGCTCTATCGCTACGGCTCCAAGCATTTAACAAGCTTGATTTACCAACATTCGGAAGACCAACGATAGCAACTTTTAAACCAGTACGTAATAATTCTCCTTTGTCAGCAGTTGCAATTAATTGAGTAATTTTTGAAATTATATTCTCAATCTCTGATATTATTTTCTTATCATCCAGCGGAGGTAAATCTTCCTCAAAATCAATCCGCGCTTCAATTTCTGCTACAGTATCCAAACATTTAGCGCGTAATTGACGAATAGAATCGGCTAATTTTCCTTGTAAACCAGCTAACGCTGTTTGAGCAGCTTGAGGAGATTTTGCACCAACTAAATCAGAAATGCTTTCAGCTTGAGATAAATCAATTCTTCCGTTCAAAAAGGCTCTTAAAGTAAATTCACCCGGTTGAGCTAGCCTTGCACCGCCTTCCAGACATAATTTCAACACCTGCTGCACCGCCATAATTCCTCCATGACAGTGAAATTCTACAACATCTTCGCGGGTGTAGGAACGCGGAGCTTTCATGATTAGCAATAACCCTTCATCAACCAACTTTTGCGTTTGAGGATGACGAATATAACCGTAGATAATTCGGTGAGATTCTATAACTTGTTTCCCCGGTGCGTGAAAAATAGAATCGGCAATTTGTAGCGCTTCCGAACCAGAAACTCGCACAATTCCCACGCTACCCTGTTGGGGTACAACAGCAGTTGCGATCGCCGCGATGGTTCCGGTTGTGGCAAAGGTTTGAGGCATTGTTTAATTGGACATGGGGAATAGGGGATTGGGCATTGGGGAGAGGGGGAGACAAGGGGACAAGGGACAAGCAGAAATTTGTAATTATTAACTCCTAACTCCTAACTCCTAACTCCTAACTCTTAACTCTCTAGTCGAATTGCACGTTAATATTTATCCAGAACTAATATCTGTTTGGAAAAATATTAGTAAAGAGGGGAACACTATGGAAGAACAAAAAATTAATTGCGCGGAAGCTTGTGTAAATGGCTGTGTTTTAGGAGAAAAATGTCCTAATAAAGAGTATGGGAAAGAAGCATCACAGTTTATTCAAGAAACTTCCTTAGATAAGATGTTAGAAATGGCTGAAATCGCCAGAATAAAAAAATTATCGGAACCGCCTAAATGGGTAATTCCTGATGAAATTTGATTAGAATTTGTTTAGCTATATGACAAGTTATTAACAAATAATAGGGCAGCCCAAAGCGGCTGTCTTTATTGCGAAATTTTAAGTTTATAAATTATCATAAATCATCTACATCTATATTCAATTCTCTCAATTTAGCTGCTAAACGCTCAGCTTTCTGTGCTTCTTGGTCTGCTCGCTGTGCTTCTTGGTCTGCACGTTGAGTTTCTTGGTCTGCACGTTGAGTTTCTCGCTTTGCTAATTCTTCAGGAGTCGGAAGTATTTCACCTTCAGAAGTAAAATACCGTAACTGTCCGTTTTCAATTCCTAAGAATAAACCTAACTGCTCGCTCCATAACCAACCTTGCTCCGAGGGTTTTAGTGGCTGATATTCGCCATCAACTAAATGAAATCCTTGAAATTCCAAACTTACGGGGTCAAACCAGAAATAATCTGGAGTCCGAAAGGTGTTTTGATAAATTTCCTTTTTTAAATTCCTGTCTGTTGCTGCGGTAGAATCGGAAAGTATTTCTATAATAATATTTGGATACTTGCCGTCTTCATCCCACACTACCCAGCTTTTACGGGGTTTGCGTTCGGTTCCTAGAACTGCGAAAAAATCTGGACCGCGAAATTTTTCTGACTTCAACTGACGGCTACTATAATAAATCGTCAGATTTCCCGCAACATAAAAATCATTGCGGTTTTGCCAGAATAACTCCAGACACTGTATCAGCAGAATAATCTGCTTTAAATGTAAATCGCTTTCCAAAGGTGGTTCGTCGCTGTATAAATCCCCTGGGGGAAATATAACATCATTTTGGATATTTAAATCTACAGTTTCCGACTCTTGATTGATTGAATCTATGCTTTCTAATTGTGGATTTTTTAATTCTTTGGCAACAGACATTTCTTGCAAGTATATAAGTGCTATAAGTCTAGAGTAACGCGATATTACTTTAATTCTGATGTTGTCAACTTAACCTTATGTTTATCAAATCACAATAAATCATTATTTGAAATCTATGTAATTACACGTATACTTAAACCATTTGAAATTGAGTTTAATCAAATAAGTGAAAAAGCTTTTAGTAGGAACTGCTGCACTTTTGTTTTCAGTACAAAGTTCGGCTTTAGCTGTTTCTCAAAGATTATCAGATACAGCAGTTTGCCAGGAAGTAAACCGGAATGTCTAGAGCTTGTTATTCAAGAAATGGAACGTAGATACGAACCATTAGAAGCACAACAAGATAGAGACGGAATCTTTGCTCTTAGCTATTAAAGAACCACTGAAAAATTGCAGCAATTGCTTGATAGTGTAGGTTTTGAAAACCCTACATCAATAGTTCGAGAAGATGCACTTTTTGCTGATTATTATTTTGAAGCTTACGATAATTATCATTTAAATACTGGTAATGTTCCACAGGGTTGGAAAATAGCTTTTGATGCAGCAGAAAACCAGTCTGTAACTGGTACTGGAAATTTAAGTTTAGGAAGTAGCGCTCATATTTTGCGCGATTTACCTTTTGTATTATAACTTGACCAGAAAGGAACTTCTATAAGTAAAGCAGACCACGACCTTTTTAACCAAGTCCTTTTACAGGTAGATGTCTTGGGAGAATTAGCTCAAACATTTGACCCTACAATTGATGATAATGATTTGCCAGGAACTTCCGATAATTTAGAAAGTTTTGAAGTTATAGCATTATGGCGCGAACTTACATGGCAAAATTATCAAAAATTAAGAGACGCTCCAGATAATACATCACGACAACAAGTAGCAGCAGAAATAGAAGGATTATCAGTAGCAACTGCAACGTCATTGTTGGATACTTTTAAAAACCCTGAATCTCCCGTATCTGTACCCGAACCATCTTCTACGCTTTTTCTCTTTTTCGTTGGTGCTTATGGAGTAATTTTACGTTTTAAGAAGAGATAGAATAATTGCGGCGTGTCGCAAATTTTAACAAAATGGCAATATCAGCTATAGCTAGAGAAAAACTGCTTGCTCGTCAAAAACTACCGGATTTCTTCGGTAATGAAGCAGTCAGACCCAGCTACGATGGACTTGGTTTGAGCAATATCGCAACTCTCGCAATTGAATGGTTAGCTCCGGATGCTCCAATTTTAAGCGAAGCACCTGCAACTCCCGCTTTCAATCCAGAATTGTTAGCAACATCTCAAGTATCTGAAGCTTGGAAATCTTGGCAAAATCAAGCACCCATTAATCATGTGGTGATGTTGATTATGGATGGATTTGGTTACGAACAATTACAGTCCCTTGCCAATTCTCAAGATATACCGAACATAGCCAAAGCTTGTGATAGTCCGCAGGCTTTTTTTATGCCAGCAACTTCAGTTTACCCTAGCACTACAGTAACTGCTTTAACTTCTGCTGCAACTGGCTACGCTCCCGCACAACATGGGATGATGGCAACTAATTTGTATATACGCGAAATTGGTTGCATCGTTAATTTTATTGGCTTTCGTCCTCAAACCGCTCCCGGTAGAGCTTCTTTCCCCGATACTTTATTCAATCCAGAGAACTTACTCCCCATTCCAAACATATATTTACGTATGGAAAAAGCGGGAATAGACGTAGAAATCATCAATCTTGAACAGTTTAAACAAACAAGTATTAGTAGATTTACCACTGCTGGTGCAGATGCTGGAAATGATGGTTTTAAAGGTTATCGCACTCCTTCGGATGCTTTTGCTCAATTACGCGAAGGTTTGCTAGCAAAAAGCAGTAATCGAAAAAGTTTTACTTATGTATACATACCTACTGTAGACATGGTGTCTCACCGTTACGGTCCTTTGAGTTCCTCTTATAAAGCGGAAGTGTCTACCTTAGATTTTGCTCTTCAAAAACAGCTTATAGAACCTTTAGCGGGTCGCAATGATACAGTTTTGTTAGTTGTAGCAGACCACGGTCAAAGATATAGTGCTTTAGAAAATACACTTTGGTTGGAACAGCATCCCCAATTAACTCAAAATTTATTTGCTCCAGTAACGGGTGAGTCTAGGGTTCGTTATTTACACGTTAAACACGATAAACAAGCTGCTATTTCAGATTATATTAAGCAAAATTTTAGTGAAAACTTTTTTACCATAACTAAATCTGAAGCAGTAGATAACGGTTTATTTGGAATTCCGGGTAAACCTCTAAGTAAAGAAGCTGAAGATAGAATTGGTGATTTACTACTGATTTCTCATAAAGACTGGATATGTCGCCAGCATATAACAAACGAAGAACGCTTACATACACACCTTGGAGTTCATGCAGGTTTGAGTCATGCTGAAATGTTGATTCCGTTTCTTGCTTATCGGTTTTAAGGATTGGTAATTGGTAATTGGTAATTGGTAATTGGTAATTATCAACTCCAAACTCCTAACTATTAAATACTATTTATTTCCTCTCTTACAAAGTTGCTCTTGGGGGAAACCACGCCAGTTCCTACAACGGGGGGAACCCCCGCAACGGAATGGCTCCCCAAGACCACACTTTGCGCTATTTTCTAAAAATTATTAAAAAACCCAATTTTCTTTTTCTCAAAAAACCGGGTTTCTAAACAACAATAATAATTAGGATTGATATTCTTCATTACAATTGCTTTCTCAAAGATTGTAACGAAGCCCATCTACTATCAATGGGTTTATCTACATTAGTATTTTGATTTTGCTCAATTCCTGGACATTTTTGTTCGCACAACTGACGTTGAGGAATCTCTAAACACATTTGCTCGTAAAGCCAAACGCTAGGATGAAAGTATCCATATGGTGATAAGGTTTCCACTAACTCATCTAAAGCAACTTCTCTCTCTGCGAGAAATTCTTCTTCAACTTCGGCTTGTTCGTCTAACCAAATAATTTCTGAAGTATCGACTAAAACGCGATGATTGTATTGTTGCAAACAACGGTTGCAGGTCAATGTCATAATTGCTTCAGCTTGAGCCGTTACTTGTAAGAAATTGCCGCGATGCTCTACACGAATATTTCCGCGAACTGGAGTTAAAGTATTTAAATCGGGTAAAAATTCTTTTACTACAATTTCTTCTACTGGTTTCGGCGCTTGAGCAAGTTGGGGAATATAAATTGCGTCCATATTACTCACCGTTTATCTATCTAAAATAATGCTGTGAGAAAGAAGGTTTGGGAATATATTGTGAGATATTTTTATGCTAGATATTTCTAGATATTTCTAGATATTTACACATCCCAAACCCTCAGACTCTACTTACCACGAAAAAGGACGTACAACTAAATGCCGATGCGGTTCTTTACCTTGGCTAAAGCTTTCTAAATCTTCAAAGCTTTTTAATAA
This sequence comes from Cyanobacteria bacterium J06621_15, assembly GCA_038525335.1. GTDB lineage: Bacteria > Cyanobacteriota > Cyanobacteriia > Cyanobacteriales > Nostocaceae > Rivularia. The sequence goes on along the minus strand of JBCBHT010000141.1, from coordinate 12,105 downwards.
AGTATGAACTTGACGACGTTCGGCTGAACTAAGAGATTTTACTTCCACTTCTCTTCCGGTAGTACGGACTCTATCGATTACTTCGTCTATCATGTTGCGAATTTCAGCTAACCTGTGAACGCGATAACCGTTGAGTTCTACTGTATAAGATGCTTGTTCCTCAGTTTCTTGGCTCAAGTTAAGAATAGAATTTGCTAGATACTGAATTGCATCTAGCACTTTACCATCGCGTCCAATTAAATTTTGGATTTGATTTTCGCTTAAATTAGATTCCTCAATTGTCAACCAATAGCTATTAAGAGAAAGTGGGTCTTTTTCTCCCAAACCGCTTTCTTCTTTGTCAACTTTAATCTCCACAGAGAACCCAGATAATTGCAGCAATTCTTTTAGCCACTGCTCCCCGCGTTGCATCCGAGTATCACTCATCATCAACTTGTTGCTTTCTTTTTAGTACTTTTTGGTTCAAATGGTAATGCTTTTGCTTCTGCGCTTAGAGCTTCTTTTTCTTGCGCGTCCACAATCTTTTGTAGTTCTTCTGGTAAAGGTTCTTTAGAGAGGATGTAGGTTTGTAAGGTTTGGAAAATATTACCAATTACCATATACATCAATACCCCAGCAGGTAAGGGAAAGAATAAAAACATCCCTGAGAACAGAACCGGAGTAATTTTACTAACAGCATTCTGCTGCGGATTATCAGTTGCATTAGTTTGTCCGGAAAGCAATTGACTCACGTAAAGCGAAATACCGAACATTCCAATCATGGTGACGATATCCCAGCGAACCGTACCGTCGTCATCAAATGCACCGACTCTACCTAAAGCCTGAATAAACAAAAATCCCGTGTCTGCTGCCAATCCAGGAATATTTCCTTGAATTGTGACATCTCCGGGTTGTAAAGCTTCTATATTTCCTTCAGAATCAATACTGATTCGTTCTGCTCCCTTAGTTATCTTCCACTGAGGAAGCAACTTGTTCTGATTTTCTGGATGCTCTCCTAATACTTCTTCAAAGGGCTTACCATCAACCGTTTGATATTGAAGCTTGGTATGTTCCCCTACAGCTAGCTTGTTACCTCCAGGAAGAATCGCAGCTACCTTTATACGTTCACCTTCATCAATATAAATACTTGAAGGTTTTGTGGCGAATGCTGCTGGTTGAATTCGTTCGATTTGTTCGCTAGGCAAAATTTGGAGATTGACATTATAGTTTGCAGCAGCGAAAGGTGAACCCCGTAATGTGGCAAAAAGTGCTAGCAATACAGGCATTTGTAAAAGTAACGGAAAACAACCAGCAAGTGGATTACCGAATTCCTTTTGAGCATTCATCATCTCTTCTTGCTGCTTCTGCGGGTCGTCTTTATATTTCTCTTTAGCCTCCGCCATCCGCTTCTGCATTAGCGGTTGCACAATCTTCATCCGCCGCATATTGCGTATTTGACCTACGCTCAAAGGATAGAGCGAGAAGCGGATAATTAATGTGAGAGCAATAATCGCCAATCCATAGCTCGGTACAACGCTATAGAACAAGTCTATGATTGGCAGCATTACATTGTTCGAGAGGAACCCAATACCAAAGTCCATTATTTTGAATTCAACCCTATAGACACTAAATTAACTGAATCTAATTTATCTAAATCCTCATAAAAAATGCGACTAGCTATCCTACGGATAGCCGCACATTTTTTAAGATACCGATATTTCAACCGGTTAGATAGATAGAGATAGTACCAATTCAAAACTAAAAATTAAAAATTATTTTTGATTATTTTTCAATTTATATTTCGTATTTTGAATTGATTTATCGTCGGATAATCAGCTACAAAAGCTGTAATCGTGCTTTTACAACTTAGCTTTTCGCAGCATCGGCAAATTTGGGATTTCTTGCAGCGACCTGTTGAGAAATATACTCGTAAGTTTTTCTGAACATTGGAACTGCTCGTAATTCTAAGCGACTACCATCTCTAAGGGTTAGTACCATATCACCCCATAATCCAATACCACGGGGAACCTTGGCAATTTTTACGATTTCCGAGTAAATTATGTCCGAGCGGTCGCGTCCCATCCAACCACCAGTGACAGATATGCGACGGTCAGTGATACGATAGCGTAGCCATAAAGCTCTGACAATAGCGCCAACAGCTAATGGTAGACCGACTAAGGTTAAACCAATCAGTATACCTATAATTAAATCCCCAATATGAGGACCACCTTCATAATAAACTTCTTCACGAATGCCCATTAATGACCTCGGCTTTTACCAACAACTCCTCTAATTCTTGCAGAAATTGTTTGCTTCCGCACTCTTGTTGTGCTGCTGTTGGTTTTACAACCACCACTAATCGCCATTGAGGGGCTAGTTTCGGTAATAATTCATATAAAACGGCTGCAATTTGACGTTTCAATCGATTACGAACTACAGCTTTTTTACTAACCTTGGTACTAATTGATATACCAATTTTAGGTGGATTAATATTTGAGTGCGTTTTATCTTCTCCATTTTCATAGGAAGTATCCGAAAAAGGTGGTTTATCATCACGCGGTGGTAATGCTCTAAGCGTCATGTAATCACCATGACAGCGAAACCCTTCCCGGAAAACTGCCCTAAAGTCATGTCGGGACTTGAGCCGATTTGATTTAGGCAAAGCCATTGTCAAATATCACTAATACCCAACCCATACACGACTTAAACACTCAAACGATGACGACCTTTCTTTCTTCTAGCTCGAATCACGTTTCTACCATCGGGTGTACGCATTCTTGCACGAAATCCAGATGTTCTCTTTCTCTTACGGCAAGTGCCGCCTAGCGTTCTTTTCATAATATTTTCCTTCCCGGCACCTGTTAAAAATTACAATCCGTTATTATACCATCGAATATTCTAAATTTAAAGATTTTTGGGCATTGGGGATTGGGAACAGTAGGGTGCTGTGACGGCTAAAACAATTCATCAAGCATAGCGGAAAATCTGCATCATGCCGTCACGCATCAATTGGTTGATAATGGTGCGTGACGGCAAATTGAAATTATTTTGTTACCTTTGAAAAGTTATCTTAACCGTCACAGCACCCTACAAATGAAGAATTAGGGAAAATATTATTCTGAGTTGGTATAGGTCTGTAATATTACCATTATTAGCCAATTTACAAGCAGAGGAAAGGGGATAGGTAATGAAGAAATAACAATAATTCCCAATCCCCTATCCCCTATGCTCAAATTTAATTAATTCCGATAATCCAAGTTCCTACGTAGCGGGTTAACGCTGTTTTATCTCCAGGAGATTGAATTAAGCAGTTAAAGTAAAAGGTTCCAGGAAAATCTGGGTTTTGCACGTTGGATAACTGCAACTCAACGCTTTTACCTGCGGGGATTGGTTCTTTAGGATAAATTTCTAGTACGTTTCCTTTTTTATCCCATTTCACTTCAGAAACAGCCATTTTCTTACCTTTCCCTCTTCCGACTTTGATTTCAACTTCGTCGGTATCGAATTCTCCATCGTAATAATCTGGGTAAGCAATGACAAACTTTTCAGCAGCCATTTTCATTTTCTTAGCAGAAATTCTTAAACGATATCTATCCCAGTCGCGTGTCTGACCGCCAAAATCTAATCGGTATGATAGCTGGTTTTCACTCTTTACACCGCTAAATAAGGTCAATCCAGGTAAACCTTGTGCGGAGGTAACGGTCGGGACTCCTCCTAGCAAAAATCCGGTTATAGCTACAGCAGAAAGTAAACGTCGCATAATAATCACTCCTCTGGCAAGAATGGGTCTGTTGTATTAAGGCAGTACGAAGTTAACGCTCGTAACTAAACTTTACTACTGAATCCTAGATACTGGACGTAAGTCACTTACAAAAAGTGTCTATATAAGTATTATTGTCTATTTTTTATAAATAAATAGTCATATGTATACCTTCTGCTTAGTGGTATTACTTAAATCACAAATATGCTTTAATCTCTATCTGAGCAAATTGGTACAAATAAATTAGCGTTGCTGAATTTAAATATGAATTTATTGTTACTATCTAGCGCTAGCCCCCTAAATCCCCCAAAATTGGGGGACTTTAAATAATATTTCTTCCCCAGAATTGGGGTTAGGGGCTATCCATACTTTTAATCAGCAACGCCAATAAATTTAGTTAAATAAATTGAATTAAAATTCTGCTCTCTATTCTCTTGTTGCAATTACAATTTGCAACGCCAAACTGCTTAATTAACGTGAGTTTGGGTTAAGAGATTTACCATTAATAAGTAGTAAATAGTAAGTAGCAAGTAAAAAAGACAGAGCAAATTCAATTTTGGGAAACCGGTATTATCTATATTTTTTACGGTTTTATTAGCGAAAAAAATATCCCGAACTCAGCTTAGTTAACAATTAGCTGAAACAATAAATAGTTTTCCTGCTTACAAAAATAAATATAGCTTAAGAAAATATAAATGTAATGAAAATTTGATAGTGTTTCTAAATGTGTATAACTGTTTCGATAATGAAGTATTTTGTTAAAAAAAATGAAAATTAGAAGATGACAATTATCTAATGAATTACGCTATCTTCTAAAAGACTAGTTTTATATCATGGGGCTAATTAAACAATATGATTGCTGGTTATTTGCCGACCCTGTACTGATGTCGTACTCAAAATTTTTATCTGCAAAATAAACCAGATATAAATGTAGATAAATTATTATTAAATTGTTAAAGTTTGAGGAATTATAGATATTAGTATAAGGAACTAAAGTTTTTCAAATTTAAGCAAGTAGAATTAGTATTGTCAAAGTACTGTTCAATCCCGAAAAAAAGTTAAAGATAAAAGTGCAAAGTTTGGGAATCGGCTTAGGATGAGCAGTACATAAGTTTTGTTGACAGCCTTCGATGGCTAAAAAATTTAAGGAGCTTTATCGGTTTTCATGGTCAAATGCAATCCGAGTTTTAACTGATGAGCCTCCAAATCGCTAACTATTAGCAATCGCAGTGGCTGAACTACCAGTGCGCTTATTGCTTTACTTAAAGATATTTTCAATATTTTTATTGTTTCTAAAAAACTAACAATTAGGAGAATTCATGAGAATTGCAGTTGCGAAAGAAATAGAAGCTAGCGAGCGTCGTGTAGCATTAATTCCAGATGTTGTTTCAAAGCTGGTTAAACAAGGCTTTGAAGTATCCATCGAATCGGGTGCTGGTGAAAAAGCATTGTTCAACGATTCTGATTACGAAGCCGCTGGAGCAACAATTATTTCTGATACTGCAAAATTGTGGGGTGAAGCAGATATCCTGCTTAAAGTAAGTCCACCACAGCAACGAGAAGACGGTAGCGCGGAAATTGATTTACTTAAGGAAGGAAGTGTATTTATCGGATTCCTCAATCCTTTAGGAAATCCATCGGTAATTGAGCAGCTAGCGCAACGAAAAGTAACTGCTTTTAGCATGGAAATGATTCCTCGCACCACCAGGGCACAAAGTATGGATGCTTTATCTTCCCAAGCTTCCATTGCGGGTTATAAATCGGTACTAATTGCGGCTGAAGCATTACCAAAATATTTTCCTATGCTCACCACAGCAGCCGGTACCATTGCTCCTGCGAAAGTATTTGTCATGGGTGCGGGGGTAGCTGGTTTACAGGCTATTGCTACAGCAAGACGCTTGGGAGCAATGGTAGAAGCTTTTGATATTCGTCCCGCTGTTAAAGAAGAAGTGCAAAGTTTGGGTGCAAAGTTTGTCGAAGTAAAATTAGACGAAGAAACAGCAACCGCTGGTGGTTATGCTAAAGAGATTTCTGAAGAGAGTAAAAAGAAAACTCAAGAAGCAGTTAACGACAGAGTAAAAAATGCTGACGTGGTAATTACAACTGCTCAAGTACCGGGTAGAAAAGCGCCTCGATTAGTAACTGAAGAAATGATTGCACAAATGAAACCCGGTGCAGTAATTGTCGATTTAGCAGCAGACCAAGGTGGTAATGCTGCTTATACAGAACCCGGTGGAAATGTAGTTAAAAACGGCGTGACAATTATTGGTCCAGTCAATTTACCTTCATCAGTACCAGTTCACGCTAGTCAACTATATTCTAAAAATCTGGTTTCACTGATGAAATTATTGGCAAAAGATAACGCTTTGAATCTAGATTTTGAAGACGATATTGTCAATGCTGCTTGCGTCACCCATAGCGGTGAAATTCGCAATCAACGTGTAAAAGATGCATTACAAGCTTTAACAGTTAACAGTTAACGGGGAACAATAAACAATTATCAATGAACAGTTATCACTTCTAATTGTTCATTGATAATTGAACATTGATAATTGACAATTGATTTTTATTGGAGTTTTTTTGAAATGACAGAAGCATTAATTGCTGCTTTATTTGTGTTTGTGTTGGCTTCTTTTGTTGGATTTGAAGTTATCAATAAAGTACCACCCACTTTACATACACCTTTGATGTCTGGTTCTAATGCGATTTCTGGTATTGCTGTATTGGGGGCAATTGTAGCTGCTGGAGCAAAGGAATCAAATTTATCTGTAATTCTGGGTTTGACTGCTGTGGTACTTGCAACTATTAACGTTGTCGGTGGTTTCTTAGTAACTGACAGAATGTTGCAAATGTTTAAAAAGAAAGCGAGTTAGTTGTTAGTGGTTAGTTGTTAGTAGTTAGTGGCTAATAAGCAATTTTGAAAAATATATTGTAGTGGGAGCATCTTGCTCCCTATATATAAAAGATAGAAATGCTTCTCGAAAAATTAGCAACTAACAAACAATTTTCACTCCTAGAGTGTGAATTATCAACTAACAAACAACCACTAACAACCAACAACTAACAACTAACAACTATCAACTAACAATCATCAACTATCAAATTTTATGAGTGATTTTCTCCCAACTGGCATACAAATAACATATCTACTTGCTGCATCTCTGTTTATTCTGGGCTTAAAGAAATTAGGTTCACCTGCTACTGCTCGAAATGGAAACGTAATGGCTTCTGTGGGGATGTTGTTGGCTATTGTTGCAACTCTCTTAAATCAGCAGGTGCTCAACTATCAAATGATTTTGATAGGTTTGGCGATTGGTTCGGTAATTGGAGCCATTGCTGCTTATGCGGTGCAAATGACCCAAATGCCCCAAATGGTCGGTTTACTTAATGGTTTGGGGGGTTCTGCTTCTGCTTTGGTTGCGGTGGCGGAATTTTGGCGATTGCTCGACACCAATCAACCTATCGGTTTGGATGTAAATATTTCGATGCTGCTGGATGTTTTCATCGGTGGTATTACTTTCACCGGTAGTGCGATTGCTTTTGCGAAACTGCAAGGAATCCTCAAAGGTACTCCGATTACTTATCCTTTACAGCAACCTTTTAACATTTTGCTGTTGATTGGTTACGTTGTTGGTAGTGGATTTTTGATTGTAAATCCCTATAATCTACCTGTATTCTTAGGTATAGTCGGACTTTCATTACTGCTAGGTATATTATTCGTTATCCCTATCGGTGGTGGCGATATGCCAGTGGTAATTTCGCTGTTGAACTCGCTTTCTGGTTTAGCTGCTGCTGCTGCTGGATTTGTGGTGATGAACAATATGTTAATCATCGCTGGTGCTTTAGTGGGAGCAAGTGGTTTAATCCTCACACAAATTATGTGTAAGGCTATGAACCGCTCTTTGTTCAGCGTGTTATTTGGTGCTTTCGGCTCAGCTACTTCTGGTGGTGCTGCTGGTGGGGACGATGCTGGGGGAACTGTTCGCAGTGTTGACCCAGAGGAATGCGCGATGATGCTGGGCTATGCTCGTTCTGTAGTAATTGTTCCGGGTTACGGTATGGCTGTTGCTCAAGCACAGCATGGTGTTCGCGAGTTGGCAGACCAGTTGGAACGTATGGGTGTAGATGTCAAGTATGCGATTCACCCAGTTGCTGGAAGAATGCCGGGACATATGAATGTACTATTGGCTGAAGCAAATGTTCCTTACGAACAGCTTCATGATATGGAAGATGTCAATCCTCAGTTTGAGCAAACTGATGTTGCTTTAATTATTGGCGCAAATGATGTTGTTAATCCAGCAGCAAGAAGCGATAAAAATAGCCCAATTTACGGAATGCCAATTTTAGAAGTTGATAGGGCTAAGCAAGCGATTGTGATTAAGCGCGGTATGAGCAAGGGTTTTGCTGGTGTAGAGAACGGTTTATTCTTCAAAGATAAAACCTCAATGCTTTTCGGTAGCGCTAAAGACATGGTAGGAAAGTTAGTTGCTGAAGTGAAGCAGCTGTAAAGTTTTGGAATGCTGATGGGGGAATAATTTACTAACAATTATTTCCCCATTGTTTTGAATAATAAAATATAGCAGTTTTCGGTTGAGTGTAATACACTCTAAACCTCACCCCGTATGACCGACACTCCTGTCCTTAAATATTAATAGTTATAGTCAAGTATTAGATATTACAGTGTAAAATAGAATATTTATATCTTAAATTAAATAATTAAAAATACAATACATAAATATATTAATTAGTCAATCCCCTAAAATAATTATATTTGTTTTAATATTCAATAAAGTTTATCGGGATATACAATCAACTATATAGAAACAATTTATACTAGTAAGTGTAAGGGCTGCAAAACCTGTTGTTCAAATTCGTTATGCAAAAAAGACAGCTTGGATATTTTTGTCTTTTTCTCAGCATTATTTTCAACTTTTCTATTTCAGCACAAAAATGTATCCTAAGAATTAAATCGTTCAAGTTTCTAAGTAAAAATAATCTGTCAATAATAAAAGTATGAATTGCAATTTCTACGGCTAGAAATTTTGCGTTCACACTTCAAGTAGTTTTGTCAAAAAACCAATAATTGATATTCCGTGTTCTTTTTTCGTTCAAAGAAAGAGCATAATTTTTGCGTCTCTAATTTACGGAACTCTGTTTACCGAAGTCTTACGAGTCGTTATTTGTCATCAGCTAAAATCATGTTACAGCGAGAGTACGAAGAGCAGCTTGTTAGAGAAAATTACGCTGAAGAATTACTTATTCAAATTACAGAAAGTGAAAAAAATCTTGCTGATGCGGTGACAATTTATGGACAGCCCGGAAGTGGTAAAGCAAAAATTTCTGCATCTTTACATAATAAGATAACACAACATTATTCAAAAAGCACAGCCATCAAAGCTGAAGAAATACTTAACAATTATGCAGTATCAAATCCAGCAATCTCAACTTTGCTGAAATTACGAAAAGATTTACTCAAAAATAAATGCTGTTTGAGTTGCTTCGATATTGCTTATCTGCTATACGATGCTTTGACAAATTCCTCTCAACTAAAAATTTCTGGAGATAAATTTATTGATTCAGAAATTTTTACAGAAAGTCAGATTTTACAGATTATTGAAATAGTCAAGCAAGGATTATATCAATTTCCTTTATTGTTGAAAGCGACCTCATGGATAGGTAATTATCAAGGTAAACAGAAGTCTGAAACCGCGTTGTTTGGTAGTAACATATTTGCTAGTTTGAACTGGTTTTTTTACCAGCAAACTGGAGAAATAAGTCAATGGTGGAGAGTTACAGGTAGTAAGAATTTACAAGAATTAAAAGATTGCGCGAATCTAAAGGATATTCTGGATTTACTACCTCTATTTTTAGCGCGAGATTTACAGTTACATCTACAAAAAGATTCTCAAAAAGCAGTAGTTATTATCGATAATTACGAATCTTTAACTGATGCTGAAGGTAAATGCAACTGGTTAAAGAAATTAATTCAAATCAATCCTTCTATATTATGGGTAATTTTTGCCGAAAAACCACTACATTTAACAAGCAGTAGTGAAAATATTCCCATACGACGTTTGACTGATGCTGAATCTCAAGAAATTGTACGAAAATTTGAAGTTGAAAATTCGGAGATTTCACAACTAATTGTTCAAGCATCAGAAGGTATCCCTTTGTATTTAAACTTAGGAATAGAAACTTACCTTTGTCTAACAACGCAAAAAACTCCAAAAGTTAAAGATTTTGCTGTTAATCTTCAAGAGATTTTACCAAAATTGAACGCAGCTTGGGGTTGCTATGAAAGAAGAATGTGGCAAATTTTATCTAACTGTCAAACTTGGGATGAAGTGTTGTTCGCAAGATTGATGAGTCACTTTGAAATTGTTAACTGTGAGTGGGTATGCAATTGTTGGAGCAAATTATTTGATAAGGTTGTCAAATCTAGTTTTGTAGAATCACATACAAAAGGATGGAGCTTACATCCAATTGTGGGAGAGTATTTATGCAAGAATCAAACTATCGGATTGCAGCAATCGGTTAATAGTTGGTTGTCTAACTATTACCAACAAAAGTATCAAGAAAAATATCAGCAATCAGAACCATATTTAGGTGCATTAGTAAATTTACTCGAACATGGTTTAAAGAGTCAACGACGGCAACAAGTAGCTGATTGGTTTTTGTCACAAATTAAATGTATTTCCGAAGCAGGTAGACATCAATTTGCTATTTATGCATTACAAATTTTTATTAAATACCAACAAAATGCTTTAGCTTTTAGTCTATTAGGTAAATCTTTCTTCGCTTTAGAAGATTATCAACAAGCTCTAATTGCGCTAAAAGCAGCAGAAAGTTTGTGGTCAGCAGAAAATTTAGAAGAACTTGACGTTTCAACTGTACAATTACAGCTTGCAGCTTGTTATTTAAAACTTAAACGTACTTCAGATGCAAGTCTAAATGTAAAAAAAGCTTTGAGTATCCGCAGCACTCAATTTAATCGTAATTCTATTGAAATAGCCGAAGTATTGAAACTGCAAACAGAAATTGCTGTGATTAACAGGCAATATTCAGAGGCTTTAAAATTAAGTCAAGAAGTTTTACAAATATTTGAATTTTATCAAAATATTCCAATCCAACTTGCTCAAATAAAGTTTACAACTGCTTGGTTAAACTCTGTCAACAAAAATTTACATATAGCGGAAAAGCTGCTTAAAGAAACTCTAGATAACCTAGATTCCCAAAATCATCCTCTAGCTATTTATTGTCATGGAATACTAGGGAATATCTACCAAAACATGGGTTATTTCAATTATCAGCAAGCTTATGAAGAGTACGAATTAGCTTTAGAATCTGCTGAAATTAACTTTGGTTTAGCACATCCTCAAACCCTACAATTAATTGCTGCTATAATAAATTTCTCCCGCATTCGTGGCGAATACGATACAGTAGACATTCTCACACAACGCCGCCATGCCAACATGGAAATCAGTAACTTTGAAGAAACCCCTGCTGTTGCACAAAGGCTTAATAAAATCGGCTGCTTGCTTTATCAACAAGGAAAGTATGCTTTTTCAGAACACTTTTTACAACAAGCGCTACAAATCAATTGTAAGGTTCTGAGCGAACAGCATCCCCAGACAGCCGAAAGTTTCCACAACCTAGGACTAATTCATAAAAGTCAAAGACGTTACCACACCGCAGAAGTCTATTTTAAGCAAGCTCTTCAAATACGTTCTCAATTACTCGGAGAACAGCATCCCATGACCGCTAACAGTCTTAATAGTTTGGCTGCACTTTACTGCTGTATGGGAAAATATCAGCAAGCCGAACCTCTACTACAACAAGCTCTAGAAATCTGTCAGCAAAACTTTGGAGAAATACATCCCCACACCGCAACAACTCTAAACAACCTGGCACAAATGTATTTTTGTCAAGAACTTAATGCTAAAGCTGAACCAATTTTTCAACAAGCATTAGATATCTGTCAAGAAGTTTTGGGAGCAGAACATCCTTATACTAAGACAGTTGAAAGCAATTTGAGACGATTGCAGGAGAATGGTTAAAAGGATGGAGAGAGAATTAATTTTAAAATCTAAAATCCAAAATCTAAAATCTAAAATCTAAAGACGTAGCACTGCTACGTCTCTACGTTCAAATATGAGGGATTTTCGGAAGATAGCGTCTATTACCTGTTAAATTATCGCTTTTTTGCTGTACTACGGCGCAATTCTCGTTTTTCTTGTTCTCGAAGACGACGGTCACGCCATTCCATCAAAGTCAAATAAATCACGCCACTTGTAACAGCTACGAGTAATACCAAGGCAGATAAAGCCAAAGTGTTGAGAAATGAGCCTTCCACAATAACTTATAGT